>DASRXC010000145.1:0-5151 GCA_035654355.1 Binatus sp. (SeqCode)
GAATGGCCGTTCCGCGCCGGCGAGCACAAGATTCCGAACCTGTTGGACTACAAGACCCTGACCAGTCTCGATTCACCGCCCATCGACGCGATCATCATAGAGACCGATGACCGTGAAGGCCCCTTCGGCGCCAAGGAAGCCGGGCAAGGACCGCTCAACCCGGTGATCCCCGCGATCGCGAACGCCGTCGCCGACGCGATCAAAGCGCGGATACATTCAACCCCAATCACGCCTGAGAAGATTCTCAAGGCACTCGATGCATCCACCGGTTCTACGTTGCGCTTGAAGAAGGTGCCGGTGCCGCAGCCGAAGCCACCCGTTCCAGCATGAGGCGATGCGCATGATACCGATCAAAGGACTCAACCACGCAGTGTTGACGGTCAGCGATCTGGACCGCTCTCTGCAGTTCTACCGCGACGTCTTCGGATTCCAAGAGATCGGCCGCTTGGGCCGCAAGATGGCGTTCATGCGCGCACCTGGGTCGACAAACCACCACGACCTTGGCTTCTTAGCGCTGGGACCAAACGCAACACGCCCAGCGCCCAACGCCGTTGGTCTCTTCCATCTCGCATGGGAAGTCCCGGCGATCGAAGACCTCGCCACCGCGCGCACCGCGCTCATGGCCGCGGGAGCGTTGGTCGGTGAAAGCGATCACGGCGCGACGAAATCGGTCTACGGCGTCGATCCCGACGGTCACGAGTTTGAGATTATGTGGATGGTGCCGCGCGATCAATGGGGTGAGTACGAGAGCAAGGCGGTCACCGGCCATCTCGATCTAGAAGAAGAACTGCGCCGCCACGGCGCCGGAGCAAAACGGTAAGACGCAGGCCCGCTGCGTCCAGCGCGGGTTATTCGGAGACGCCGCTTCCCAAGAAGCTTGGGTTCAAGCCCGCGATGCGCGTCGCGGCGATCGCAGCCCCAACGAATTTCAGAAGTCTGCTCGGGGAGCTGCCTCGTGGAGCCGTTCTAACGAATCGCGTCGTGCCAAATGCGCCGCTGATCATCGCATTCGTGCCGAACTTCGCCGCGTTGAAGCACGGCTTCGATGGGTGGAAACGATCGCTCGCCAAGAACGGCGCGCTCTGGTTGTGTTGGCGCAAGCGCGCTTCAGGCGCAGCGAGCGACGTCGACGATAACGTGATCCGCGACTACGTGCTCACGCGCGGGTTGGTCGATGTGAAGGTTTGCGCGGTCGATGCGACCTGGTCAGGGATGAAGTGCGTCTACCGGCTGAAAGATCGATGAGAGTAGTCCATCGCCGCCGGTAGCAGCCGGCGGCGATGAACGCGGGCAAAGTGCGTGTTGCTTCGAGCGTCACTCGAACATCACGTCGATGTAGTATGCGCGCGCGTAGCGGTTGCACTCGTGGATCTCTGGTGCGTAGCTGGAGTTACGCACGACGAGGAGCGCTTCGTCATCGAAGAGCGGGTTGCCGGATGACTGGGCGATCTGTGAACCGACCAGCGTTCCACGAGAGTCGAGGTCGATCAGAACGGTCGTTTTGGCATCGTCTACGGCCTGCGCGGCCGCGACTTCCGGCCACTCAGCGGGGAATGCTTTCGTCACGCGAGCTGGTGCGTCGGCGAGGTCGCACTTGGCAGTAGTGATCACCGGGCCGAGCGCGTAGATCGGCGATGCGGGCGTCAGTGCGCCGAGCGCAACTGTGCCGGCTGCTTGCGCCGGTGCCACGACGCTAATCGCTGCGGCAAGCGCGACAGCAAACGCGGCGAGGGACCGGTTGATCGGGCGATTGGACATGGCTTGAACCTCCATTGTCAGGCTTGAGAAACTGCGCGTGAATGCGCGTCCTCTGCTACAAGCCTAATCGAAGGAGGCGCCCTCGAGCCTCAGGGGCAGTACTGATGATGGCGCAGAGCCAGTACCGATAAATGCTGGCCAGCCGCGGGACGCCGGTCTACAGGGTGTTCTTGACGACCTTGCCGCCTTTGATGACCAGCACGACACGGGATGGATGATCGAACAGCCCGGGGTCCGCAAGCGGATCCCCCTTGATCGCGATAACGTCGGCAAGCTTGCCCTGAGCGATCGAACCCAGGTGTTCTTCTTGGTGCATGATCCGCGCATTCGAAAGCGTCGCGCAGACGATCGCTTCCATCGGGCTGAGTATCGCCGCCTTGAGCGTCAACTCTAAGCCCCGCCGGTTCTGCTCCGAGCCAAGGAGGTCTGAACCGGAACCGATCAGCACGCCTGCGGCCCGCGCGATGCGCGTGGACTCTCCCATCATCCGTTCGCAGTCCTTCACGCGCGGAACGACACTTTCGGGGAGTTTCCAATGCCGCCAATGTTCGGCCATCAAATATGTGACAGCCAAGGTCGGATCGAGCGCCGCGCCGGCTGCGGCCATCGCCGCTGCCGTTGCTTCATCGAGCATAGTGCCGTGCTCGAAGCATTGGAGCCCGGCTTCAAGGCCGTTGCGGATCGCGCGCACGTTGTGCGCGTGGCCGGCGACGTACGTCTCGCGCGCTTCGGCCTCGACGACCGCGGCGCGCAGCTCTTCGACGGTGAGCTGCGTGTCCTCGAGGCGATCTGTCGTCGAGACGACGCCACCGCTGATGAACGCCTTTAACTGCGTCGCGCCACGGCGGAAGTTCAATCGCGCCTGGTGGCGGACAGCATCGGCACCGTCGCACAGCGCGACGAGCTGGACAAGTCCGGGAAATTCGACCGAATGATCTTGGAAGCAGAACGGCCCGGTGATATGGCCGTGGCCGCCGGTCTGGACGATTGCTGGTCCTGAGGGGAACACTCGCGGCCCGCGCACTAGCCCGGTGTCGATGGCGCGTACAACGCCGCCGTCGACGCCGCACATATCGCGCACGGTTGTGAACCCAGCGTCCAAGCACAGGTCGCAGTTACGAAACGTGCGTGCCGCGATCTCTGCGGGTGACATCGCACCCGAATCGGCGGTGAAGTCGAAGACCAACCCAAGGTGCGCGTGCGCGTCGATGAGTCCGGGCAACACCGTCAGACCGGTGCAGTCGATCGCCTCTCCGTCGCTCCGTTTGCCTGACTTAGACACCGACGCGATGCGTTCGCCGGCGATGGCGATCGTCGCGCCTTCGACCGGATCGGCACCGGTACCATCAATGAGCCGTGCACCTGACAAGAGAAGTGCCATGCGATGTCTCCTCGCGCCCCTGTACGTCTCCTGGCTTTGGCGGTCCTGGCGTTCGCATGTGCGGCGTGCAGCGCGCAGCATGCACGAGCCACGGCGGACACGTTGGTGTTCGGCCGCAACACTGACGTCGTCACATTAGACCCCGCGGTCGCGTTCGACGGCATTTCGCTCACGACGTCGCGCGCGATCTACGAGGGTCTCACCCGCTACAAGCCGGGGACCTTTGAGGTCGAGCCAAGTCTTGCGACGTCGTGGAGCGCGAGCCCGGACGGGCGGCGTTGGACGTTCGATCTGCGTCACGGCGTGCGCTTTCAAGACGGCACGCCGTTCGATGCTCAGGCGGTGAAGTTCAATATCGATCGCTGGCGCGATCCGCACAACCCGTATCATGCGTGGGGGTATTTCACGTACTACGGCGCGGAGTTCGGCGGTTTTCCAGGACGCATCGTCGGTGTCAAAACGCTCGGGACGGATCGCGTCGAGATCGACCTCGATCGCCCGCTCGCGCCGATCCTCGCAGATCTTGCGATGCCGGCGTTCGGCATCGCGTCGCCCACCGCGCTCGCGCGAGAACGCGACGGCTTTTCCCGAGCACCGGTCGGCACCGGGCCGTATCGTTTAGCCGAGTGGGTCCGCGACGATCACATCACACTCGTTCGTTCGAAAGACTACTGGGGGAACAAAGCCCGCATCGACAGGATCGTTCTCCGCGATATCCCGGATGCCGCCACGACGATCTTGCTGTTGCAACGTGGAGACATCGACGGCTGGGAATTTCCCACTCCTGGCGGCGTTGCACAGTTCGCACACGATCCGTCGTTGCGGGTATATCATCAGCCCGCGAACAGCGTCGTCTACTTGGCGCTCAATGCGCGGAAGCACCCGTTTGACGACGTGCGCGTGCGCCGCGCTCTGAATCTTGCGGTTGACCGCGCGGCCCTCGTCAGTCATTTCTACGATCCGACCGCAACGGTCGCGCGACAGTTCTTGCCAGAGGCGGTGTGGCCGCACGGCGTCGAGCTGGACAGCGAGTACAACCCCACACAAGCACAGCATCTGCTCTCGCTCGCGGGTTACCCGCATGGCTTTTCGACGACGTTGTGGTTTCCGACAGCGCCGCGCCCGTATTTGCCGGAGCCCGAACGCGTGGCCGAAGCGATTCAAGCCGATCTCGCCGCGATCGGCGTTCACGCGCGTCTGCAGGGCTTCGAATGGGGCACATTCATCCAAAAAGTGCAAAACGGCGAACACGATATGTGCGTCATCGGTTGGACCGGCGACAACGGCGATCCCGACAATTTTGTCTACATGCCGTTGGACAAGGACAACGCGGTGCCGCCGGGCGCATCGAACGTGACGTTTTGGTCGGACGACCGCTTCCACTCGCTGACGCTGCGCGCGCGTGAGGCGAATGACCCGGCGGAGCGAAGCTCGTTGTATCGTGCGGCGCTCGCGATCGTGCGCGAGCAAGCGCCGCTGGTCGCGATCGCGCACACGACGCCGCCGATCGTTTTCAGAAGCGATGTGCGTGGCTACGTTCCCTCGCCCGACAGCTCGATCTACTATCAGGATTTGTACTTCTAAGACCTGAAGTAGCGCTCCACGATGCTGAGATTGCCACCGTTCACCTACGTGCCGGCGCGAACCGCTGACGAAGCCGTTGAGCTGCTCGCCACGCACGGACCCGACGCGTTGCCCGTTTCGGGCGGAACCGACCTCTACGCGAACATGAAGCAGCGGCTCTTCACACCCAAGGTGCTTGTCGGCCTGCGCCCCATCACAAATCTCAACTACATCCGTTATAACGACGTCAGCGGCCTGACGCTCGGCGCGCTGACGTCCCTCACGGCGCTCGCCAACAGCGACGCAGTGCGACGTCATTACCCGGCGCTTGCCGCAGCCGCCGCATCGGTGTCGACGCCGCAGCTGCGCAATATGGGGACGATCGGGGGCAACGTGTGCGTCGACACGCGCTGCAACTATTACAACCAGAACCTCGATTGGCGCAAAGC
>DASRXC010000146.1:0-4166 GCA_035654355.1 Binatus sp. (SeqCode)
CGGACGAAGTCGACGAGATCGTTCAGAACGGCAATTATGGCTGGCCGTATTGTCACGCAGCCAACGGTTATCGGATGCCGAACCCCGAGTACAAAGATCCGGAGAAGTGCTACAGCACAAAGCCGCCTGCGCTCACCCTCCAAGCGCATTCAGCGCCTTTGCAGATCGTCTTTTATCGTGGCACCCAATTTCCGCAGCGCTATCGAGGCGCGCTGTTCGTCGCGTACCACGGCTCGTGGAACCGCTCGGTGAAGACCGGCTATAAAGTCGTGGCCGTGTTCTTCAAGAATGGCAAGCCCGATCACGTCGAAGATTTTGTGACGGGTTGGCTGGGTGACGATCAAAGCGTCAGCGGGCGGCCTGCTGGCATTGCAGTCGGCAACGACGGGTCGCTCTACATCAGCGACGACTTACGCGGCGCGATCTATAAGGTGACGTACAAGACACCGTAGCGGAGCAGGGTACCCCGCGCGCCGGACGTTACAATGGCATCGAAGTCGAGCTTGGATGGGCCTGTTCGAACGCGACTGCCTGTTGCAGGTCTGAATATGCTTGCCCGAGCTCGGCGAGCGCCTTCGATTTGTATCCGCCGTAATCGTTGGGATCTTTCGAGAGCTGTTCGACGATGCGCTCGACGCGGCGATACGCGCTGTCGATCGAGCTCGGCCGTGCATGCGGCACGTGCGGTCGCGGGCTGGCACCCGAGGACAGCGGGTGCGGGCCGCACGCAGTGTTTCCCGTCGTTGCCGTCATTGTCGTCGTTTCTGTTGCCGAAGATGCGATGGCTCCCGCGGTCAGGGCAGCGCCCGCTAGACCAAAGGCAGCCAGGAATTGCTTGCGTTCCATCGATTGGAACCTCCTCAATGCCGTGTCGCGTGGGTGCTCACATCTAGACCACTGAGAGCGTTTCGAACTGCGAACCGAGGATCGGCGCAGAGCCGATGCCCAGCCAGCGCTCCAGCACGGTCGCATAGACCGAGCGGAAGTCGGTGTGCCACTTCAGATTGCCGTAATCGAGATCGGTCAAGCTGGGATGATCGCCGACGATGCCGCCCTTCACGTTGCCGCCGATGAGGAACATCGGCGCCGCGGTGCCGTGATCGGTGCCGCGGTTCGCATTTTCTTGCACGCGCCGGCCGAACTCAGAAAACGTCATCGTCAAGACGTCGCCGTCGGACTTATGCGCGGCGAGATCCTGATAGAACGCTGCGATGCCGCCGGCGAACTGTGCGAGCAGCTGATCTTGGCGCGTCCGCTGGGCGACGTGGGTGTCGAAGCTGCCGAGGCTGATGTAGAAGACCTTCGTGCCCACGTTCGCGTTGACGACGCCCGCGATCAAGTTCAGGCCTTGTGCGAATGGCGTCTTCGGATACTCGACAGCCGGCTTGTAACCAGCCACCAAATGCGGCAGCTCGTTCGCTGCCGCGTGTGCGTGATTTTCGACGTCTTGGACGAGCTGCAGGTACGGGCTCTGGAACGGGTACTTGACGCCGTCGCCGCCCAAGATCCGGTCGGCCTGCGCCTGCTCGTCGCGCGCGCCGTTGAATTTGAAACCGTTGAGGTTCGAGATCGTCGGTACATCGGTCTTCTCGGCCACCATCATCTTCGGCAGCACCGGGCCGATTGCCACGCCGGCGAACAGGTTCGGGGCCTTCCCCTTGCCGTCGTCGTCGAGATAGCGTCCAGCCCAGCCGGTGTCCAGATAGCGCTCGGGTGCCGCGGTTTGCCAGATCTCGGTCGAGCGGAAATGCGACAGATTGGGATTGGGATAGTGCACGCCTTGTAAGATCGCGAGGCGCTGCTGGTCGTAGAGCGGTTTGAGCGCGGCGAGCTGCGGGTTCAACCCGAGCATCGCATCGAGCTTCACCACTTGGTCTTGGGCGACGTTGATCGTCGGGCGCACGCGATAATACGTCGCGTCGCCGTACGGCACAACCGTGTTCAGGCCATCGTTGCCGCCCTGCAGGTTGACGACGACGAGCGTTTTCCCGGTGGTCGAACCGGTCGCCGGGGTTTCCACGGCGGCCCTTGCGGCGCGCGCGAAGATCGAATCAATCGCCAAGAAGCCGGCGAAGCCGCCGACGCCTTGGACCAAAAATTGCCGTCTGGTCGACATCGCTGTACTCCTTAGGCCAGTTGGAAGCTTGGCAGCGCGAACGCGAGGCTCATCGCGCCGCGCACTTTTTCGTCGACGTTCTCCATCGTCAGGTGCGTGTGCATGCCGGTGTCGTCGGTCGACAGGTACGCGACGATCGTCTGCCGCTGCTGCGCCGTCACATCGGCTTGCACCGACATCCACAGGATGCGGTCCGCAACGGCACCGGGGTCGCCCATGTTCACGCCGGAGATCCACTGCGTCGGGTCGGCGACGTTGGCGCCCATGCGCATCGCGGCGGCTGGGTTGTCGACCATCGCCATCATCGTGTCGGTGCCTGCCATTGCGGCTGCGTTTTGGCCGCCGCTCTTGGAGAGCGCTAACTGATTGAGGTAATTGATGCGCGCGAGCAGCGTGCCGGTGTTGATCCACATCGCGCCGCCGGGCCAGCCGGCGACGTTGGGCGGCTGCATCGTGACCTGACCCATCTGGCGCATCGCGTTCAATGCGAGCGGCTCGACGTTGGTCGCGCCTAGTGCCTTGTGCGCGCCGATGACGAGCTCGAGCGGACTCTTCACGAGCGCCCGGTACGCGCGGTCCGAGTAGAACACGTTCGAGCGCAGGATGACGCCCATCAGCTTGGCGACGTCGTAATTGGTCGCGCGGAAGCGCACCGCGAGTGCGTCGATGAGCCCAGGCTCCGGATTGTCATAGATAAAATTGCGCGCGAACTTGTGCGCTATGTAGCGCGGTGTCGCGCCTTGTTGCATGATGATGTCGACGATGTCATCGCCCATAAAATCGCCGCTGCGTCCGAGGAACGTCTTGGATCCGTTATCATGGAATTGCGGCATGAACATCACCGCGTCGTCTTGCCGGCGCAGTACGGTCCAGCCAGTGAAGGCGCGCGCGCTTTCGCGCACGTCCTGTTCGGCGTAATTGCCGACGCCCATGGTGAACAGCTCCATGAGCTCGCGCGCGTAATTTTCGTTCGGGTGAGCCTGGCGGTTCTGCGCGTTGTTGAGGTACAGCAGCATCGCGCCGTCTTTTGAGATCTCGTGGGTGAGCTCGGCGTAGTTGCCAAGAGCGTAGCGTGCGAACAGGTTATATTGGTTGACCATCAGCTGCGGCGTTATGCCATCCTGGCCCAGTCCGCTCGTGAAGTGATTGCTCCAGAAGTAGACCATGCGCTCGCGCAGCGGGTTTGGGGTCTGCAAGCAGCGGCTGACGAACCACATCTGGGTCGCGAGGAACGAGCGCTGGCGCTGGCGCTTGTCGGCGGTCGGGCCGAAGTCGAACGAGATGTCGCCGTCAGGCGCCGCTGGCATCGTGTCTTGGCCGAAATGGATCAGGCGCTGGACTGACGCTTGCATGCCGGCGCTCGCGACCGCGGCGATCTCCGAAGCGGAACCCCCGAAGCCCGCACGCCGCAGGAGGTGCGCGGCGAGCCGGGGGTTCCATGGGCCGTTGTATTCCGCTAACGCCTCATCGAAGTCGGTCAGCGAGCCGGCGGGGCGGTATTCGTCGCCGGTGCCGGTTAGTTGGTCAACACTCGAGCTCATGAGCATACTCCGCCAACCGCCACACTACGGGCGGTGCCTGCGCATAGTATACGGCCGAGTCCGTGAACGCCGCTTGAACTAGCCATGAGAATTATGTGAGACCCTTTGCCGCCCGCCTTGCCGCGTTACGGAATGATTCGCCGCCGTACCAATTGAATCGGGCCGCGCGGCGAATCATCGACAGACATTGAGGTAGAGGCACCTGCGGGAGCACACTCGCTGACCCTTACGCTACGACCGATCTCCTGGCTTGCGCTCGCACTTTGGTTTGCGGGGGGCGCGGCGACGGTCTCCGCTGCGGACGCGCCGTACGACCAGCTTCAATCGCTCGCCCACGATATGACATATCGCTGGGCGCAACTGCATCCGATCGTCGCGACTCAGCTCGGCATTCGCGGTCTTGATGGCCAGCTTGACACGCCGTCAGAAGCGGGCCGGCAAAGCGATCTGACACTCATTCGCGCGTGGGAAGCACGCCTCGCCGCGATTCCGCTGACCGGCGAGGACCT
>DASRXC010000147.1:0-6089 GCA_035654355.1 Binatus sp. (SeqCode)
CCCGTTTTTGCGCGAGCAGCTCGAGCTCGGACTCATGCGGCATGGCCGCGGAGTTCCGTGCGATTGCGGCGCCGGCCTCTTCGCGGCCGCCGTGCCTACTTGCGCTTGTGGAGCGCGAACGTATTGCCTTCGCTATCCTCGCCGAACACCATGAAGCACACAGGTGTTTCTTGCGGCTTGCCTTCGTCGTGGAATTTCACGCCGCGTGCTTTCGCTGCGGCGACTTCCGCGTCGAGGTCCTTCACCGCGAACATCACGCCCGAACTGCCACGCCAGTACCGGCCGTGCGTTTCCTTCAACCGGTCTGGGAGCTTCATGATGCCGAAGGATTCGCCGTGCGGCAGCGTCCATTCGGCGCCGAAGTTTGCGAAAGTGACCGATGGTTCCATGCCGAGGAGATCGGTGTAGAACTTCATCGCGCGGTCGAGGTCCTCGACGCTGTAGTAGATCGCGTCGACGCCTTGTACTCGAGTTTGTGAGCTAGCCACGTGCAGCTTCCTACTTGTGTTGATGGAGGATGAAGCTGTTGCCCTCGCTGTCCTCGCCGAACGCCATGAAGCAGACCGGTGACTGCTCAATGTGGCCGTCGCCTAGGAACTTGACGCCGCGCGCCTTATGTTCCGAAACTGCCTTGTCGAGGTCGTCAACGCTGAACAATATTCCGCCGCGCGGCTTCCAATCATCGGACCGGAACAAGCCGAACGTCTCGCCGCTCGGAAACGTGTATTCGGCGACGTCCTCGCCGAACGTCAGCGTCGGCTCCATCCCGAATAACTCATTGTAGAACTTCGTCGCACGCGCCATATCTTTGGCGAAGTAGTATGAGGCATCCATGCCCTTGACTTTGGTCGCTCCCGCGGTGGCCATCGAAAACCTCCCTAGCCCTGTGGAAATGCAAAGGTGTGATGTAGGACCCGCGCGATTCGGCGCCGGTCAGCGCTTTCTTGCCAGGGCGAAAACGGTGCGCGGGACGAATAACGTCGACGATGGCAAAAGTGCTCTTGCTGCAATTTGATACTGACCCGGATTGCGCCGCTCGACGCGAGGCGCTGAGCACGCTTGGGGCGAGCGTCGTCGAGGCCGAGCCTCGGTGGCCGACGTTCTTCGACGTTCTGCGCCGCGAGCGCCCCGACGTCGTGGTGATCTCGTTAGGCCGCATTCCTTCGCACGGCCGCGAAGCGGCGCGCTACATCAAAGATGGATTCAACACGCGGAATTTGCCAGTCTTCTTAACGGACGTCCCCGCGAAAGAGATCGATAAGTGCCGCAAATCGGCGCCGACGGCGGTGATCGTCGAGCGGAAAGACCTGCACGACGCGGTCTACAAGAAGTTGATGGAGAACCTCGCCGGCAAACTCTAGGATACCGGAGCCTAGCGGTTTCGCTCTCTGATGAAGCTAGCCGATCAGCCCCGGTCGCAAAGACGAATCGCGTAGACCAAAGTGGTTTTTACCGTAGCGGTGCGGTCGGGCTTTACGCCCCTACCTTCTAGGCGCTTACCGCTCGGGTCGCGCATGTCGAGCGTCGCCACGCGCAGCAGGCCGCCATCATCGAGCGTCATCTCGGCATCGACGCCAAGCACCTTGCCGGCGGTTCTCGTGCCGACGAGCGTCGCGCGATGATAGTACTGCAGCGCCCGTGCGAGCGATTCAGCGCCGCTGCGCGTCTGAGAGTCAACCAACACGACCAATCGGCCTGAGAAGTGCGCGCCTGAATCGTCCGTCGCGCGAAATTCTTGCGGTCCAAAAACGTGATAGCGCCGCGTACCGCTCGAGATCAACGAACCCTGCGGCAAGAAGACGCCGGCGACCTCGTCGACCGAGTCGACCAACCCGCCGGGATTGCCACGCAGGTCAAGAATCAGCGCGCGATCGCGCTCCAAGTCGCTCATTGCCCACCCGAGCACATCGTTCATCGCATCTGGGAACGACGCAATTCGCAGATAGCCGATCCCTGGCTTGATCGTGCGCCAGTCGATCGATGGACCATCGGTCGAAGCGTCGGGTGACATGCCGAAGACTTCATGGCGGCGCTCATCGCGGCGCGGCTGCAGGTCATCGGGTGAGTATACGGCCGTATGGCTATCGTGCAGCAATGAGATCATCGAGCGCAAAGCTGCGTAACGCGCATGTGTCGTCGGAGCATTCACGACGAGCAGGCGGTATCGCTCGGCAGCCGCTCGCCACGCGATCCCGTTATACGACCGATCGAAGTACCGGATCGCGATCGTCGAGACGACTTGATCGAAGACTCGCGCGCCGACCGGTTCGACCGCGCGCTGGTGATGATAGAGATAATATGGAACGATGACGAGCGCCGCGATCAGCAGCGTCAGGACACGGCGTCGCAGGAGCCGGCGCCGGTGAATCGGCTGGTAGGGAACAGAGGCTCGTTCCCAGTCCCACATCGTTCGTTTGCCCTCGGCCGGCCTAGGTGCCGGCTGCTACATTTCTCCCGTACATCCACTCTTCGAGGGACGTGTGCGACACACCCGTCTCGCCGGCAAGCTCGCGGCGCAGCTCGCCAAGCAGCGCGCACGATTCAGCCACGGCGTCGTGCTTATGAATGCTCTCGTAGTTCAGCTGACGAGCGAAGACGAAGGCGTCGTCCGGAGAGTCTGCGAGCGCATCGTTCGCGTACCGCAGCATTTCTCGGACGACATCTTCGACGAACCGGGGCGCGCTGTGCGCTTTGTTGACCACGAACAGCTCATCCGGACGTTTGAGCAGATCGTACGTCTCTGACGACATCGATTGCTCGACGATCGCCACCATCGTGGGTAGCGTCAACGATCCGGCACCGCCGACCAAAAGCGTTCCGCGGCCGCGCTGATTGTGCGTCGCAATGGGAACGGTGCTCAACACCGTGTCGACCTGCTCCGGCGTGAAGCCGGCTGCCGCGAGACGTTCGCGTGCAGTTTCGGCAACCATCGACCGGGCGCATGGACACGCGGTGATGCCCTCCGCCTCAACACCGCTTAAGCTGCGTGCGAAGTCCGGGGCGACGACCGCCCTGGCGAGCGCCGTGTAAAATTCGTTGGTCGGAATGCCGCTTGCGGGCGTGTGGCGCCACAACGCGAACTCGGCGCGCACGTCGACGTGTGCGATCTCGGCCCGCTGGCTCTCCACGACGCGTTTCGCAACCGCTAGTGCGAGCGACTCCAATCCGCCCTCGGCCTGTCGCGCGAGCTCGAAGAGCGCATCTTCCAAGTCCTGAGAGAAGCGCGACATGTGCACGCCGCTGTGCGCGGCGTCGAGGTCGGCGAAGATGTCGAGTGTCGCGATCACGCTCTGCCGGCCGGCCGGCAGCGGCAAGGAGAGCGTCGTCTTCACGCCGGTCACGCCGGCGCGATTCAGCGCAAGCGGAACTTGTGGTCGCATTTCCTGGACGTCGCGCTGGATGCGCGTCACTAAGCTGCGTTCGCACTTGCGGATACCAGACAGGTCAATAGCGGCGGCAAGTTGAGCGATGGTGCGTCCCGAGACGGGTTCGACGAGCTGCGGTGCAACGTCGCGAAGCGGCACGAGCACAAACCCGCGCTCGCGCATGCGCGGATGGGGAAGCGTAAGGTCGTCCTCGTTCATCACCAGGTCGTCGTAGATCAGGATGTCGATGTCGATCGCCCGCGGACCCATCGGGAACGAAACGGTTCTGCCAACGCTGCGTTCTATGGAGCGCACGGCAGCTTGCAGCTCGTGCGGCAACAGAGCGGTCCGCCCGATACACGCACAGTTCAGGAACTCGGGCTGCTCTTCGAATCCGACCGGCCTCGTCTCGTACACGGGCGAGATGCGATCGATGTGGATAACTTCCCGCAATAACGCAAGCGCGCGCGACAGATTCGCTTCGCGATCGCCGAGATTCGAGCCCAATCCGAGCGCGATGAAGTGACCGGATTCCGGCATACGATAAACTTCTTGAAAACTTCTCGGATTTCCGGTGCGCGTTGCCTTGACACTGTGACAGTGTCGGGCGTATTATCCGTGTAAGCCTCAAGGGGCCGCTCTATAGCGTACCGATCGGCGAGCGGACGGCGTGAGCACCGACCGCATCCGGATTGTGCAACCCGGGCGTAGCGATCAGGCAAGACCTGATCAAGCGAAAGCCGATGAGATTCCCGCCGTGTCGGCGGGCTCCAGTACAGCGAAGACCGAGAGCCCTTGGGGCTTTTTCTTTTTCCTGCTCCACTTTTTGGGGAGATGAACAAAAGAAGCGTAATCGGCGCAGCGCGTCGAACACCTGTATTACCTTTAGAAAGTGTTGGCCGCCGTATCTGCGGCCGATGGAGAAGATAGAAGCCAATGTCAATGTGGGAACCGTTCACCGAGCGCGCGCGCCGCAGCATCGTGCTGGCGCAAGAAGAAGCACAGCGCCTCGGCAACAACTACATAGGAACGGAACACATCCTGCTCGGCATCATCAGCGAAGGCGAGAGCCTTGCCGCCAAAGTGTTGGAAACTCTGGGAGTCAACCTGGCGAAGGTTCGAGCCGAAGTTGAGGCGATCGTCGGGCGCGGCGGCCAGACCGTGCAACAGGAGATGGTGTTCACCCCGCGGGCCAAACGCGTCATCGAACTGGCCTTCGAAGAGGCGCGTCAGCTCAACCACAACTACATCGGCACCGAGCACCTGCTGCTCGGTCTGATCCGCGAGGGCGAAGGCGTCGCCGCCCGCGTCCTTACCAACCTGGGCGTCGACCCGGCCAAAGTGCGCGTCCAGACGACGTCGCTGCTGGGCGCCGAGACGCAGACCCAAACCGCGTCAAAAGGCAAGAGCAAGACTCCGACGCTCGATGCGTACGGTCGCGACCTCACCCAGCTCGCACGCGAAGGCAAGCTCGATCCGGTTATCGGGCGCAACACCGAGATCGAACGAGTCGTCCAGATCCTCTCGCGGCGCACGAAGAACAACCCTGCACTTATTGGTGAGCCAGGCGTCGGCAAGACCGCGATCGCCGAGGGCCTGGCGCAGCGCGTCATCAACGGCGATGTGCCGGAACTGCTGCGCGACAAGCGCGTGATCACGCTCGATCTTGCGGGACTGGTCGCTGGCACCAAGTACCGCGGCGAGTTCGAAGAGCGCATGAAGCGCGTCATGGACGAGATCCGCGGGGCGAGCGGCGAAATCATCCTATTCATCGACGAGTTGCACACGCTGGTCGGAGCCGGCGCCGCCGAGGGCGCGATCGACGCGAGCAACATCATCAAACCGGCGCTTGCGCGCGGCGAGCTGCAATGCATCGGCGCGACGACGCTCAACGAATTCCGCAAACACATCGAAAAAGACTCGGCGCTCGAGCGCCGCTTCCAATCGATCATGGTCGGCGAGCCGTCCGTCGATGAGACGGTCGAGATCCTGAAAGGCTTGCGCGACCGCTACGAGGCGCATCACAGGGTCAAGATCTCCGACGAAGCGTTGGAAGCCGCGGCGCGGCTCTCGTCGCGCTATATCTCCGATCGTTTCTTACCGGACAAAGCAGTGGACTTGATGGACGAAGCGGCCTCACGCGTGCGGTTGCAATCGACATCGCTGCCGCCTGAGATCCGCGAAGTCGAGGTCGAGATCCGCAAAGTCAAGGCCGAGAAAGAAGCCGCCATCAAGGCGCAAGAGTTCGAACGCGCGGCCCAGATCCGCGATCGCGAAGAGAAGCTGCGCGCCAAGAAGGCGACGATGGAAGCCGAGTGGATCGAGAAGCGCAATGCTCGCGGAGAGAAGACGAACACCGTGGGACCCGAGGAGATCGCGCACATCGTCTCCACCTGGACGCGCATCCCTGTAAGCAAGCTCAAAGAAGAAGAGACCGCCAAACTGCTCAACATGGACGAGGCGCTGCACAAACGCATCGTCGGGCAGGACGAGGCGATCAAGGTCATTTCGCGGGCGATCCGCCGCGCACGTGCGGGGCTGAAGAACCCGAAGCGGCCGATCGGTTCGTTCATCTTCCTCGGCCCGACCGGCGTCGGCAAGACCGAACTCGCGCGCACGCTTGCCGAGTTCATGTTCGACGACTCCGAATCGATGGTGCGCATCGACATGTCCGAGTACATGGAGAAATACTCTGTGTCGCGGCTGGTGGGCGCGCCGCCCGGA
>DASRXC010000148.1:0-2396 GCA_035654355.1 Binatus sp. (SeqCode)
CGGCCCCCTATGACCGGCCGAATTGCTCGAAGGACTATCTTGCGGGGAACGCGCCCGAAGACTGGATGCCGCTCAGACCGCCCGAGTTTTATCACGACCAGTCGATCGAACTTAAGCTTCGCAGCAACGTCACCGGCATCGATGCGAAGGGACGCCAGGTGACGCTTGCAGGTGGACGAAGCATCCTCTTCGACACGCTGTTGCTCGCAACCGGCGCTGAACCGGTTCGCCTCGATATTCCCGGCGCTGATCAGCCGCATGTGCACGTGTTGCGCTCGCTCGCCGACTCGCGAGCGATCATTGCCAAGGCAAAAGCGGCCCGGCGCGCGGTGGTGATCGGCGCAAGCTTCATCGGGCTTGAGGTTGCCGCCGCGCTGCGGGCGCGCGAGATCGAGGTTCACGTCGTGGCGCCGGAGCGCCGGCCGTTGGAACGCGTGCTCGGGCGCGAATTTGGCGATTTCGTACGCGCGATTCACGAGCAACACGGCGTCGTCTTCCATCTCGAGGAGACGGCGACAGCGATCGATGGCAAGAACGTCAAGCTCAAAGGCGGTACGACATTGTCGGCCGACCTCGTCGTCATCGGCGTTGGGGTGCGGCCGCGAACCGAGCTCGCTGAGCGCGCCGGTCTCAAACTCGATCGCGGCGTCGCGGTGAACGAATACCTAGAAACCAGCGTGCCGGGAATCTTTGCCGCCGGCGACATCGCGCGATGGCCCGATCCCCATACCGGCGAGAATCTGCGAATCGAGCATTGGGTCGTGGCCGAGCGGCAGGGTCAGACGGCAGCGCGCAACATTCTCGGCCAGCAGCAACGATTTTCCGAAATTCCGTTCTTCTGGAGCCAGCACTACGACGTGCCTATCAACTACATCGGGCATGCCGAGAAATGGGATGATCTCGACATTGAGGGCGGCATTGAAGCGCGCGACTGCCTAGTGCGCTATCGTCGTAACGGCAAGGTACTGGCCGTGGCCTCGATCTTCCGCGACGTCGATAATCTCAGGGAGGAGGTGGCAATGGAACACGCTGGTTAACGCGACTTGTTGAAGTCGGGGGCGCGATGGAGGTCATAGCATGAAGGCCACTCGAAACCTGCACGATCTGGGCCAGAGCCTCTGGCTCGACAACATCACGCGCAACTTGTTGCGGACGGGCGTGCTCCGCCGCTATATCGACGAGTTCTCGATCACCGGACTGACGTCGAATCCGACGATCTTCGACCACGCGATCAAGAACAGCGGCGACTACGACGACGCCATCAAAAGCAAGCTCGCGGAAGGTAAGTCGGGGGAAAAACTTTTCTTCGAACTCGCGCTGGACGACCTTACGCAAGCGGCGGACCTGTTCCAGCCGGTTTATGACCGAACCTGCGGCGTCGACGGTTGGGTCTCGCTGGAAGTCTCGCCGTTGCTGGCGCACGACACGAAGTCGACGATTGCCGAGGCCAAGGAGCTGCACGCGCAGGCGCGGCGTCCCAATGTCTTCATCAAGATCCCGGGCACCCCTGAAGGTCTGCCGGCCATCGAAGAGGCGATCTTTGCCGGCGTGCCGATCAACGTCACGCTGCTGTTCTCCGACGATCAGTACTTGGCGGCCGCCAACGCATTCATGCGCGGCATCGAACGGCGCATCGAAGCGGGATTGAAGCCCGATGTCGCATCGGTAACATCTATCTTCATCAGCCGCTGGGACGTCGCGGTCACCGGCAAGGTCCCGCAGGCGCTCAATGATCGGCTCGGTATCGCCATCGCCAAGCGCACCTACAAGGCCTATCTCGCGTTGCTGAGTTCGCCACGGTGGATGCGCGCCTATAATGCCGGCGCGCGCCCGCAGCGCCTGCTCTGGGCCAGCACCGGGACCAAGGATCCGAAGGCTTCGGATGTCTTGTATGTCAATGCCTTGGCCGCGCCATTCACGATCAACACCATGCCTGACGGCACGCTGAAAGCGCTCGCTGAGCACGGCGACGTCAGCACAACGCTACCGGCGGACGGCGGCAACTTCGAAGAGGAACTGGCGCGGTTCGCGGATGCGAAGATCGACGTCCATGCCCTGTCGCGACAGCTTCAAGACGAAGGTGCCAAGTCCTTCGTGAAGTCCTGGAACGACCTGCTGGGCGTGATCAGCTCCAAATCCACCCTACTCAAGCGAGCGAGCTAGCGCGGTGAATGCGAAGTCGCGACGCACGGCCCGGTGCGGAAGCGCGACGATGTTGGTCGCGTAAGGGATTGCCCCATAGGAGAGATCATGAAAATCGGCATCATAGGCGCAGGTCAGATCGGCGGCACCCTCACCCGTCGGTTGAGAGCGCTGGGACACGAGGTTCACGTGGCCAATTCCAGAGACCCCAGGACTCTTGCGAGCCTGGTGACGGAAACTGGTGCTGTCGCGGT
>DASRXC010000149.1:0-5140 GCA_035654355.1 Binatus sp. (SeqCode)
TCGGCGCCGTCAACGTGCAGCACATCGAGTCGATCGCGCCGGCGGCAGAGCGCATCATCGGTTTTCCAGTGCGGGAGATCGTGCCGATGTCGTTCCTGCGGCGCGTCGATCAGCTCGTGGCAGTCGACGTCTCACCGGAGCAGCTGCAAGCGCGGTTGCGCGACGGGAAGATCGTGCACGGCGAGGACATCGATCGGGCGTTGGCGGGACCGTTCAGGCTTGCCGCGCTCAGCGCGATGCGCGAGCTGATGTTGCGGCTTGTCGACGACTTCACGATACCCGCCGTCGCGCCGGCTCGTGTTTCGAGTGTCGTCGCGTTGCTCACGGATCGCGTCGACGCAACCGCCTATCTCAAACGCGTCGTGGCCATCGCGTCGGTATTCGATCTGGCCGTCGGCGTTGCGTGCGAGCCCGGGATGAGAGCCGAGAACTGCGAAGCGGCGGTGAGAAGATGCGAAGGCACGCGCATTCCTTGGCCGCAGGATGACGGCGCCGCTCCGCGTCTCGACGTCCTCACCGGCGCACTCGTCGCGATCCCGTATGGAGATCTGGCGCGCAGCGTGCTCAGCCGCGGCATCGATCGCGATGTCATCGTCACCGACGGCAAGCAGGTTGCAGCCGCGACGGCCTCCGCGCCTGATGGGCAGGCGGCGGCAGCCGGCGAAAATCCGTTACGCAAAGCGTACGGGCGGCTCACGATATATCTCGGCTCGGCCGCGGGCAGCGGCAAGACCTACGCGATGCTCGATCGGGCTCACCAGCTCAAAGACGCAGGCATCGACGTGGTCGTCGGATACGTCGAGACGCATGGCCGCGCTGAGACGGCGCGCAAGCTTCAAGGGCTCGAGGTTATTCCACGCAAGGCCTCGGTGACCAACGGCATCACCTATGAAGAGATGGATCGCGATGCGATCATCGCGCGCCATCCGCAGGTGGTTCTGGTCGACGAGCTCGCCCATACGAACGCTCCAGGAAGCGTCGCCCCGAAACGTTATATGGATGTCTTCGCACTCCAGGGGGCGGGGATCAGCGTGCTTACGACGCTTAATATCCAGCATCTCGAAGGCCTGAGCGATTCGGTCACTCGCTTGACCGGCGTAACCGTGCGTGAGACGCTTCCAGATTGGATCCTCGGCATGGCGGATGACCTGATCCTGATCGACGTCTCGCCCGAGATCCTTCGCGAACGCCTGCGAGCCGGCTCCATCTATCCGAGCAATCGCGTCGAAGCTTCGCTATCCAACTTCTTCCGGACGGAGAACCTCGCAGCGTTGCGAGAATTGGCCTTGCGCGAAACGGTGCGGACCGCGGAGCCGCAGCCATCACCAGTCAACGCGCTCTTGCTGGGCGTCGGACCACGCGCACGCGACGCAAATCTGATCTTGCGCGGCGCCAAACTGCGCGCGCGGCTTGATGCTGAGTACATCGTGGCGCACATCCAGCAGAAGGGGCGTGTGACTCCGCCGGACGTGCTTCGCAAGCTGGAGCAAGCCGCCGAGGCCGTTCAGGCGCAGTGGCTGTACGCAAGCGCCGCCGACGCCGCTAAAACGCTAGTTGCTCTTGCTCGCGAGCGCTCCGCGTTGCTCGCCGTCGAGGGAGCGCGCGAAACGCCATCCTGGCCGCGCGGCCCGACATTTGCGCGCCGAGTCCTCGAGGCGGGTGCTCACGAACTGCTCGTGCTGCAGCCGCCGGCTCCAGAGAGCGCTTGATCATCGACTTCGGCTTCGCGGTGCGGCCGGTCAGTACATGAACGAGACGCCGAACCCTACGTAATGCTGCTTCTGACCGCCGATGACGGTTGGCGACCAACCATACTCGACGTCGGCTTGGATGTGAGGGCCGAAATCGTGGATGAGGCCTGCATCGATGAGGCTCTTACTGCCAAGCCCAAGGCCGGCGTGGCTGAAATACGCATACTCGGCGAATGCTTCCGAATTATCCGGCAAGCCGGCGGTCAGCTCGACCGACGGTATAAAGGATGAAAAGCGCTGGATGTTATGGTTCGCGTCGTACGACGCCAGCGAGTTGAACCCGAATGTGCCGGCTAGACCGAGCTCGGAATTGAGCGTGTAACCCCAGTTCAGGTTGCCGATATACTGCGTGGCGCCAGCGGTGAATCCAGGGTCGCCGCTTGGCACGGTCACAAGCGCATTGACGCCCCATAGGGCTTTGCTTGAGTACCCGGCCTCCCACTTAGCTCCGAAGGCCATGTCACTGGTTCCGCTGATGACTGCTCCGCCGACCGAGGATTTGATGTAGCTTGGCGGCGTCCAGTCGATCTCAAGCCGTGGGATCTCCGAGCCGATACGCACGAACGACTGCGGGTACGCGACGGTGTTACCGCCGCCGGCGCCGGTCGTCGTCGTGTTCGTATAGCCGTTTTCGACGAGCAGATGGCCCGGGCGCACCGTGCACACGTCGGTCGTCACGGTTGGTCTCGTCACGATGGCGAGAATCGTCGTGCAAGGGTCGGAGACGCCGCTCGTAGTTGGCGATGGCGATGGTGCCGCCGAGGGTGCGGTCGTTGCCGGCGCGATCGGTGAAGCGGTGGGCGCAGGCGCTGGCGTTGTTTGCGCGAACGCGGGCGCGCCTAGCGCGGTGGCCCCGAAACATGCGGCGATCGCAAGCGCGATGGTTGACATGCGGATCATCGAGTTGGCTTTCGTTCTTTCTAGCGAAGTCAAGGCGCGGTGCGTTTCATCGCATCGAGCGCCATGTTGAGTTCGAGCACGTTCACGCGCGGCTCGCCGATGATCCCGAACGTACGCGGCTGGACGTGCCGATCGATCAGCGCGTCGACTTCGGCTGCCGTGAGCCCGCGCGCGTGCGCGACGCGCGGCGCCTGATAGTGGGCCCCCTCGGGGCTGATCTCGGGATCGATCCCGCTGCCGCTCGAAGTGATGAGGTCCATCGGAATGGGCATCGTCGCGTCTGGATTCTCTTTGCGCAACGCCTCGATGGTCTGGCGCGTC
Source organism: Binatus sp. (SeqCode) (assembly GCA_035654355.1). GTDB lineage: Bacteria > Vulcanimicrobiota > Vulcanimicrobiia > Eremiobacterales > Eremiobacteraceae > JAFAHD01. Next base: position 2,973 of record DASRXC010000149.1, read on the forward strand.
GCGTCGATGAGCTTCTTCGAGGTCGGCCCGAGGTTGGTGCCACCGGTCGACGTCGCGTCGTAGCCCTTGCCTGCAGCGGAGGGTCGTCCGTGGAAATATTGCGGTTTTGCCCACAGCTGCCCGACGATCGCCGAGGCGACCGGCTTCCCGCCAACGGAGATCATCGAGCCATTGGCTTGGTGTGGGAACAGGAGCTGCGCGATGCCGGTCATTGCAAGCGGATAGATAAGGCCGAACACGATAACGCTGACGACCGTGTAGATCAACGCGGCGGCAAGATGGCTGACGGTGTTGTCTTTGAGCTCTTGTGCGTTCATGGAGTCAAAGGTTTCCTTAGGTGAGATGCAGCGCGGTCAGCAGCATGTCGATCAACTTGATGCCGATGAACGGCACGATGACGCCGCCGATGCCGTACCACAGCACGTTGTCGCGCAGTACGATGTCCGCGCCGACTGGGCGGTACTTCACGCCGCGGAGCGCAAGCGGGATCAGCGCGATGATGATGAGCGCGTTGAAGATGACCGCGGAGAGAATGGCGCTTTGCGCAGTCGTCAGACGCATGATGTTGAGCGCCGCGATCTCGGGATACGCCAAGCTGAACATCGCCGGCAGGATCGCGAAGTATTTGGCGACGTCGTTCGCGATCGAGAACGTCGTCAGTGCGCCTCGCGTCATGAGCAGCTGTTTGCCGATCTCGACGATCTCGATGAGTTTGGTCGGATCGGAATCGAGATCGACCATGTTCGCGGCCTCTTTGGCAGCCTGCGTGCCCGAGTTCATCGCGACGCCGACGTCGGCTTGAGCGAGCGCCGGCGCATCATTGGTGCCGTCGCCGGTCATGGCGACGAGGCGGCCGGATTCTTGCTCGCGCCGGATAAGCGCCATCTTCGTCTCCGGGGTCGCTTCGGCGAGAAAGTCATCGACGCCGGATTCACGCGCGATCGTCGCGGCTGTCAGCGGGTTGTCGCCGGTGATCATGATGGTGCGGATGCCCATCTTGCGCAGACGGTCGAAGCGTTGCTGCATTGCCGGCTTGAGGATGTCTTTCAGCTGGATCGCACCCAAGATCTTGCCATCTTGGGCGAGCAGCAGCGGCGTGCCACCGGCGCGCGCGATACGATCGACGTCGGCGCTGAGCGCATCTGGGTTTGAGCCGCCTTGCTCGCGTGCCCAGGTGCGGATCGAATCGGGCGCGCCTTTGCGGATCGACGGTCCGCCGGGAATATCGACGCCGCTCATGCGCGTGTATGCAGAGAACGGTACGAACGTCGCGTTGTCGGGTTTGCCGGCAAGCGCTGCGCCGAACTGTTCCGAGAGAGCGACGATGGAGCGGCCTTCTGGGGTTTCATCAGAGAGCGATGACAGGTACGCCGCGCGCGCGAGATCTTCGATATTCACTCCCGGCGCCGACAGAAACTCGGTTGCTTGTCGGTTGCCGAGCGTGATGGTGCCTGTCTTGTCGAGCAGCAGCGTGTCGACGTCGCCCGACGCTTCGACGGCGCGTCCACTCATCGCCAGCACGTTGCGCTGCAGCACGCGATCCATGCCGGCGATGCCGATCGCAGACAGCAGTCCGCCAATCGTGGTCGGGATAAGACACACGAGCAGGGCGATGAGTACCGTGACCGATTGCGCGCTGTGCGCGTAGAGCGAATACGGTGAAAGCGTCGCGACGGCGATAAGAAAGATGATGGTCAGGCCGCTAATGAGGATCGAGAGGGCGATCTCATTCGGCGTCTTTTGGCGCTTCGCGCCTTCGACGAGCGAGATCATGCGGTCGAGGAAGGCCTCGCCCGGATTGGCGGTCACCTGCACGAGTATCGAGTCAGACAGCACGCGCGTGCCCCCGGTGACGGCGCTGCGGTCGCCGCCGGCTTCGCGGATGACCGGAGCCGATTCGCCGGTGATCGCTGACTCGTCGACGGTCGCGGCGCCTTCAACGACGTCGCCATCCGCGGCGATCAGCTCACCCGCGTTGACTCGAAAAACGTCTCCCTTACGTAGCTCGGTCGAGCTGACCAGCTCCTCGCGTCCTTCGGTGACGCGACGGGCCTTGGTGTCGGTCTTGGTACGTCGCAGAAAATCGGCTTGCGCCTTCCCGCGGCCTTCAGCGACGGCTTCCGCGAAGTTCGCGAACAGAACGGTGAACCAAAGCCAGATCGAGATCG
>DASRXC010000150.1:0-9117 GCA_035654355.1 Binatus sp. (SeqCode)
TGCCGACGTTGCCAGTCGTGCCCGACAGCGACAAAATGCCGGACGCATTGCCGAACGTGCCATATGCAGCCGTAAGCGTGCCCTGCCATGTCAGCGTCGGATCGACCGAACGAAACCCCACGCTGCCGCCTAGTGAGCCGGCACTCGGCCCATAGCTGACGCCCGCGCTGCTGAACAGGTCGGAGTTGATTGAGCGCAAGTCGCCGGCGACGCCCGGCGCGTTCATCGGTATCCCGTCCAGCGTGAGGCTGGTCTGCGAGGGGTCGTGACCTTCCAGCGAGACCGTCACTTGCGAATCCGAATCGCCGGAGGCGTCGGTCGAAATCGTGACGCCGGAGATCTTACCCAGCGCGTCGGTCAACGTGCTCGACAACTTGCGCACGGCGCTGTTCTCATTCACAGTCGTCGAGCTGATGACTGCGCTCGAGCGAACCGTGACAGTTCCCAACGACCTGACCGCCGGTTTCGCAAGCGCGACCGCGACCGTGACAGCACGACCTTCGAGCACCTCGAATTGTGCCGAGGTGACTGACTCGTACCCGTTCTTGATGATCCGAGCTCTATAGATGCCTGGCGGCACGTCGGTGAAATGCACGCTGCCGTCAGGCTGTGAGAGCTCGCTTGTCAGCACCGCACCATCGAGCAGCACGCGCGCGAGTCCGAGTGGGGCGTGCGTCGTCGCATCGGTGACGACGATCGTGATCGATCCCGTGTCGTCCGCGCGCGCCGCCGTGGTCGCGACCAGTGAGCATAGGAACGCAGAGCATGCGGCCGCGACGAGGAAAGCGCGAAGGCGGACCATAGGCTAGATTCTAGCGGGCGTTGCTTAGGGGAGCTATAGCGAAGGCTCGGTTTAACCCGCGCTTATGCTCTTTTAATGCTCGCGACGCCGCGCGTGCACGCGGCCGCTGGATGCGCCGTTGCCGCGGGTGTGAGCCCCTTTTCGAACTGCTCCGTCGACGAAGCGGCGATGCGCGGCCTCGTCTGCCCGGGCGTGCACCGTTCGTCCCTCCATCGACTGCGCGAGGCGCACGAGCGGTCGCAACGCCACCGCCGTCGGTCCCTTGACGACCGCGCCCCCGTCGCGTTCGGCCCATGACGTCCCAGCGATATCAAGGTGGATCCACGGCGTGTCATCGACGAATTCTTTGAGGAACATCGCTCCGAAGATCGTGCCGGCCGGGCGGCCGCCGCTGTTCTTCATGTCGGCGATCGGGCTCTTGATCAGTTCGGCGTATTCAGGGAAGAGCGGTAGTTCCCAATAGCGCTCTCCATACGGTTCGGTCGCGCGGTGGAACGCGTCGACCCACTCGCGGTCGTTGCTCATCACACCCGTCGACGTATGACCGAGCGCGATGACGACCGCGCCGGTCAGCGTTGCGATGTCGACGAGATGCGTGGCACCAAGCTTGCGCGCGTACACGAGCCCATCGGCGAGCACGAGGCGTCCCTCGGCATCGGTGTTGATGATCTCGATCGTCTTACCGTTCATCGCGCGCACGACGTCGCCGGGTTTGGTCGCTTTGCCCGACGGCATGTTCTCGGTCGCGACGACGATGCCGAGCGCGTTCATCTTCAACTTGAGCCGCGCGATCGCGCTGATCGTCGCGATTACGGTCGCGCCGCCCGCCATGTCGCCCTTCATCGCGTCCATGTCGAGCGCGGGTTTGAGCGAAATACCACCGGTGTCGAATGTAATGCCTTTGCCGACGATACCCAGCTTCGACTTCGAGCGCTTGTCGCCGGCGTAGTCGAGCACGATGACCTTCGGCGGCTGATCGCTGCCGGCCGCGACCGACAAGAACGATCCCATGCCGAGCTTTTTGATCTCGGGCGTATCGAGCACGGTGACTTTGAAACCGTATTTCTTGCCGAGATCCTTTGCGATAGTCGCCAGGTGCGTCGGCGTCATGTCGTTCGCCGGCGTGTTGACCATGACGCGTTCCGTGTTGGCCGCTTCGCCCAGAATAACTCCGCGCGCGATGCCGGCTTTGATCTTCGCTTCAGACGCGCCGCGCGGCGCGACGAGCGTCACTTCGGACACCGGCCGCCGATGGTTCTCGTTCCTGGTACGGTAGGATGCCGGCTCGAACGTCGCCATCACAGCGCCCTCGGCGAACAGCTCGCCGATCAGCTCGTGATCGACTCCCGGGAGGTCGGGAAGCAGCAACGCCAACTTGCCGGCTCCACGCCGCTGCGCGATGCGCACCGCGTTACCTGCAAAGCGCGCCATCGCAGCGGGTCGTCGATTCGTCCCCGGCCCGAGACCGATGACGAAGAGCCGCTTGCTCTCCAACGCAGGCGATGGGATGACATGGGCCTCGTCTTCGCGCCCCTTGATCTCACCAGCGCGATACATCTCTCGGAGGATGCCGCCTAGCGGTTTGTCGAGCGCCTTGACGGCATCGGTGACTTCGCCATCGGAAAAGACGGGGACCGCGATGGCATCTGCACGGACATGCAGCGGATCGGCTGCGCGAACTTCTACCTTCATAAGCAGCGCGCGTTTCGCCGCGGCGTGCACGCGATTCCTGGAGGCAGGCCGATAAGGGCTGCGCGTGGTCGTGCGCGAACACACACCCACGTGACGGACGCATACGCGAAAGCCGGTGTGGACATCGCTGCGGGAACCGACGCTGTTGCGCGCTACCGGGAGGTCCTAGGGCGGCGCAGTGATCCGCGCGTTCTCGAGGGCATCGGCGGTTTCGGCGGCTGTTTCGCCCTGCGCGGCATGCGCGATCCGGTGCTGGTCGCATCGACCGATGGCGTAGGGACCAAATTGCTAGTCGCTGCGCAGCTCAAATGCTACGGTACGATTGGGCACGATCTTGTCAATCACTGCGTGAATGACATCTTATGCCTCAACGCGCAGCCGCTGTTCTTCCTTGATTACCTCGCCGTCGGCAAGCTCGACCCCGCGATGGCCGCAGACATCGTGAAAGGCATCGGCGCAGGCTGCGCCGAGCACGACATGGCGCTCTTGGGCGGCGAGACCGCCGAGATGCCAGGCCTCTATCAACCGCAGCACTTCGATCTCGCGGGCACGATCGTTGGCGGCGTCGAGCGCGACGAGCTGATCGACGTGACGCGCGTGGTCGCCGGGGACGTCGTGATCGGTTTGCCATCCAATGGCTTCCAGACCAACGGCTACTCGCTCGTGCGCGCTACCTTGCCGCCCGAGCGCTGGGGCGAGCCGTTCGGGACGGGTACGATCGGCGACGCGCTGCTCGCGATTCATCCTTCTTATATGCGCGCCGTACGAGCCGCGCAAGGTGCGGGCGTGAAGATCCACGCAATGGCGCACATCACCGGCGGTGGATTGATAGACAATCTCCCGCGCGCCCTCCCGGACGGCGTTGCGGCTCGCCTCCATCGCGCCGCTTGGAAGGTTCCGGCGATCATCGAGCTCGTCGTGCGCGAAGCGCACCTCGACGACGAGACCGCCCTTCACACGTTCAACATGGGCATAGGTTTCTGCGTCATCGTGGCCGCCAAAGATGCCGCTGCGACGCTTGCCGCGATGCCCGGTTCGGTCCAGATCGGAGAGATCGAGCCGCTCGGGCCCTGCGCGCCACGCGTGATCTTTTCGTGACATCCTCCACGGCGTACCCGACCGCCGTGCTTGCCTCGGGCAGCGGCACGAATCTTCAGGCCGTCATCGACCGCAGCCGTGCGGGCACGTTGCCGCTCGGTATTCGAATCGTCGTCTCCAATCGCGCCGGTGCGTACGCGCTCGAACGCGCGAAAGCGGCTGGCGTCGCAACGTTGGTCATGCCGTTCGCGACGGGCAGCTCGCGCACCGAATACGCGCGCGAGTTGGCGAGCGCGGTCAAGAAAAGCGGCGCACAGCTTATCTTATTGCTCGGCTGGATGCACGTGCTGGCACCCGAATTTCTGAACGCTGGTTTTGCCGGAGTGCTCAACTTACACCCATCGTATCTTCCGGACGACCCATCGGCCGACGAAGTCATGCTGCCCGACGGCAGCCGCTCGAAAGTGTTCCGCGGACCGCATGCGCTGCGCGACGCGTTGCGCGCTAACGTCCGCACGACCGGCGCGACGCTCATCGAGATCACGCCCGAGGTGGATCGCGGCCCGGTGCTGGCGCGCCGGACGTTTGAGCTTCGCGCTGATGATACCGTCGAATCGGCGCTCGAGCGCCTGCACCTGGTGGAACAAGAAGTCGTCAACGACGGCGTGTTGGCGTGGCTGCACGCGCACGCACCTGCCGTCGTGCGATGACCGAGCGTTTTCGCCGAACGAAGATCGTCGCCACGGTCGGTCCCAGCTGTCGCGCGCCCGGCATGATCGACAAGCTGATCAAGGCCGGCGTCGACGTGTTTCGCGTGAACCTTTCACACGCCACCCTTGCCGAGCTCGACGATTGGATCTCGATCGTACGCGCGTCAGCGGCCGCGCAGGGCCGCACGGTCGGCGTGCTCGCGGATCTGCAGGGCCCCAAGCTGCGGCTCGGCCGGCTCAGCGGCCACACACCTGTGACGCTAGCGGACGGCGCGGCAGTCGACATCACGACGCAAGACGTCGAGGGCACGAGCGCGCGCCTTTCGACACGCTACGCGGCGCTGCCGCACGACGTGAAGATGGGCGATCGCATCCTGTTGGCTGACGGCACCGTTGAGCTGCGCGTCGACGAGGTCGATAAGGACAGCGTGCGGTGCACCGTTGTGCACGGTGGCACGATCAAAGAATTCGCCGGCATGAATCTGCCGGGAGTCGCCGTCTCCTCGCCGGCGCTCACCGAAAAAGACCGCGTCGACCTCGATCACGCGGTGCAAGCGGGAGCCGATTTCATCGCGCTCTCGTTCGTGCGGCACCCGGGCGACGTGCGCGAAGCAAAAGTCGCCGTCGCGACCGCGGGCGGCGACACGCCGGTGATCGCCAAGATCGAGCGTCCGGAGGCGATCGAGGAGCTCGACGAGATCATCAACGCATCGGACGCGGTGATGGTCGCTCGCGGCGACCTCGGCGTCGAGATGGCTGCCGAACGCGTACCCATGCTGCAAAAGCTTATCATCAAGCGCGCAGGCGCGCTGCTCAAACCCGTCATCACCGCCACGCAGATGCTCGAGTCGATGGTGCACGCGCCGCGGCCCACGCGCGCTGAGGCATCGGACGTCGCCAATGCCATCATCGACGGCACCGACGCGACCATGCTGTCGGAAGAGACCGCCGCCGGCGAGTATCCGCTCGAGTCCGTGCAGACGATGGTGCGCATCGCGCTTGAGACCGAAGAGTTCTTTCCGCCGCGCGTGCGGCGCAGCGTGCGCGTCGACAGCGATTCGCACGCCATCTCACACGCGGCGTGCAGCATCACAGAGAGCATCGATGTCCGCTGCATCGCTGCATTTACGAGTAGCGGTTTTTCGGCGCGGATCGTCAGCAAGGATCGGCCGAAAGTACCTATCTATGCTTATGCGCCGGACGACATCATCGCGCGCCGACTTGTGCTTGATTGGGGCGTCATCCCATGCTTGATAACGTTCGGTGGTTCGACTGACGAGTTGATCGCTGTCGTCGAAGCCGACTTGCTCGCGCGACGAGTCGTCGCACCCGGCGAGGCCGTCGTTGTGGTCGGCGGGACGCCGATGGGCGTGCGAGGCAAAACGAACTTCCTGAAAATCATCCGCCCAGAGTCGCCATGAGGCGGGGCGGGCTAATAATCCTGAAGAAGCGGCGCCCATGAAATACCGTGCATCATCCGCAAGCCTTACACTTGCATTTGTTCTGGTCGTTCTAAGCGTCGTCGTAGCAAGCACGACGTTGGCGTCGACGTCAGCAACTCCCACTGCGACGCCCAGACACCTCCCGCCGCAGCACGTGACCGCTCCCTTCCCGGTGCCGACGAACACGCCGCTCGGTTTTCGCGTCAACATGCTCGAGCAGAACGGTAATGGTCTGCCGTTCACGGGGGCGCTTGTCTTCAGAGTCAATAGTGAGGGGATCATCAACGGCATCTACGAGTCGGATTCGATTCGGCCGGATCCCATCTATGGAAGGCCGATCGACGTCACCGGCGGCATCACGGAAGGAAACCACATCCGTTTACAGATCGGCGTCGGTTCAGCTTCACTGACCGTTCGCGGCACCATCACGATGAACGCGATCAAAGCCTCAGCGGCAAGGGGCAGGGCGATCTTGGAGTTCAATGCAGAGCGCGTCCACTTGCACAATCCGCCGGAGCAGACGTAGGCCTTCGTCGACTAACCTAACCGTGCCAGCCGCTGCGGACTAAGAGCATGCCGTAGATGATGAAGGCGAGCACGAGCGCGAGCACCACGATGCCGCAGCCGGCCAGCCAGAGCCGGAAATCGCGGGCGAGTTGCTTGCCTTCGCCGCGGTCGTACTCGCCGTCACCAGGCAAAATTCGGATCCGCGTGCAGCTTCGAGACCGGCACGCGCGCTGACTCGCCGCGGTAATAGGCGGCGGCCGCGATCATCGCGGCGTTATCGGTGCAATACGCGAGCGGAGGAATGAGCAAGTTTAGCCCGTTTGTGCGTCCCATAGACTGCATCTGAGCGCGCAGCGCTGAGTTCGCCGAGACGCCGCCCGCGAGTGCGATCGTTCTGACACCAAAGGCCTGAGCTGCGCCGAGCGTCTTCGCGCACAGCACATCGACGACGGCGGCCTGGAAACTCGCGGCGACGTCGGCAGCGCGCTCAGTCGCATCGCTGGGATGCGCGTCGATGTGATAGCGCACCGCCGTCTTGAGGCCCGAGAAGCTGAAGTCGTGCGAACCCTCAGCGAGCAAACTGCGCGGGAAATCGAATGCCTTTGGATCCCCGCTTTGCGCCAGCCTGTCAAGCGCAGGTCCGCCCGGGAAGCCGAGACCGAGCAAGCGAGCGACTTTATCGTACGCCTCGCCGGCGGCGTCGTCGCGCGTGCGCCCGATGATGCGGTGCTGCGACGCCGACTCGACATAGATAAGATCAGTGTGACCGCCCGAGACGATCAAACAGACGAACGGATCGTGCGGCGGCTGCTGCTCGGGTGCGTCCGGGTTCTCGAGATAATTCGCGAAGAGATGTCCGTGGAGATGGTTGACGGCATACGCCGGCAGATCGCGAGCGAAGGCGATCGCTTGAGCCGCCGCCACTCCCACAACGAGGCTGCCTGCGAGTCCCGGTCCCACGGTGACGGCGACCCCGTCCAAATCGTCGTACGTCCGACCAGCCTTAGAAAGCGACTGCTCGATAACCGCGCCGACCGCCTCGGCGTGGCGCCGGCTGGCGATCTCAGGGACGACACCGCCATACTCGCGATGGAATTCGTCTTGTGAAGCCAGCACGTTTGCGAGAACCTTGCGGCCATCTTGGACAACGGCGGCGGCGGTGTCGTCACACGATGTTTCGATGCCGAGCAGCAGCATGAGTCGCTCTTTCGCTGCGCGCAGGCTGATACATTGAATATGCGGACCGCCGGACGAGGGAGTCGCCTAGCCCTAGTTTTTTGCGGCGACCTCGTCGCGCAGCTTGATGCCGAACTGTTCGAGCGACATCGTCGACTGTTCGCCGGAGCGAGAACGCACGTTGACGGTCCCATCGGCCACTTCGTTTTTGCCGACGACCAGCATGTACGGCACCTTGCGCAGCTGCTGGTTGCGGATCTTCTTTTGTAATCGCTCATTTGAACGATCAACGTCCACGCGGAAGCCCGCTGAGGCGAGCGACGCTTCGACGCGTTCCGCGTACGGCAGCTGATCTTCGCCGATCGGCAGCACGACCGCCTGAACCGGCGCAAGCCATGTTGGAAACGCGCCAGCGTAATGCTCGATCAACACGCCCATGAAGCGCTCGAGCGATCCGCAGAGCGCCCGGTGGATCATAACCGGCTGGTGTTCGCTGCCGTCCGGACCGACATAGGTCAACTTGAAGCGCTCGGGCAGGTTGAAATCGACCTGCACTGTCGAGAGCTGCCACTCGCGGCCGATGGCGTCGCGCACTTTGATGTCGAGCTTCGGGCCATAGAACGCGCCGCCGCCCTCGTCGATCTCATACTTCAAGCCGGCATGTTCGCAGGCCGCCATGATCGCTTTGGTCGCACGCTCCCACAAGGCGTCGTCGCCAAGCGCCTTCTCAGGCTTGGTGGACACGAACATCCGGTAGTCGTCGAACTTGAACGTGCGCAGGACGGTGAGCGCCGCGTCGACCGTGTTCTCGAATTCCGCTTGCAGCTGATCGGGCGTGACGAAAAGATGCGCGTCGTCCATCGTCACCATGCGCACCCGCAGCAGCCCGTGCAGCGTGCCCGAGCGTTCCGCGCGATACACGGTGCCGAACTCGGCGAGCCGCAGGGGCAGATCGCGATACGACCGCGGCCGCGACTTGTAGATCAAAATGTGGCCCGGGCAGTTCATCGGCTTGACGCGGTAGTGCTCTTCATCAAGTTCCAGCGGCCCGAACATGTTCTCCGAAAACGTCTGGAGATGTCCTGATGTCTCGTAGAGCTGCTCGCGCACGACATGCGGCGTGTACACCGGCTCGTACCCGCGCTTGCGCAGCTCCCCGCGGATGAAGTCCTCGATGACCGAACGCACGCGTGCGCCGGCCGGATGCCAGAAGATCAAGCCGGGACCGGCCGCCTCCTCGATCGAGAACAGGTCGAGTTCTTTGCCGAGCCGGCGGTGGTCGCGGCGTTCGGCTTCCTCGAGCTGCTTTAGATACGCGTCCAGCTCGCCTTGCGTCGGGAACGCTGTGCCATAGATGCGCTGCAGCATCTGGTTGCGCTCGTCGCCGCGCCAGTACGCGCCGGCGAGCGACAGCAGCTTGATCGCGCCGACCCGTGCGCTGCCCTCGACGTGGCCGCCTCGGCAAAGGTCGGTGAACTCGCCGATCGTGTACATCGAAAGTGGTTCGTCAGCCGGAATGCCGTCGATCAGCTCAAGCTTGAACGGTTGTTTTCTATCTTTATAATATGCCTGCGCCTCGGGCCGTGAGATCGGCCGTCCCGTCATCACCAGATCCGCCTTGACGAGCTCGCGCATGCGAGCCTCGATGCGCGGCAGGTCCTCGGGCACGAACGGCGTGTCCTTGAGGAAGTCGTAATAGAAGCCGTTTTCGATCGCCGGGCCGATCGCCAGTTTGACGTCTGGTCCGTAG
>DASRXC010000151.1:0-3599 GCA_035654355.1 Binatus sp. (SeqCode)
GTGCGGGACCAACCCCGCTTGGGCGCCGCGTTCGAGAAATAGTCTGATGCTCGCGCGCCCTTCGTCACCGAGATCGACCGTTCTGCGGTTGACATACATCCCCACGAACGTGTCGGCGGTGTTCGTCTCCATCCCGCGCGCATAACGCAGCGCCCATGCGAGCGCTTCTTCCCTATGCGCGAGACCATATTCGATGCTGGCTTTGAGTTCGCGCGAGGCTTGTCGTTTGATCGCTTCGGGCAGTGCCCTTCGAATGGTGTTCACTCCGAGCGGCAACGGCAAGCCGGTCTGCTCGTACCACCACGTTCCCAGATTGACGACGCTATGAAGACTGTGTTCGCGATGCGTGAGCTGACCCTCATGGATCAGCAACCCATAGTCAGCTTCACCCGCTGCCACCGCCTCCATGATGCGGTCGAACGGCATCACGTGCGGCGTGAACTCACCGATGCACAAACGCAGCGCAAGGTATGCGCTGGTCATGAGCCCGGGAACGGCGATGGTCGCACCCGTCAACGCCTCGCGTGAGACGGGTGTCTTTGCGACGACCATCGGCCCATACTCGCGCTCGCCCATCGACGCGCCGTGATTCAAGATCGCGTATTTGTCCGCGACGTACGCGTATGCGTGCACCGAGATCGCAGTGGTGTCGAGTCGCCCTTCGCGCGCCCACTCGTTGAGCGTCTGGATATCTTTGAGGATATGTTCGTACGCGAGCGCACCGTCGCCGATTTTGCCCGCCGCGAGACCGTAGAACATGAACGCATCATCGGAGTCAGGCGAATGACCTAACGTCAGTGTCGTAGTGACCATGGATGCCGTCGCTTTGGCGCAGGACCGTGCCTTACCCGCCCCGTAGATGCGTAAGGCCATGACTACCGATGAAACTGCGAACGCAAAAGCCGACGACGAACAGCAAAACCCAGCGAACGGGCAGCCGGCACCTAATGCCGCAGGCGCAAGCGATCAGCAGGCTAGTGCCGTCGAGCATGTCGTCACCGAAGAACAGGTGCGCGAAGCGCTGCGCGGTGTCGTCGACCCGGAGATCGGGCTCGACATGGTCAGTCTTGGATTGCTGTACGGAGTCGCCGTGGACGGATCGAAGGTCAAAGTGACCATGACGCTGACCACGCCCGCGTGTCCGGTCGGACCCATGTTCGTCAGCGCCGTGCATAGCGCCGTGATGGCGCTGCCGGGAGTGTCCGAATGCGATGTCGAGGTCACTTTCTCGCCGCCCTGGGATCCGCGCACCATGGCGAGCGACGAAGTGAAGATGCAGATGGGGTTCTACTATTGACGGTCGAGTGAATTCGACCGTTCCCGTGCAGGGCGATGGGCGCGCGGATATCGGCGCCACTGCACCTGCACTCAAGGTTTCGCATCTAGTCAAACGTTACGGCACGTTTACCGCAGTCGACGATCTGTCGTTTGACGTCGCGCCCGGCGAGTTCTTCGGTTTTCTCGGTCCGAACGGCGCCGGCAAGACGACGACGATCAATGCGATTGTTGGTCTAGCGACGTTCCGGTCGGGAAACATCAGCGTGTTCGGCGCGGACGTCGTCCGCGAGTATCGGCGCGCTCGCTCCTACATCGGGCTTTCGCCGCAGGACTTCAATTTCGACCGCTATCTGACCGCCGAGGAGATCCTCACGTATCAAGCCGGCTACTACGGCATCACGCCGGCGCGCGCAAAACCGCGCGTCGAGGAACTGCTCGATCAATTCGAGCTCAGCGACAAGCGCCGCTTGACGTATCTGCAACTCTCGGGCGGCTTCAAGCGCCGCCTCGCGCTCGCACGCGCGCTCGTGCACTCGCCCAGGATGCTCATTCTTGATGAGCCGACGGCCGGGCTCGATGTCGAACTGCGCCTCGAACTGTGGGATTTCTTGCGCACGATCAACGCCGCTGGCATGACCGTGGTTTTGACGTCGCACTATCTCGAAGAAGTCGAGCTTTTGTGCTCGCGCATCGGGATCATCAACTACGGGCGACTGGTGGCACTTGAGGACAAGCGTGCGCTCATCGCACGCCACGGGCAGGGCTCGCTGCAGGACGTGTTCTTGGAGCTGGTCGGTCGTAGGCCGCTCGCGTGACGAACTGGGTCGGCTTCGGCACGATCGTTCGGCGCGAGTTCAAGCGCACGATGATGACGATCAATCAGGTTGTCTGGCCGCCGATCATCACGACGCTGCTGTTCCTGTTCATTTTCGGCGTGGGATTGGGCAGCTCGGTGCGGCTGATGAACGGCGTTCCCTATATCGTCTTTTTGTTGCCCGGGCTGGTCATGCTCAACGTCATCGCCTCCAGCTACGACGAGGCGGCCTCCTCGCTGTTCCAGCAGCGCTTCCAACTGTCGATCCAAGAGCTGCTCATCGCGCCGCTGTCCGACCTCGAGCTGCTGCTCGGCTACCTCACCGGCAGCATCTTGCGCGGCATCGTCATCGGCGGGCTGATTATGTTTATCGGATTGTTGGTCGTGCACGTCGCACCCCAAAACGGCTTGATCCTTTTCGGGTTCATGTTCGCGACGTCGCTGTTGTTCTCGTCGCTGGGCATGATCGGGGCGCTCCTGGCGCGCACTTTCGATAACCTGGCGATCGTCACGACCTTCTTCATCACGCCGCTCACCTATGTTGGTGGTGTCTTCTCGAGCCTGCACGCGCTGCCGCCGCTCGTCCAGCGCGTCTCGCTGTTCAATCCCATCTTGTACATGATCGATGGCCTACGCTACGGCTACATCGGGCGGTCGGACATCTCGCCAGCGATCGACGCGGCTGTCGTCGCAACGCTTGCTGCGGTCGCGTTCACGATCTCGCTCCTCATGGTGCGCAAAGGCGTGAACCTGCGCGTCTAGCGAGCCATAAGATAAAACGGAGGTCGTGTCTTACGGCAGACCGGTGGCTTTCAGTGCTTCATGAGTACGCTTGTTTTTGTAAGGGGTTAATAAGGAACACCCCAACAATCGGCCACCCCGGTTGGCGCTAATCGAAACGTCCGGTGGGGAAACAAACGTCCGGTGTGTCGCGTAAACGTCCGGTGACGTTCTATGCGATACTGAGGAAACGCTCGGTGCGGAGTTTAAGCGTCCTCTAGGGTCCACCGCGCTTTTTCGGAGGTTTTATGACTCTGGAGCTTTGGAACACATTCGCCACCTTTGGCACGTTCATCGTCATCGCCGCGACCGCCATTGCGGCCCTCGTGCAGCTACGCCACGCTCGAAGCGGTAACCAGATCTCCGCATTGACTGAAATGCGGGATTCATTTGAGACACCACAGTTCGCCGCAGCCGCCCAATTCGTCAGCACACAACTGGCCAGCAAGTTGGAAGACCCAGAATTTCGGTATCAGATTGTCAATCGCTCGGCGCGAAGACTGGACACTGTGGACCTCATCACAAAGATAGTTACCGTCGGCAACTTCTATGATGCCCTGGGTTTGCTGGTAAAAACGGGACTGGTCGAAGGCGAACTAGCCCTCAACATCTGGGCCAACCAAGCGTCACGTTCTTGGGACGCGCTCGCGCCAGTTGCGGCTCTGGTCCGACCGGCGCAGACTCAGGCGGTTTGGGAGCACTTTGAATATTTTGTGGTCATGTCACA
>DASRXC010000152.1:0-3570 GCA_035654355.1 Binatus sp. (SeqCode)
TGCATGCAGAGCGGCTCGGGGTCAAGATCGACCCAGCGGCCGCTGAAGCGCTGGCTTCCATTGAAAACGTCACCGAGATCAAGAACTCGCTTGAGTTGCTGTCGCTGGTCAAAAAACACATCGCCGAGGATGATGTGCGCGAATATGCGCTCCCGAGCACCGACGCCAAGTTCTGGGATCTGGCAAGCGCGATCAACGATGGCCAGGCCGAGCTCGCGCTGCGCATGGCCAAAGAGCTCGTCGCCGATCCCGGCGACGCCATAGGTCCGCTCATCTGGCTTGCCGCGGAGCAGCAGATGATCTGGGAGTTGCGCAATGGCGCCAGGGCTGCCGAATACGCTGCCGCGACAGGCCAGAACACGTGGCGGGTCAGCAAGTTGCTTGGCGCCGGCCGCGGCCTCTCGAGTAAAGAGCTCAAGGAGCGGGTCGACGTCACGATGGCGGCCCTCGAGCGCTCGCTCACCGGCAGGCGCCAGCCAGATCAGGCCTTGGAAGAGGTCATCGTCCGGCTCACCGCGCGCAAGCAATAACGCCCGCAGGGCATCTTCGAGCGCGAAATCACCGCACTGCGAAAAGCTTGACAACGATCTGGTAACTATGGTATTTAGTCAAGTGACCAAGGCGTGCGACTAAGCCCACATTGGGCCACACCGGCCTCTGGTTTCCTGTTCCCCGAAGGAGAGCAAGATGGCGACCCAGACCCAAGTGCAAACCAAGACGGCCAAAAAGACATACGTGCTCCAAGGCACGCTGCTCGAGGCCTGTTCGTGCCGCACGCTGTGCCGTTGCTGGATCGGCGAAGACCCCGATGGCGGCGCGTGCGACGCATTTCTTGCATACAACATCAACAAGGGTGAGATCAACGGCATCGACGTCTCCGGGTTGACCTACGTCGTCGCGGTCAAGATCCCGGGTAACGTGCTCGTGCCGCAGAGCTGGAGCCGCGTGACGTTCGTCGACGGACGCGCGACGCCGCAGCAAAGGCAGGCGCTGCTCGATGCCTATCAGGGGCGTCTCGGCGGACCGCTCGGCGATCTCAACGGCCTGGTCAAAGAAGACTTAGGCGTCTACGACGTACCGATCGAGCACAAGCTCGTCGGTGGTGAGGGTACGATCAGCGTTGGCGACAAGATCCACGCGACGATGGCGCCTTACAAGAGCGCATACGGCACGGTGACGACGCTACGCGACAGCATCTTCAGCACGATCGACGGCGCGCCGGCGTACGTCTCCAAGGCGTCCGAGCACGTCGTCAACATCCCCGAGCATGGCATGGTGTGGACGTTCAAGGACCGCAATGCCATTCAGGGCGACTTCCGCTTCGAGGCCTGAGATGGCTTCGATCGCGCGCGGTGTGACCGGGGCCGTCTCCGGTCACACCAAGACTCTCGCGATCCTCGGTGCAGCGATCGCCGGCGCTTGGATCTTATGCATCTGGGCCGAGCTCAGCGGCGTCGCCGCATCGCTGCACCACCACGCGCTGTACGAGAACCAGCGCCCGCTCTGGATTTCCGGGTTGCTGCTGCTCGCCGCGTGGCAAGCGATGACCGCAGCGATGATGCTGCCGTCATCATTCGGTTTTATCCGCATGTACGCGGCGACCGCGCGCAATGCGCCGGAATTCCCGGCCGCGCTCGGCCTGTTCTTGCTCGCATATTTCGGAACGTGGTCCGCGTTCGCGTTGGTCGCGTTCTTCGGCGACATGGGGCTGCACTCGGCGGTCGACGCAGTGCCCTGGTTGACCACGCATGCGCAGATCATCGCGGCGGGAACGCTCGCATTGGCGGCGGTCTATCAACTCACGCCGCTCAAAGACGCCTGCTTGCGCGCGTGCCGCAATCCGGGCATGTACCTGGCACGGCACTACCGCCGCGGCGCGTTCAACGGTTTGCGCATCGGCCTGAGCCACGCGCTGTTCTGCCTCGGCTGCTGCTGGGCGCTTATGCTCGTGATGTTCGCGGCCGGCGTTGCGCACTTGGCCTGGATGGGCGTGCTCGGCGTCGTCATGCTGTTCGAAAAGGGGGCGGCGCACGGAGAACGCATCGTCGTTCCCGTCGGCGTTACGCTTGCGCTGATCGCCATCGTCGCGTTGTTCGCGCCCCACGCAATACCAGGACTGTGACAAGCTCGGCGCATAGGTCGAGCTGAGGAGGATCAGATCGAAGCGATACCGCGCCGGCGCGCCGGCATCACTCCCGCCAGAGAAGAAGCGGAGCAAGCATTCTTGGACGCGGCCGAGCGGCTGCTCGTTAGAGTCGGCTATGCCGGCATCACGACGCGCAAGGTCGCCGAGGAAGCCGGCCTTAATCACGGACTGGTCCACTACTATTTCGGCTCCATGCAGGAACTGCTGTTGCAAGTGCTCGAGCGCTTCACCGATCGCCTCATCGAGCGCCAACGCGAGATGTACGCAGCGCCTGGCCCCTTCATCGACAAGTGGCGCGCCGCCATGAACTATCTTGACGAAGATGAGAAGAGCGGATACGCGAAGCTTTGGTACGAGCTGCAGGCGATGGGCTGGAACGATCCCGAGATGCGCAAGCGCGTCGTCAACATCACCCGCGCCTGGTACGACGTCATCAACGAGGCTCTGACCAAGGCGATGGATGAGTACGATCTCGACCGCTCGATATTCTCGTCCGAGGCGATCGTGGCGCTTGTCGGCACCTTCAACATGGGCATTCACCTGCAGC
Source organism: Binatus sp. (SeqCode) (assembly GCA_035654355.1). GTDB lineage: Bacteria > Vulcanimicrobiota > Vulcanimicrobiia > Eremiobacterales > Eremiobacteraceae > JAFAHD01. The sequence continues at coordinate 2,694 of DASRXC010000152.1, forward strand.
GACTCTCAGGCGTGTACTGGGGACACCGCGAGCTTTTGAAGTCGATCGATTCCTTTCTCGAGCTGCTCGAAGCGCACAAGAAGTTGAAGAAGCCGGCACGATGAGAGCGCGCCAGCCGGACCGTGAGGGTTACACCACGCGCGACGGCTTGAAGATCTATTACGAGGTCTTCGGCGAGAACGGCAACGCTCACACGATTCTGCTCATGCCGCCCTGGGCGATCAGCAACTCGCGCACATGGAAACTGCAAGTGCCGTATCTCGCGCGCCACTTCCGCGTCGTCACGTACGATGCGCCGGGCAATGGCAAATCGGACCGCTCGCAGGACCCAGCGCAATACACCGATTGGAAACGCGTCGCCGACGCAATCGCGGTCCTCGATGCGACCGGCACGGAGCGCGCAGTCGTGGTCGGCATCTGCACGGAAGCCTGGACGGCGACACTCCTCGCAGGCGAGCACCCTGCTCGCTGCGATGGGCTTGTGTTCTTCGCGCCGGTCTCGCCGTACGGCGAGAGCCTGCCCGAGCGCGAAAAGCACTCTTTCGACGACGTCCTTGAGAACCATGACGGCTGGGCCAAAGAGAATCGCCGCTACTGGCAGACGAACTATCGCGACTTTCTCGAGTTCTTCTTCGCGGAAGCGCTATGCGAGCCGCACTCGACCAAACAGATCGAGGACAGCATCGGCTGGGGGATGCAGACCGACCCGGCTACGCTGATCGCGACCGTCGACGCGCCCGAGTATCTCGCGACGCTGAAGCCAGGCGATTCCGCGCTCGCCGAGCTGTATCGCAAGATCGAATGTCCGGTGATGGTCATCCACGGTACAGACGATCGTTTGGTGTCGCCGACGCGCGGCGCCGCCGTCGCGCAAGCC
>DASRXC010000153.1:0-23428 GCA_035654355.1 Binatus sp. (SeqCode)
AAATGGATCATCGACGTCTCGATCGCCAAGCACGATCTGCACAGCCTGTGGGTCAACGTGGGCGGCATGATCGGCGTCGCCCTCGCAGCGGCCGCGATTGGGGTCTGGCAAGGCTACCTCAACGCTGCCGTCGGCGAAGGCATTATGCGCGACATGCGCGATGCGCTCGTCCAGCATCTGCATCGCATGCCCCTGTCGTTCTTCACCTCGACGAAGACCGGCGAGATCATGAACCGCGTGTCGAGCGACGTCGATGCGATCGACAACGTCGTCACCGGCACGCTCGTCACGATCGTGACCAACGTGCTCATGATCCTCACGACGCTCATCGCGATCTTCCTATTGGATTGGCGCCTTGCGTTGCTGTCGCTCATCGTCGTTCCGATCATGGTCATTCCGCTCGGTCCGGTCGGGCTGACGATGTACAACGTGCGCAAGAAGACGCGGGAACAGCGCGACAAGATCGAGAGCTTGATCCAGGAAACTCTTTCGCTGTCCGGCATCACGCTGGTCAAATCGTTCGTCCGTGAGCGCCAGGAAGCGGCGCGCTTCCATGCAGCCGGCACCGATCTCATGAACATGGAGATCCGGCTGGCCCTCGTCGGACGCTGGTTCATCGCCTTGGTCGGGGCGCTCGTCGTCATCGGCCCCGCGATCATCTGGCTGGGCGGCGGATGGCTCGCGATCGAGCGCGGCCTGCAGATCGGCACGATCGTCGCCTTTGTCGCCTACCTCGCGCGCCTGTACGGACCGGCCGCTGCGCTTATCTCGGTGCAGGTACAGATCGTCAGCGCCCTGGCGGTGTTCGAACGCATCTTCAACTATCTTGATATGGAGCCCGAGGCTCCGCAACGTCCCGACGCCCTCGCGCTGGCCGACGCGCGGGGTGACGTGACGTTTGAACACGTGTCGTTCCGCTATGTCGAAGATCGCTGGGCATTACGCGATGTCAGCTTCCACGCGGCGCCGGGAAAGCTCGTCGCATTCGTCGGCCCAAGCGGCGCCGGCAAGACGACCATCATGAACCTCGTGCCGCGCTTTTACGATCCGCAGGAAGGGCGCGTCATGCTCGACGGCCATGACGTGCGCGATCTCGCTTTGGACTCGCTGCGCAACAGCATCGGCATCGTCGCACAAGAGACGTATCTCTTCCACACCAGCATCCGCGAAAACCTGAAATACGGCAACCCCAACGCAGATGACGCCGCGCTCGTCGCTGCGTGCAAAACCGCCAACATCTACGACTTCATCGCGCGCCTGCCGGAGGGTTTCGATACAGTCGTCGGCGAGCGCGGGCTCAAGCTGTCCGGCGGCGAGCGCCAACGCGTTGCGATCGCGCGCGTACTGCTCAAGGATCCGCGCGTGCTCATCCTCGACGAGGCGACCAGCTCTTTGGATTCGACCTCGGAGCGCCTCATCCAAGAAGCGCTCGAGCCGCTCATGCGCGGCCGCACGAGCCTCGTCATCGCTCACCGCCTTTCGACCGTGGTGCGCGCAGACGCCATCCACGTGGTCGACGCGGGGCGCATCGTCGAATCCGGCAGTCATGCTGAACTGCTCGCTCGCGGCGGACTGTACGCCCGTTTGTACGACGCGCAGTTCAAGCCCGAAGATACATTCGGCCGCTTAGTTCCGCGGCAGGCATCGGCGTGAATCCCGACGTCGCTCGCTATATCCCGTACATCACGATTGGGCTCGTGCTGGTCGTAGTCGCGTTTCGCGTGCGGCGCATGATGCGCGAAGTCCGCTGGAACCCGACGGCCATGTGGATCGTCCCCGTCATTTTCGTCCTGCTGACCGCGGCGATCGCGATCGCCGACCGCGTCACCAGCGGTACCGGCCTCATCGTGCTGATCTTCGCATTTGCGCTTGGCATCGGGCTTGGGTGGCTGCAAGGCATGCACACGGCCGTGCGCGTGGATAAGGCGGCGCACGCGATGTACGTCAAGTTGTCGCCGATCGGCGCCGCCATCTTCCTGGTGGTGATCTTCATGCGGTTCGCGGTCCGCGGGCTCGCCGGCGGTTTTTCGCCGACAGCCGGACCTCCTGTCGCGCAAGCCGGCCCCGATTCTCTCGTCGTCATTGTGAGCGTCGCATTGCTGGCGCTGATCGCCGGCATGAGCATCGGCGTGCGCGCATACCTTCAACGCGAATTCTCTCAAGCGGCATGACGGTCGCGACCCCTGCAGCGCTGCCCGCCCACGTGCGCATGCTGGTGCTGGTCGCGACGATCCTCGGCTCGAGCATGGTCTTCATCGACGCCACGGTGGTCAACATCGCGCTGCCTGTCGTGCAGCGCGACCTGCACGCGACCGCCATCGACATGCAGTGGGTCGTCAACGCGTACACGCTCTTCCTCGCGGCGCTCATGCTGGTCGGCGGCTCGCTCGGCGATCACTACGGACGCCGGCGCGTGTTCGTCATCGGCACGGTGATCTTCGCTGCAGCGTCCGCGTGGTGTGGCTTTGCTCCCGACGTCCATCATTTGATCTTCGCGCGCGCGTTACAGGGCGTCGGCAGCGCGCTGCTCACTCCGGGCAGCTTGGCCATCATCAGCGCGACTTTCGAGGGGAAGGCGCGCGGCCAAGCTATTGGCACTTGGTCGTCGTTCAGCGCCATGACGACAGCGTTCGGGCCGGCGCTCGGCGGAGCGATCGTGCAATATGCATCCTGGCGCTGGGTCTTCTTCATCAATATCCCGCTCGCTATCGGGGTGATCGCCGCGTCACTTGCTGGGGTTCCTGAAACGCGCGATGACGAGCGCGTGCATCATCTCGACTGGACCGGCTCCATCCTTGCAACCATCGGCCTTGGCGGGCTGACCTACGGTTTGATCACGGCAGGCGCGACCGGCTTCGGCGATCCCGTGGTGATCGCAACCCTCGCGCTGGGCCTCGCCACGCTCGTGGCCTTTGTCGTGTGGGAGGGGCACGCGAAATCACCGATGATGCCTCTGGACCTTTTCAAATCGCCGACTTTCTCTGGCACCAACGCGCTGACGTTTCTGTTATACGCTGCGTTGAGCGGCGTGTTGTTCTTCGTGCCGTTCAACTTGATCCAGGTGCAGCATTACCCGCCGTCGCTCGCGGGCTTGACGATGCTGCCCTTTGTCGTCCTCATGGTGGCGCTCTCGCCGTGGGCCGGCGGGCTTGTCGCTCGGTACGGCTCGAAATTGCCGCTGACGATCGGGCCGGCGATCGCCGCCATCGGATTCGCCCTGTACGCCGTGCCCGGCGTCGGCGGCAGTTACTGGACGACCTGGTTCCCCGCGTTCGTCGTGCTCGGTCTTGGCATGTCCGTGACGGTGGCACCGCTGACGACGACGGTGCTCGAGTCGGCGAGCGAGGCACACGTCGGCCTCGCATCAGCGATCAATAATGCCATCTCACGGGCAGCCGGACTTTTTGCTGTTGCAGCGTTCAGTCTCGTCGTCTTAGGGGTGTTCGGGTCGCGGATGGACTCGTCCGTCGCGCGAATCAACGCGCCGGGTGTGCCGATGCAGCACATCGCTGCGGAGATGCACGCACAGCGCTCCGATCTTGCACAGGCGCAACCGCCGGCCGACGCGCCGCCGCAGATCCGCGACCAGCTCAAAGAGATCGTCGTGAATTCCTACATCTCCGGTTTTCGAATGGCGATGCTTCTTGGAGCGCTGTTCGCCGTGCTCAGCGCGCTCATCGCGTTGTTCTTTATCCCGGCGCGACCGGACTAGCCGCTTTCAGCGCGCCGGCGTCGTAGAGGAGCGACGCGATCAGATCGCGCTCGAGCGTTTGCGACAGGTCTTCGCCGCAGGCGTCGAGCGATGAAAGCGCAGCGGATGCCGCCGAGAGTGCCGCGTCTGCCTTGCCTTCTGCCAATAGCGTGGCAGCCAGCGCGCGCATGCGTACGTGAGGATGGGCGTACGCGCCCCGCGACGCGTCGAGCAACGCGCGCGCGGCCGGACCGTCTCCCTCAAAACGAGCCACCATGAACGCCTTCTCGATCGCCGTCGCGATCTGATGACGCTGGCGCGGGTCGTAGATCGCGAGAGCGCGGTCCAGATGTTCTTTTGCGGACTCGATTGCGCCGCTATCGAGCGCCCACACGAAGCCGTTGTAATGCGCGACGGCCTCTTCGAACGAACCGTCTGAGAGCGCGCATGCCGATTGGATGAGCTCGGCCGGCAGTTCGCGTGGCCTGCTGCCGGCACGGACGAGCGCGGCGATGCGCAACATGGCGACCGCGCGCTCGCGGCGCGGGCCCGCGAAAAGCAGATCGACGATCCGCTTCCCGTCCGACGGCGTTCGTCCGCTCGTCGGCAGTATCGAAAACACTAAAATCGCGGCCGCGATCGCGATGCCCCACATCCACGCTTGATGGACGCGTGTGGCCACGACGAAGACCGCGATGGCGACCAGAAAACTTACGACTGGGCCGCCCAGCGTCAAGATGACCTGCCTGCGCACGACATCCGGCACGTTCGGGGGCAACGATAGCGTCGATCCTGAGAAGAGCGCTACTCCGCGAGCGTACCTGATCTTCAGCCCACCAGGCGAGGTCACAAATATGAAAGGCCACACGACTAGCCGGAACAGCCGGTAGCCGACAAGTTTGCCGGCAAGGACGTGTCCGAACTCGTGCAAGCTCACAAGAGCTGGGGCCGCGATACAAGCCGCGACCAAAGCGACGAGGTAGGATGCCGCTGTGATCTTCGCTGGGGCGAAGAGCTGGTAAGCAAGCGCCGCGGCGAACGCGCCGGCGAAGAACCAGAGGAAGCGCCAAAGCCCTGGGCTTTGGCGCGGCGGCGCGGGTTTGGCAGGCTGCTCTGCGATCTACTTCGCGCTCTCGTCAGGCTGGAGAATGCCGAACACGTTGCCTTCCGTGTCCGTGGCGTACGCGAGCCAGCCCACGCCAGAGACCGGGAATTTCGGGCTCGTGACCTGTCCGCCAGCTGCCTTTACTTTGCGCAGCGCGGCGTCAAGATCTTCGACGTTGACCGTGTTGACCGTCGAGTAGTTGGCATGCGGGCGTTTGAGCAAGCCGCCGTTGATGCCGGGGCCCTGCTCGCCCGTGTCGACGAGCCAATAATCCATCGCGTCAGAATCCCATTTGGTGATTTTCCAGCCGAACAGCTCGCGATAAAACGCGGCGGCGCGCTCTGGGTCATCGGTATTGATCTCAAAGTGAACGACTCTCGACATCGCTGTCATCCTTCCAGCGGCGGGGACGCGTTTCGTTCTTCGGCCCATTCATGGCGCCCTTGAGGGTCCCGGACTCTTGAATGGTCGCCCTCCTTCTGTTAAAATATGTAAGGTTTTGGAAAGTCAGGGGCTCTGCCAGGGCGTCGAATCAGGAACTCAACTCCTCTTCGCGATCGTCAGAAGAAACCGGACACCGAAACGTTCAACTACTGACGCGTGCATTGTCAGAGTCTGACAGCGCACCAAGGGGAGTTTCAAACTTCGTGTATACCGATCAACTCATCACCTGCGTCGACTGCGGAAATCAGTTCACGTTCACCGCAGGCGAACAGGAGTTCTACGAACAGAAGGGCTTTCAGAATAAGCCAAGCCGTTGCCCGGACTGCCGGCAGGCCCGCAAGGCCAGCCGCATGGGCGGTGGCGGCGGCGGCGGAAACCGCGGTTACAGCAGCGGCCCGCGCGAGATGTTCAAAGCGACATGCTCGGCGTGCGGCGGCGTAGCCGAAGTGCCGTTCCAGCCGCGCGGCGACAAGCCGGTGTATTGCCGCGACTGCTTCCAAAAGCAGCGCTCGGCGTACTAAAAGTCTACAGACCAGACAACATCAAGGCCCAGCGAATACACGCTGGGCCTTCTTCTTATCTGCCGTCCGGTACAGCGCACAGTTATGGGCTTACCTCGGTCACGCGCGTCCGAGCAGCACTGCAACGAGAAGCGCCGCAAAGTAGGCAACCGCCAGTAGGCTCTTCCAGCGGAGCCACGAGTCGTTGAGAATGATGGCGAGCGGCAGCATTGCTTCTACCGTTGTAACGCACGCGCGCGCTCGCCAGGATTAAGCGGCGGTGAGAGGCTTCTGACGCAACGGTGAACATCTGCTTACCGCAGGCTGAGGATGAATTTCTCGATGACGATCATCGTCGGATCGCCGCTGTCGCTGAGCCCTTCGATCAGATCCCAGTGGCCTTTGCCCGAAGGCTGTAGATAGTTCGTTCGCGCGCCTGCGCGTTTGAGGTCGGCGTAGAGCTGCGCCGAGATGGCCTCGGGGGCCATGAAATCTTGTTGCCCGTGGATCACGAGCGATGGCGGTTCGGTCGCGCGCAGCAGCTGTCCGAGGTCGAATTGCTGCCAGTGTGAGCGATCCTCACCGAATGCCGGCACGTAGATGTCCTGATACTGTGGGTCCAGTTCAGCGACGTCGCGGCTCGGATTGATGCCGACCGATCCGATCGCGATGACGCCCGCGACTGAGCTTCGAGGAACGATTTCGTGGACGAGCGCGTACCAACATAACTGCGCGCCGGCCGAGTGCCCGATCAATACGATCCTGCTTACGTCAAATCCGTGCTTGCTTGCGTTTCGTTTAAGCCATTCGAGCGCCTGGCCAACCGATGCAGCTTGCAGCGCCGCCGGCGTTTGCGGAGCGAGTGGGTAATTCACGATCGCGGCGGCTATTCCGCAGCGTGCTAGCGAGCGGCCGAGTTGAACATAATCGCGCTTATCGCCACTGACCCATGCGCCGCCGTGCACGTAGATCGCCAGCGGCGCGCCGTGGGCCCCGTCTGGCGCGTACAGGTCGAGCGCTTGCGCACTCTCTTGCGATCCGTAGACCTCACTCGACGTACGCACGCCGAAAGGGTTGCTGGGACATGGTGACATTGCGCTTGTCTCGAACATTGCGACCAAGGCGATAGACGCGAGCGTCACGGCCTTATTGTAAAATGGTAGGCCCGCGCGCGCAAGCGCGCGAAGGCGTTGCGCCCATGTTTATAGACCCCACCTACCTCCTGTACATGATCCCGGCGCTGCTCTTCGGGTTGTGGGCGCAGTGGCGCGTGACGAGTACCTTCAATCAATACGCAAAGGTTCCGACCTCGAGCGGCATCAACGGCGCCCAGACCGCCGAGCTCTTGATGGAGCGCACCGGTCACCGCTTCGGCGTCGCCAGCATCCCCGGCATGCTCACCGACTATTACGATCCCAGCCGAAAGACGATGTGCCTATCGCAAAGCTCGGTGCAGAATTCGGTCGCTTCGGTCGCGGTCGTCGCGCACGAGTTCGGGCACGCGATCCAGGACGTCGAGGGCTACACCCCGATGAAGCTGCGCAGCGCGATCGTGCCGGCGGTAAAAGTGGGGGCGTCGATCGGCCCGATCATTTTCTTGGCCGGGTTGTTCTTGTCGGTCACCGGCCTGACGTGGGCGGGCATATTCTTATTCAGCGCGAGCGCGATCTTCGCGATCGTCACGCTTCCGGTCGAGCTCAACGCGAGCAGCCGCGCGCTCCAGATGCTGCAAGCGAACGGCGTGCTTTCAAGCCAAGAGATGCCGGGCGCGCAGGCGGTGCTCGGCGCTGCCGCGCTGACGTATTTGGCGGCGGTCGCGCAGACCGTCTTACAAGTGCTGTACTTCGTCTCGCTGGCGGGGCGGCGTCGCTAGGATCGTTCGAGCACCGACAAGACGTTGCCGGCCGGGTCCGTGAACCACGCGATCAACGGCCCGCCTCCCCGAAAAATACCCTTATCGTCGACTTCTAGCCCGGCGTAGCGTTTGAAATTCACGCCGCGTTCCCTGAGGTCGTCGACCGCGGAGCCAATATCGTCGACGACAAAGTTGAGGATGGTAAAGCTCGCAGGTTGGTGGTCCGGCTTGGGGTAGGCGAATACGGAGCCTTCGCCCGGCAAGCCTATCCGAAACCCCGGGCCGTCGTCGCTGACCGCCAACCCCAGAGTGTCGCGGTAAAACCGCCTGGCTTTGTCCAGATTGTCGACTGAGAACCCCGAAAACGCCGCTTTCGGTCCGAACATAGATCGCCTCCCATCCGCCTTGCCCTGGTCTGTGCACGGCCCATGTACCCTGGCCCTGGATTCTCCGTACCCGCCGGCGGTCAAAGTCCGAGGAACCCCGGATTCGGCCATATGCCCCTGTACCGTACGATGGACGCGCAAGGAGGGTACACCCATGTTCAACCGCCATCCATCGATCACACTCACATCGCTGCTGGAGCCTTTTGATGAGGATGCGTCCTCGCGCATGCGCTGGGAGTTCCGCCAGCACGTCAAATTCGGCCGCCGCCTTCACGTCATCGATCTCGATCAGCTCGACTCGGCAAGCTCATACGTGTTGCGCTCGTTGATCGGCGCCGTGCATACAGTGCGCGCGGTCGGCGGCGAGGTGAGGCTGGTGAGCAATCGCCAGGGGATGCGACGCGTCCTGACGCTGACCGGACTGTCGCGAGTTTTCCCGGTCCATTCGACCGCGATCGACGCGATGATCGCGTTCCGCGAAACCCCGCGCCTAGCCGGCTAGAAGTGACGAGGCTCGCCAATTTGGCGAGCCTCCTGGGTCCTTTCGCGGGATGTCTACGAATCGTTTTATGAGCTCCGGCGCGGCCAGTGGGCCTTGCGCTTTTGCAGGAACGCCGTGATGCCCTCATGCGCATCGGACATCAGCGCATTGTAGGTCATCACTTCCTTCGTGTACGCGTACGCCTTCGCTTCCGGCATGTCGATCTGGCGGTAGAACGCTTCCTTACCCAATGCAACGACGTTCGGACTCACTTCGGCGATCGCGGTTGCAAGCTCGCGCACGGCATCCTCGAGCTTGTCACCCGGCACCGCCTTGTTGATCAACCCGGTGTGCACCGCTTCCGCGGCCGAGATCGGCTCGCCGGTCAGAAGCATCTCCATCGCCTTCTTGCGGTTGATCGCGCGGCTTACCGGCACCATCGGTGTCGAGCAGAATAACCCGATCTTCACACCAGGCGTCGCGAACCACGCGGTGTCCGCTGCGACCGCTAAGTCGCACGTCGCGACCAGCTGACAGCCCGCGGCGGTCGCGGGTCCCTGAACCTGCGCGATGACCGGTTGCTGGATCTCGTGGATCGTCTCCATCAGCTCCACGCAAAGGTCGAAGATGCGCTTGTATTCGATCACTGTGCGGTTGATGAGCTCGCTCAAGTCGTGACCCGACGAGAAGATCGTTCCGTTCGCCTTCAGGATGGCGACGCTGACCTCGGGCGTCTTATTGATCTCGCGCAACGCGGCGATCAGCCCGCTCATGACGGCCTCGGAAAGCGCGTTGCGCTTCTCCGGCCTATTGAGCGTGACGTATGCGAACTCGCCGTCCACTTCGAGCAGGACCTCGGCGGTCGGCTTCGTGAGCATGGTGGCCATCAGTTGATCCGCTTCTCCTTGCCGGCCCACTCTTTTTCGCGCAGTTTGAACTTTTGCACTTTGCCTGTCGAGGTCTTCGGCAACGGGCCGAATTCCACCGCTTTGGGCGCTTTGAAGTGCGCGATCTTCTCGCGACAAAACGCGATGATGTCTTCCGCGGTCGCGCTCGCGTCCGGCTTGAGCGTCACGAAGGCCTTTGGCACCTCGCCCCATTTCTCGTCCGGAACGCCGATCACGGCGGCTTCGAGCACCGCGGGATGAGCGTACACGGTGCGCTCGACTTCGATGGTCGAAATGTTCTCGCCGCCGCTGATGATGATATCTTTGGCGCGATCGCGCAGCTCGATGTAGCCGTCGGGATGCATGACGCCCAGATCACCCGAATGAAACCAGCCGCCGCGAAACGCTTTGCCGGTCGCGGCCGGATCGTTGAAGTAGCCCTTCATCACGTTATTGCCGCGCATGACGACTTCGCCCATCGTCGCGGCATCGGCCGGCACGTCGTCCATGTTCTCATCGACGACGCGCAGTTCGGGCGCGTGGATGTAGCCGACGCCCTGGCGCGCTTTAAGCCGCGCGCGCTCTTCGGCGTCTTTGCCGTTCCACTTCACCTGCCACTCGCTCACGGTGTGCGGGCCGTAGGTCTCGGTCAAGCCATATGCGTGCGTTAGCACCGCGCCCATCGACTCGATCCGCGCAATCACCGTTGGCGGCGGCGGCGCGCCTGCCGTCACGATGCGCAACGGGCGCGGAAATGTGTAATCCTTTGAAGGCGCTTCGTTCGCGATCATCACCAGCACGGTCGGCGCACCGCACAGGTGGGTGACTCCTTCGTGTTCGATCAAGTCGAAAATCGCTTTTGGCTCGACCCTAGGAAGCGCGATGTGGCGCGCTCCGGCGGCGGTGACCGCCCATGTATAACACCACCCGTTGCAGTGGAACATCGGCAGTGTCCACAGGTAGACGCTGTCTCCGTTCATACCCGCATGATAGACTTCGCCGAGCGCGTTCAAATACGCACCGCGATGTGTATACATGACGCCCTTGGGCCGTCCGGTAGTGCCGCTCGTGTAATTGATCGAGATCGTGTCGTCTTCATCGTCGATCCCGAGGTCGAATGGTTCCGGGCTGCCGGTCGCGAGGAAGTCATCGTAGGTAGTGGTCGGACAAGTCAGGTCCGCTGCGCCATTCGTTTGCGCCGCGCGTTGATAGGGCGAGGTCCAAATGACGCGCTCGACGTTTGAACCCGCTAACCCCGGCGCGATGAGGTGCGCGAAGTCGGGGTGGGCAATGATCGCTTTGGCGCCGCAGTGCGCGAGGATGTAACCGATCTCGTCGGCGCTCAGCCTGATGTTGATGGCGACGAGCACCGCGCCGATCTGCGGCACGCCAAAATGCGCTTCGAGCGCTTCGTCTGAATTGTACGCCAACAGCGCGACGCGATCGCCCTTGCCGATACCAGACGCGCGCAGCGCGCTGGCCAACCGGTACACCCGCGCGCCTAGCTGTTCGTAGCTATAGCGACGAGTGCCGTCGACCATGGCATCTTTGCCGCCGTACACATGGATGCTGCGTTCCAGGAACGCGAGTGGCGACAGCAGCGAGCGATTTACCGGCAACGTCGCCCATTGATCGCGCGACCACAGCTTTTGGAAGGTCGGCCGGTCGAGTTCTACCATCTTCTCACCTCGCCGGTCACGCTTCGAGAGCCGCCAGGTTGCGCACTGCCTCCTGCGAGGTGCGGACAAAGATCCATCCGACGACAAGCGCGCACCAGAACAGACCGAGGAGCACGGCGGCGCTGCCGCCCCACACGGTGCGCAGCGCGAGCCGTGTGACGCCCAAGAATGCGCCGCACAGCGCAAGCATGAGCAGGCCGTTCAAGAACGGCATGATCATGCGAACGCCGCGGTTGATCGCGTTCGGGTTCTCCCAATCAAAGGACGGGTATCGGGTGTCGAACTCGACGCCGTAACAGATCGCGGCCGCGGACATCAGCAGCGCGAAAAACACGAGTGCCGCTGTAGCGCCGAATGAGAAATGGTAGCCCACGCCGAGCAGAATCGCCGCCACCGTTGTGATCGCGCCGGTCTGTGCGTACGCGCCCACGATCTTCGCCACGAATATCTGGCGCGGCGTGAGCGGAGCAGTCCGCAGTAGCCATATCGACGCATGCTCGAGCGATATCGCCGTCATCCCTGGATTGAGGCTGTCGAGCACCGCGACGAATCCGATCTGCAACATCGCCAGTTGGACCGTGAGCGGCAACAGCGGGCTTTGCACCTGATGCCCGACGAGGAGATAGCCGATGAATCCCAGCGACGCGATATGATTGAACCACAATTGCGGCGAGCGCATCACCCCGCTGACGTCCTTCCAAATGACCGCCGCGATCGGACTGAGCGAGGGCGGAGCGCCACGCGACCACGCCGCGATGCGCTTCCCCGCGGTCGCTCTGCTCCACCCCTCCGCGAAGCCTTGAGCCACGACGGCAAGGCCGAGCGGGCATGCGACGAGGGTGACGAGTGCGATGAATCCGAGCCAACCCGAGGCGGCCGGCGAATCGCCAGCACCAGCCGATGTGAGCAGATGCCCCATCCACGAGCTGGGCAGCCACTCTGGAGCAGTAGGCAGCTGCAGCGAGTTGATGTCGCCTTCGATGTGCGCGAAGCGGGCGAAGTTGAACAGCCAGAACGCGGTGGGCACCGCCGCACCGATCACCCACAAGATCTCCTTCGCGATCTGCGGCGGAATGATCCGCAGCGTGATAATGGTGATGGTGGAAAGCGCCGCGTAGAGCACCGCGGGGAACAACGCAAGCCCTGTGACGCAGACGATGTACGCCCACCATGGTGCGGCCAGCGCCAACAGATATCCCAGCACGAACGGCAGCAGAAAAACAGCGACGTACACTTCGTTTTGAACGACGCCGAGAATGAATTTCGCGACGATGAGAGAGCCGGAACGGACGGGCATGACGAGCAAGACCGGCATGTCAGAAGACAGGTACATGTCGTTGAGCGCTTGCCCAAAGGCGATGAACAGATCGGTGAAGAGATAGACCAAGAAAGCCCAGCTGGCGATGCTGCCGAGCAAGCCCGTGGCCTTGGCCGCGACGAGCGCGCGCACTCCGAAATATGTGCCGCCGAAGATCGTAAGGGTAAGGATGGACGAGGCGATCGCTGCGACGATGTACAGCGTGCGACTCGACCAATCGCGCTGCGAAGCGAGAATTCGAAAGCGGATCAGTTCTTGGGTGAGCGTCCAGGTCTGGGCGAGCGGCCCCTGGTTCATGTGCGCGCCGGTTCGCGGAAGATCTCGGCGATGCGTTGCTCCTCGAGGCCGCCCGTGAGGTGGAGGAAGACTTCCTCGAGCGTTTCGCGGCCCCGCAGCTCGCGCAGTTCCGGCACCGTCCCCATCGCAGCGATGCGTCCGTGATCGATGATCGCGACGCGATCGCATAGGCTCTCGGCGATCTCCATGATGTGCGTCGACATCATGACCGCGCCACCCGCTCGCGTCACCGCGCGCACGATGTCCTTGAGCATGCGGGCGCTCTTGGGGTCAAGACCGACGGTCGGCTCGTCCAGAAAATAGATCTTTGGTTCGTGCAACAACGCGGCGCACAAGGCGACCTTCTGGCGCATGCCGTGCGAATAGCTCTCGAGCAAGGCGCCTGCGTCGGCTTGGAGCTCGAAGAGGCCCAGCAACTCGCGAATGCGCGCCATTTTGCGAGCCGCATTCATGCCGTACATGTCGCCCACGAAACTCAAGAACTCGAGCGCGGTCAGCTTGGGATACACCGCCGGCTCGTCCGGCACATATCCGAACAAGCGCTTGGCTTCCACTGGATGCGTGGTGATGTCGAATCCGCCGATCATCGCGCGGCCCGAGGTCGGCCTCAACAGCCCGGTAAGTATCTTGATCGTCGTCGTCTTGCCGGCGCCGTTGGGCCCCAAAAACCCGAATATCTCGCCCGGCGCGACGGCGAAGCTGATGCCGTCCACGGCGGTCGTATCCCCAAAGCGCTTGGTCAGGTGATCGACGACCACCAGGGGCGGGGCGAGCATACTATTTGATTATCGTCCAGCCTATTGCGGGGGTCCATTCGGGCGCTGCACGGCCCGCGTGGGCGGGGCTTTGGCGATGCCGCCGGGGCTAGGAGAAGGCGGCGGGGTGGCCTGCAGGTCTCCTGCCAGCAACGCCTGGACCAGCGCCGCGTCTGAGGCGGGGGCGGGTTTGGGCACCCCTTGGTCGAGCACAACGGGAATCGCTCGCCAGCTCGCGACTGTGGGCCCGCGCAGCGTCACCTGAAGCACTGCACTTCGGGTTTGCATGCCCGGGTACGTGTCGAACACGAAATTGCCGAGCGAGTATGCGATCAGGCCGCCGTGGTACGTCTCGACCGGACCTAAGACGTGCGGATGAGCGCCCAGCACCAACGAGGCGCCGGCGTCGATCGCCGCGTGGGCCAGCCGCACGTGGTCGGACGACGGCGGGCCCATCAACTCTGTTCCCCAATGCTCGTAGACGATCACGACGTCAGCGTGCGCACGCGCGCTGCGGATCGCGCCGGCGAGCGTTTTCAAGTACGAGCTGTCGACCTCACCGGTGATCGGATCGCGTCCGGGTGCGACGCCCGGCCTGGTCGGGGTCGCGCCGTAGCCGCGCGGGATGATCTCGGAGATTCCGATCAGCGCGAACCGGACGCCACGCCGCTCGAAGTATGCGGGTTGCCACGCGGATGCGATGTCATCGCCGGCGCCGGTCGTCTGCACGCCGGCGGCGTGCAGAGCCGCGAGCGTGTCATCCAGCGCATCGCGGCCGTAGTCTAAGATGTGGTTGTTGGCCAGCGTCAAAGCGGCGAAGCCGGCGTGCGCGAGACCCGGCGCAGCGGCAGGCGTTCCGCGCAGCACGTATTCCTTACGCTGTTTGAGCGCTTGCTTTGATTTGGACGCGGTCGGCGTGCCGCGCTCGGAGAGCGGACACTCGAGGTTTCCCACAATAGCATCTGACTGATCGAGCACGGTGTGCACCGCGGCGAACGGCGCGTCGGTGCCGTCGTGTTCGATGAGCGAGCTGACCCGCCAGCCGGGCATGACGTCGCCCACTGCATCGATCGTCACCGTTTGGTTTTGCGAGCGCGCTGAGTTGCCGGGCAAAACGCCCGGCACGCCGGTGAGCATGAGTGCGACCACAGCGAGCGCAACCATCATTTGGGACGATCCTGTGAAAAGCCTGAGCGGCTCCCGCAGGGCGAACGAGAACCGCTCACACCCTTATACGTTCCAATCGCGAAATCCGATGCATTGCGCCCTGCGTTTTGTCTACAGCAGCGAACCGCTGTCGTTTGCGCCCAAGATGAATTTGCGCAGGAAGTAGATCGGCGGGTCGCCGTGTGAGAGCACCGCGTCGTGGAACTGGTTCAGCTTGAACGCGCTGCCTTGTTGCGTTTTATAATCGGCGCGCAGTTTCAAGAGCATGAGCTTGCCAAGCGTATAGTAACCGTAGAGCGGATCGACCGTCCCGCGCAACGCCTCCCGACGCGACGGCTCTTGTCCCATGTACGCGTTAGCCATGAAGAACTCGGTTGCTTGATCGATGGTCATCCCGGCAGTGTGTTCTTTGATGCCGACAATGTAACGGCAATCTCGCTGTAGTGCCAGCATCAGTTGGACGAGACGGTAGCGCGGGTCGCCGCCGCCCAAGCCTTCGTCAACCATCATCTGCTCGTCGTAGTGAGCCCAGCCTTCGCCCATCGCGTTGTTCCACTCGATCTTGCGGATGAGGCTTAGGTCGCGCTCCTTGCTGAACAAATAATTGGTGTAGTGGCCAGGATACGTCTCGTGCGCCGAAACGATGACCAGACTCGGCTGGTTGTAGAACTCCAGATGTTGCTGGACTTGTGCTTTGGGCCAATCCGGGTCGGCGAGCGTGACGTTGTAGTACGCCTCGGTCGCCTTGGTCTCAAGCGGCCCCGGTGAATTCATCGATGCGAACGAGGTCTGCGCTTGGAATTGCGGCGTGGGTCGCGCCCGGGCGATCGGGGCCTGCGGCAAGTCGATGATGTCGTTTTGCTTGATGAAAGAGACGAGCTGATCCAAATCGCCTTGCGCGTCGCCGATCAGTTGATCGTTAGCCGGATGGTCCGTCTGGATCTGCGCGAGTATCTGCTGCGGGTTCTTCGTCGCATCGATCTTGCGCGCGGTGGCGACGAACTCAGCCTGGTTCTTGCTTAAGTCGGCTTCGCCGATCTGCAACAGCCGAGCGAGCGGGATATCGGCGACGTTCTGCAGGCGCTCGAGCAGATCGTAGTTCGCGCTTCCAATGGCGTACGTGCCGTGCGCGTTCGGGATGACCGTCGATTTGACGTACGCCGCGTAACTTGCCAGCGCGTCGCGTGCGGCGTCGTTCGCGGCCGCGAATTGCGCCTGCAGTGTCTGGTCGCCGACCTTTCCGAAGACCGCCGGCACGTCGTGAGAAAGGAAATCCACCGCGCCTTGCGCATCGAACTGACCGATCGTCGCGACGACCGCTGACGTCGTTGCCGGATCGAGGTTCTTCTCACCCTGCGCGAGCATCGCCGGGATCTGCTTCTCGCGCGCGATCACGGATCGCAGTCGCTGGTCGATCGGGGCGAAATTGCGCGACATGATGGTGTAGACACCATCAGACGCGATGTCGGAGTAGTAGCTCGGTCTGCGGCGCCAGTCCGGCCATTGATTGTCCCAGAAGAGGTGCTCCTGGATGGCATCCTCGAGGATCTGCTGGTCCGTTTGGCCGTTGAGCGAGAGCGTTGAGCGGTCGAGGCCCTGCAATTCGTGCAACGTCGCGCGCAAGCTCTCATCGCGCGCGGCGAATGCCTCCGGGGTGACCGGACCGAGCTGGTCGTCGTACGTATGCACGCCCGTGTCCGTCGCGTCGACCGGCCGGAATTTCCACTCTTCTTGATAATACGCGGTCGCGATCGCGTCGAGCGCCGCGTCGCCGGCCGCGGTCAAGGGTTTTTCGGACGCTGCAGTGGGCGCCGCGCTCGGCATCTCATCTCCGAATACGATCAATGGTGCACCGAACGCGACGAGCGCGGCGGCGATGAACGCGATGCGCTTACGCAAGGACTGCCTGCTTTCGTTGCTTGGCTGCGATGTCGACCATGAAGGCCGCAGCTCGTTCGACATCGGCGCTCGTCACGTCAAGATGAGTCACCGCTCTAAAGCGGCCTCTCCCGATGTGATGGGCGAGAACGCCCTGCTCGCGCCACGCTGCCGCCAGCGCCGCAGGGTCGGTCGGGCAGCCGCGCGGCAGATTGAAGATGACGATGTTCGTCATGACAGAGGCGGGGTCGATGTCGAACTCGCCGCTCTGCGCGAGGATGGTGGCGAGTAGTTTCGCTTTTGCATGGTCTTCATGCAAACGCTGCGGCCCGTCGCGTAATGCCACGAGCGCGGCGGCCGCGATGATGCCCGCCTGACGCATGCCGCCCCCCGCGAGCCGGCGCAGCTTGCGCGCGCGTTCGATGAACGGGGGGTTGCCGGCAACCGCCGAACCGACCGGAGCTCCCAAGCCCTTCGAAAAGCAAACGCCGACCGAATCGACCCCTGCTGCGAGCGCTGCAACCGGGGTCGAAAGCGCAACCGCCGCATTGAACAAGCGCGCGCCGTCCAGGTGCACGGCAACTCCATGACGGCGAGCCACTGCCGCGAGCGCATCGGTGTGTGCCGCGCTGATGGCGCGCCCGCCCCCGCGATTGTGCGTGTTCTCGAGACACAGCAGCGCCGTGCGCGGCCCTGGGCCCTCAGGCGGGCGCACGGAACGTTCGACGTCGACCGGATCGATCTCGCCGGCGCGGTTCGGCACCGTGCGCAGTTGCACGCCGCCGAACGCGGCCACGCTGGGCGACTCGAAATAGAACACGTGCGCTTCGTCTCCAACGATCGCTTCGTCGCCACGGCCGCAATGCGCAAGCACGCTCACAAGATTGCCCATGCTGCCACTGGCCACGAACAGTGCTTCTTCTTTACCCAGCGCTGCGGCCGTCTCTCGCTCAAGCGTGCGCACGGTCGGATCCTCGCGATAGACGTCGTCGCCGACCTCCGCCTTCGCCATCGCCTCGCGCATCTTCGCCGACGGTTTGGTCACCGTGTCGCTGCGCAGGTCGACGGGGCGATCGAGCGGTTTGCTCATCGCTTCAATTGGCCCATTGCCAGGAGTTCCAGAAGGTCGTGACCGCCGGCGCCGGCTTGTAATTGTGCAGCGACGTCGCGACGGAGTCGTTGCGCCGCTTCCACCATAAGAAGTCGACCGGCACATCGGTGGCAAGCAAGGCCTGGATGCGATCGTAGGCCGCCTTACGCGTCGCGGTATCGTAGTGAGTGAGCGCATCACGCTCGGCTGCATCGATGCGCGGATCGCAGATGAACGAGTGGTTGTAGCCGCCACGCTGATCGCACGCCCACAGCGCGATGTCGTCGGGATCAACGCCTCCGATCCAACCCTCGTAGGCGATGTCGAATTTGCCTTGAGAGAGGATGCCTCCGGCGTTCTTGTCGGCGTAGTAGATGCTGTGCGCGATGCCTTTGATACTCACATCGACGCCGATGCGGCGCATCTGCTGCTGCAAGATCGCGCCGAGGCGCTCACCGTCGGCCTCTTCGCGGTCGAACACGTAGACGAGCTCAAGCCGTTTTCCGTCCTTAGTGCGGATGCCGTCGGCGCCGAGCTTCCACCCCGCCTCGTCGAGTAGCGCGACCGCGCCCTTCGGATCGAATTGCGGAGCGGGCACATGAGGATCGTAGGTATAGAGATAGCTCGGCTGGTCGCCGACGGCTGGATCTGCGGAGCCATGCGCGATGTTTCGGATCATGTACTCTTTGTCGACCCCCATCGCTAGCGCGCGGCGCACGCGCACATCATCGAGCGGCGGGTGCGTCACGTTGAACGTCAGGTACCAAAACTCGTTGAAGGGGGTGCGCAGGAGCCGCGCACGCGGAATCGCAGACAGTTCGGGTATTTGGTTTGAGCCGGCATCTGAATAGAGATCCGCTTCGCCGGTTCGCATCATGATCGTACGAGTATTGGGATCGGACACGATCAGATAGTCGATCTCCTTGAGCTTGGGCGCCCCGCGCCAATAATGCGGGTTGGCGACCAGCGTGAGGCTGACTTGCGGCTCGTACGAGGAGACCATGAACGGCCCGGTGCCCACTGGTTTGTTGTCGTATGGCGCGTGGTTTATATCGGGAAGATCTTTGAGCAGGTGAGCCGGCAGCACCGGCATCGGCGCTAAGCTTGGGGCGAAGAACGTCGCAATCGCGGGGGCATACGGCCGCTTGAGATGCACGACTAGTGTGTGGGGGTCGGACGCCTGCATCGATTCGATCTGATCGTATCCCGTGCGAGTGACGACGTTGTTGGCCGGATTCATGATCTGGTGCCACGTGAAGACCGCGTCGTCGGCGGTGAACGGGGTGCCGTCATGCCATTGCACGCCTTGGCGCAGATGGTACGTGATGGTCTTGCCGTCCGGACTGATGCCGCCGTTCTCGTGCGTTGGGATTTCGGTGGCGAGTTCGGGGATCAGCGTGCCTTTATCGTCGACGAGAAAGAAGTACGCGCCCCAGAACATCGATGCATCGCTTGCCGCTGCCGAGGCCGACAATTCTGGTACGAGGGAATCGATCGTGCCTGCGCCGACGATGCGCACGACGCCAGGGTGCGCAGCTGCATTCACAAGGGTTTGTGTGCTCGTTTGTGCTTTCGTGCATCCGCTCGCGGCGATCAAACCGAGTGCGAGCAACACTGCTGCGACTCCGCGCGATCGGCGCGTCGCGCTGAACCTCAAATCGAGTACTCCCACGTATTCCAGAACGTGGTCACCGCGTGGGCAGGCTTATAGCCCTTGAATTCCGGTGTGTAGACTTCGATGCGACGGATGAACCACGTGAAGATCGCAGGTTGAAGCTCGGCGAGGCGGTCCGAAATGGTGAAATACGCCTTCTTTCGCGTCGCTTGATCGTACTGCGTCAGCGCGATCTGTTCGGCGGCGTCGATCTGCGGATCGCAGACGTGATACACGTTCTGACCGGCCGGCGGGAATTGGTTGCACATCCACAGCGTCGAGTTGTCGGGATCGACGCCGTTGACCCACGAATAGACTCCGACCTCGAATTTTCCGGTCTGTAAGATACCGCCCGCGCCGTAGCTCGCGAACATCTGCGGCGAGAGGTAGTTCTTGATGGTGACGTCGACGCCGACTTTGCGCCACTGCGCCTGCACGACTTCTTGAACTTGGATCGAATCTGCGCGGCCCGTGGAGCCCGTGAGCTGAAGGCTCAGCTGCTGCCCCGCGGCATTGTGGCGGTAGCCGTCCGGCCCCATCTTCCAGCCCGCTTGATCGAGTAGATGCCCCGCCAGCACCGGGTCATACGGATATTTCTTGACGTTCGGATTGTACGCCCACAAGAACGGCGGTTGGTCGGTGTTCGCTACAATGTTGACGCCGTGCGAGACCTTTTGGATCAGCTCGTCGCGGTCGGTCGCGTACGTCAGCGCCTGGCGCACGAGTTTGTCGGAAAGCGTATGCACGGTCGTGTTGAAACCGAGCTGCGAGTACTGGGTGAACGGCACGAGTTGGACCGTCATACCCGGGATGGCCTTGAGCTCTTCGTACTGCGCTGCCGAGGCGTTGAACGTGAAGTCGATCTCGTGGGTCTGCAACTCAGTGAGCAGCGTGTTCTCGTTCGGGATTATGTGATATTCGACGGCCTTGAGCTTAGGCGGGCCGCGCCAGTAATTGGGGTTGGCGACCATAGTGATGACAGTGCCCTTTTCCCAATTCGTCACGATGAACGGTCCCGTGCCGACGGGTTTATTGTTGTACGGCACTTCGTTGATGTTCGGATACTGCGCGAGGATGTGTTTTGGCAGCACCGGGTACGCAGTGCTCGACATCGTGAAGAACGAAGCGACGAACGGCGCGAACCGTTTCTTGAGATGCACGACGATCGTATACGGATCTTTCTTGTCGATCGTCGTGATGTCGTCGTACCCGACACGGCTGGCGACGTTGTTCTTCGGGTTCATGACCTGTTGCCAGGTGTAGATCACGTCGTCGGCGGTGAACTCCGGCCCGTCTTGCCACTTCACGCCCTTGCGCAGGTGGTACGTGATCGACAGCCCGTCTTGGCTGATGCCGCCGTTGGTCAGCGTCGGCTCTTCCGTCGCCAGCTCGCCGATGAACTGGTTGTCGTTGTTCCAATTCAGCAGATATCCGCCCCAGAACATGGAGAGATCGGTCTCGATCTGCTGGTTGCCGACGACCGGGTTCATGTTGTCCGGCTCGGAGTTGTTGCCGATGCGCAGCACGCCATGCACGACGCCTTGCGTCTGCGCGCCGGGCGTGCCGGTTTGTGTGCTGATCTTCGTGCAGCCGGCCAGCGCGCCGACAGTCGCCGCGACGAAAGCCGTCAGAAAGAGGGCGCGAAAGCGTGTGCGATAGCTCATGCAAAGCTCCCATAGTCGCCCGCGTAGGGCGCGTTCACAAAGGTCGCCGTTTCGAGGATAAGACGCCGGAGTTCATTCCACTCAGAGTCAAGCCGCCGGAAAAACGAGCGTGCTCGACTTTCATGCAGCGATCGACGACGACCATTAATCCCGCGTCGTCGGCGATGCGAATCGCTTCGTCGTTGACGACCCCGTATTGGAACCAGATCGCTCTTGCACCGGCCGCGATCGCGTCGCGCGCGACTTGCGGCGTCTCGGAGGGTTTGCGAAACACATCGACGACATCGGGCGGCCCGTTCTCCGCGGCATACGCTGCAAGCGTCGGATAGCATTTCACACCGTCAATCGACTCATAGGCCGGGTTGACTGGGCGGACGTCGTAGCCGTGAGTGGTCAGATAGCGGAAGACGAAATAGCTCGCGCGCAGCGGATTCGCGCTGGCGCCGACCATCGCGATCGTGTGCACGCTGTCGAGCAGTTCGCGTCGTTGTTCTGGTGTCTTCAGGATCATCGCCCTGCCTCTCGCGCGCGCATCACAACCCCGCTCCCGTTTCCGCGAGCGCAACGGTTTGCGCGGCAGCGAGCGCCTGGTCGAGATCCCAGGTGAGATCGTCCGCGTCTTCGATGCCGACCGACAGGCGCACCATGTCGGGCGTGATGCCGGCAGCGATCAACTCTTCATCGCTCAGCTGTTGATGCGTCGTGGACGCCGGATGGATGACTAGGCTCTTCGCGTCGCCGACATTGGCGAGATGGCTCCACAGGCGCAGCGAGTCGATAAAGCGCACGCCGGCTTCGCGTCCGCCGCGCACCCCGAAGGTGAAGATCGACCCCGCGCCGTGCGGTAGATACTTTTTCGCGAGTGGGTGCTGGTCGCTCGACGGCAGCCCCGCGTACTTGACCCACGCGACGCCCTCGTGATGCTCCAAGAAATCGGCGACGCGCACCGCGTTGGCGACATGCTGACGCATGCGCACCGCGAGCGTCTCAAGCCCAAGAATGAGCAGCCATGCGTTCATCGGCGACATGCACGCACCGACGTCGCGCAGCACCTCAAGGCGCGCGCGGCACAAATACGCGAACTCGCCGAACGTGTCGGCGAAGCTCATGCCGTGATATGCTGGGCTTGGCGCCCCCACCAACGGATGTTTGCCGGCGTTCCAGTCGAACTTGCCGGATTCCACGAGCACGCCGCCGATCAGCGTTCCGTTGCCGCTTAAGAACTTCGTCGCCGAGTGCACGACGATATCGGCGCCGTGCTCTATTGGACGGCACAGATATGGCGACGCGAACGTGTTGTCGATGATCAGCGGCAGGCCCGCTGCATGCGCGATGTCGGCCAGCGCCTTGATATCGGCGACATTCCCCAGCGGATTGCCGATCGTCTCCGCGTAGAGCGCCTTGGTGTTCGGCCGGATCGCGGCGCGCATCGCCGCGGGATCGCTGTTCGGCACAAAGGTGACGTCGATGCCCATGCGTTTGAGCGTGACTGAGAATTGCGTGACCGTGCCGCCGTAGAGGTTCGACGATGCCACTAGGTGATCGCCCGCTTGCGCGAGCGTCAGGATCGCGACCAGCTGCGCGGCCTGGCCGGACGCCGTTGCGACCGCGCCGAGCCCGCCTTCCAAGCTGGCGATCTTTTCTTCAAAAGCCGCGACCGTCGGATTCGAGATGCGGCTATAAATCGTGCCGTAGCTGCGCAGCGAGAACAGCTCGCGCGCGTGTTCGGCCGAGTCGAAAACGAAGCTCGAGCTCATGTAGAGCGGCGCCGCGCGGGCGCCGGTGGCAGGATCTGGCGACGTGCCCGCGTGCAGCGCGCGCGTCGAAAAACCGAACGTGCGGTCCTGGTGCATGTGCCGTGGGTCTCCCGCAATCAAAGAGGTTTGGGAGCCTGAAAACTTCCATGCACCGGATGCTTTTCCTGGATTTAAGGCAGTTTTGCGCTTCTTAGACGGCGTCTATCTGCGCGGCCGGCTTCTCCGGTTTCTCTTCTAGCAATCGCTGCAGCTCGCTGGCGGGCAGCGGTGCGGTCAAAAGGTGGCCTTGCATCTCATCGCACCCCATGCGCCGCAGCGCTTCCCGTTGTGCGTGCGTTTCGACGCCGACTGCGACCACTTGCAACCGCCGGTTGTGCGCGACGGTCATCATCGCGCTGACGATCGACGCGTCGAACGAATCGCTTTCGATCGAGCGGATGAACTGGCGGTCGATCTTAAGCGATGCGACCGGCAGCTGCTTGAGGTATGCCAGCGAACTTGTGCCGGTGCCGAAATCGTCGATGCACGTACGCACGCCCATCGAAGCCAGCTGATGCATGATGCGCACGCTGCGCTTCACGTCGGCCATGATGCCGGTCTCGGTGAGCTCGATCTCCAAGCATGCGGGGTCGACGCGCGTCGCGCGCAACACGCCCGCGATCATCTTGATGAAGTGCGGCTCCGCGAACTGTCGCGGTGAGATGTTCACGGTGATCCGTCGCGGCGCGACGCCTTGGCGCTGCCAATTCTTCATCTGCTCGCACGCGGCACGCACCGCCCATGCGCCGATCGGTACGATCAAGCCCGCGTCTTCGGCGAT
>DASRXC010000154.1:0-10976 GCA_035654355.1 Binatus sp. (SeqCode)
CGACTCCGCATGGCGCAAAGCTTCCGCGCTTTCCGCGTCGCCCGCTAGCATCCGCGCAATCTCGCCGCGGACGTCGTCTTTGCTCGTCAGTAAGCATGCTCGGATGATGGACCTGCCGGCCTTGGTCGACTTCTCCATGACCACGTGTGTCTGCGCGAACGTCGCGATCTGCGCGAGATGCGTCACGCACAGCACCTGCGTGCGCTCGCCGAGTTCTGCGATGCGTTCGCCGACTGCAATCGCAGCGGCTCCACCAACGCCCGCGTCGATCTCGTCGAGTACGACGATCGCGTGCGGATCGGTCTTCGCGAACGCCATCTTCAACGCGAGGAGCAAGCGGGCCAACTCGCCACCCGAAGCAGATCGAGCGATCGGTCGCTGCGGCTCCTTTGGGTTAAGGGCAGCCGTGAACTCAACGCGGTCGGCGCCAAGCGCAGTCGTCTCAGTCGGCTCCAGGACGCAGGTGAACGATGCGCCGCGCAGCGCCAGCCGCTGCAGTTCTGACTCAACTTTTGTTGCAAGCTTGATTGCGGCGGCTTTGCGTAGGCCCGTCAGTTCCGTGGCCGCACGCTTCAACTCGGCGCCGAGCTCGCCGCCGCGCCGTTCCAGCGCTAGGATCTCTTGCTCGCGATTCTCGAGCTTGTTCGTTTGCGCTTCGAAGCGCCGTTGCGCTTCCAGTGCCTCTTCTAAGCCCGGACCATATTTGCGCAGAATCCGTTCGAGCAGCGCAAGGCGATTTTCCACTTCATCCTGCTGGCTCGGATCGAATGCGCCCTCTTCGCGCAGCGCTGCCAACGAGAAACTGAGGTCCTGTGCCGCGCTTTGCAACCCTTTCGCCTGCTCGGAGAAGTCACGCAGCGACGATGCAAACGACGAAACACCGCCGAGCGAAGACGCGGCGCGCCCGAGCTGCGTCGTGGCGCCCCGATCGGCGTCGTCAATCGCATCGATCGCGGCCTCAACCGCCTGCGCGATCTTCGCGGCATGCGCCAACATTGCGCGCCGCTCTCGCAACCGCTCGATCTCTCCGGGCTCGAGCCTCGCATCACGAATTTCGGCAGCAGCGAAGCGCGCATCTTCGAGCACGCGTAGCGACTGGTCGCCACTCGTGCGAAGCTGGTCGAGCTCTCGCTCCACGCGGCGCACCTCTACGACGAGGCCTGCGACTTCAGCGCGTTTCGCCAAAGCCGCACCGCCGGCGTACGCGTCCAGCATCTCAAGGTGCGCCGATGGTTGTAGAAGCTTTTGGTGCTCGTGCTGCCCGACGACGTCGAGCATGATATCAGCCAGCTCACGCAGCTGACCGGCGGTCACCGGTTTGCCGTTGACTCGCGCTGATGAGCGGCCGGCACTTGTGTAGTCGCGACTGAGGACGAGCGCATCATCGTCGGTTTCGAGCGCGTTCTCGCGCAGCCACTGGCGCGCACGGTCGTCGGGCTGCACGTCGGCGAACACTGCGGCTTTGTCGGCCCCTGAACGTACGATATCCGGCCCCGCGCGATCGCCGAACACAAATCCCAGCGCGTCGATCACCATCGATTTGCCGCCGCCGGTCTCGCCGGTGAATGCGTTCAGACCAGGGCCAAGCTCGACCGACGTACGGTCGATCAGGCCGAACCCTTCAACGGTCAGCGTGCGCAGCACGTCACTCGAGAGTGCGTTTGATGGACGCGCCCCAGTGCAGCTTGCGCTCGAGCATCGTGAAGAAATGCCGCTTGTCGAGGCGCACGAACTTCACCGGCCGCTCCGCACGGGCGATCTCGATCACCGAGCCGGGCGACACGTCGGTCTCGAGTTTTCCGTCGACATAGACGTGCGCGCCGCGTTCGTCTTTCGGCACCGCGATCTGGATCGTCTCGGAGGCGCTCACGACCAGCGGTCGCGAGAACAGCGTGTGCGGATTGATCGGCGCGATGCCAAATGCGTCCAGACCGGGTGCCATGATCGGTCCGCCTGCTGACAGGAAATACGCCGTCGAGCCGGTCGGGCTCGCGACAACGATTCCATCGGCGGGAATATCGGCGACTTGCTGTCCACTGATGGAGATCGCTAGCGTCATGAGATTGCCATGATGGCTGCGGTCGAGAAAGATGTCGTTGAGTGCAAAGAAGTGTCGATTTGACCCGAGCAATCGCGCCTGGAGCGCGGTGCGGTCTTCGGTCTGAAAGCCTTCGCGGATTAGTCGTTGGAGGACTCGCTCGAAGTCTTTGCGCTCGACCTGAGTCAAAAAGCCCATGCGCCCGAAGTCGACGCCGATGACTGGCACGTCGCCTGCGACATGCGCGGCGCGCAGCAGCGTGCCATCGCCGCCAAGCGTGATGAGTAGATCCGCAGATCCCGGGTATGACGCAGTAACCGCGCCTTCAACTTGCAGCGTTGAGGCTTGTGCCGGCGGCAGATGAAGCGAGACGCCGAGCTCGGACGCCATGCGGGCCACGGCCTTGGCCGCTGCGGCTGTCTCCGGGCGCTCGGTGTCCACGTAGAGCGCGATGCTCTTGACCGCGACGCGTTCGCCGGCTTTCATTTATCGAGCGTTTCGTGGGCGTTGCGGACAACCCCCGCCACGTCGAGCGGCGGCGAGGATGCGGCGGATGGCGAGCGCTCAATCGCATCGGCGACATGCTGCATGCCGAGCAAGAATTCGATGTTCCCCGCCGGTCCGAGCAACGGCGAAAACGTGAGCGCTGTAGAGATCAAGCCTTCACGCGCACACCCTACGATCACGGTCTCAATCGACCGCGCGTGCAGGGCGGCATCGCGCACAACGCCTCCCCGACCGACGCTGGCACGGCCTGCTTCGAATTGCGGCTTGATCAGCGCGATGCAGCGTGCATCGGACTCGAGCATCGAAGCCAGCGGCCTCGCGACTTTCGTCAACGAGATGAATGAAACGTCAATCGTGGCGAACTCAAACGGCCCTCCCAATTCTTCGCCGCCGGCATGCCGGAAGTTGGTGCGCTCGAACAGACGCACGCGTGGGTCGTTTCGCAACTGCCAAGCGATCTGGCCGTAGCCGACATCGACTGCGGTGACGGAACTCGCTCCGCGCTGTAGGAGGCAGTCGGTGAAGCCGCCGGTCGACGCTCCGACGTCAAGGCAGCGCAGGCCAGCCGGCGACCAGCCAAACTGATCGAGCGCGCGAGCAAGTTTGACGCCACCGCGGCTGACGTATGCGAGCCCCTGCTCAACAGTGGGCGACACGTCGGTAGGGATGAGCTGGCCCGCTTTAAGCATACGTGTGCTGCCCACAGACACGCGGCCTTCGAGAATGAGCGCCTGAGCGCGCGTCCGCGAAAGCCCATACGCCTCCGCGACGGCGACGTCAAGCCGGCGCCGTCTCACGGAGAGGGCGTGTCGCCCTGCAGCGCCTCTTTCACTTCGATCTCGGCTTCCGTCAAGAGGCCGCGGCAGCGCTTGACCAGCACATTTCCTTCCTTATATAAGGAAAGCGCGCGTGCGAGCGGCAGGTTGCCGTCGTCGAGCTCGGCGACGATCGCCTCTAGCCGTGCGAGCGCCTCTTCGAAGCTCGGGCCCTCTTCGTCCGCCTTACGCCTCTTCTTCGACGGCTGATCGGCCATCCGAAATCTCCTTGGCCACAACGGGCCGGCGTGCGGCGACGTCCGCGGCGATCGCGCCAGCTTTGAGCGCGATGTCGAGTTTCTGACCCACCTTGGTGCGCTGGGCGTTGGTGACGACATGGCCGCCCTCGTCGAACACAATGGCATATCCACGCGCCAGGGTCTGCAGTGGCCCGAGCGCGCGTAGGCCGGCCATCACGGTGGCCAAACGTCCACGGCGTTCCTCTTGCGAACGGGCAAACGTTTGGCGCAACAGCTTCTGCGCCTCGCGCGTGCGCCGTCGCAGCTCTTCTAAGCGCCGGCGCGGCTCGTTGCGCCGAAGGCCTGCAGTAAGATCGTCTAATTGCTGTGCTGCCGCGCTTTGTGTCGCGCGGATCGAGCGCGTCAGCCGCCTGGACAGATCTGCGACGTGTTCAAGCAGTTTCTCGCGCTCGACGGCGACGAGCACCGCGGCGGCGGTCGGAGTCGCGACCCTGCGGTCGGCGACGAGATCCGCGATTGTGACGTCGCCTTCGTGGCCGACCGCGCTGATCACAGGCCGAGCGCTCGCGACGATCGACCGTGCGACGACCTCGGTGTTGAACGCCCACAGGTCCTCGAGCGATCCACCGCCGCGCGCGACGACCACTGCGTCGACTGCGAGCCGTCCGGCGCGCCGGATCGCGGCGGCGAGCGCCGGCGCGGCGGCCTCGCCCTGCACAGGAGCGTGAACGACGAAGATCCGCACGTGGGCGTCACGGGCACGCGCGGTGATCAAGAAGTCGTGGAGCGCCATGCCTTCGCGGCTCGTGACGATCGCGATGTCTCGTATAAATGATGGAATCGGACGCTTGCGTGCCTCGTCGAACAGGCCTTCAGCGGCCAGTTTGGTCTTGAGCATCTCAAACATCCGGAATAGGCGGCCCGCGCCGACCGGAATCGCATCCAAGATGCTCAGCTGATACTCGCCACGCTTGGCGTACGGCCGCACGTCGGCAAGGACTTCGAGCGCCGCTCCTTCGCGCGCGATGTCCGCGATGTACGCAGCCGCGTCGCTGGTCGCCCAGCAAATGCAGCGCACGAGCGCGAAGCGGTCTTTCAAATCAAAATATGTGTGCCCGCTCGCGGGTGAATGATGAACGCCCGAAACTTCTCCGGTCACGCGTACCGGCGTCGGAAATGCGTCGTGAAGCGCGCTCTCGACCGCGCGCGTGAACTGCGAGACGGTGAGCGCGGTCGGATCAGTGAGTAGGGGAAGGTTGCGCACTGGTCGGGTCCGGCGCGGCGCCCTCGGCTTGCGCAGGCGGCGATGCCTGGTCCGGCTGCAAGCCTGGCTGTTGGTTGCTGATCACGGGCGCGACGGGTGAGGCGGGCGATGGCGACGCTTTTGGAATGTAACAGCTGGCGAGCGGCGCCGTTCCTGGCAAGAAGTATTCCATCGGCCCGTGGGAGTTCGCAGCTGCGCGATACTGGTCGCCGGCGCACATGTGAATCGCTTCGACGTCCGGCGGAATGACGAAGTCCTCGGGCTTGACGTTTGCGAGCGCAGCCTTCATGAAGTGCGACCACATGCGCGCCGGAATGTTGCCGCCGTACGACTCGATCATCGGCGTGTAATCGTCATTACCGACCCACGCCGCCGCGGAGAGCTGCGGTACGAATCCGACAAACCACGCATCGCGGAAGCTCGACGTGGTTCCAGTTTTGCCGGCTGCCGGGCGGCCGATGATCGCGTTCGGATATCCGGTGCCCTCGGTGATGACGCCCTCCATCAGCGACGTCATGATGTACGCGCTGCCAGACGCCATCGCGACGCTGCGTTTTGGATAGCGGCTGTCGAGCAGGATGCCGCCGTACCGGTCGGTCACAAAGCGGATCGCGGTGGGCGGCGTGTACACACCGCCGGCTGCGATCGTCGAATATCCGGACACCATGTCGAGCGGCGAGACGCCCGCGGTGCCGAGCGCCAGTGACAGATCGGGCTCTAAGTCTTCAGTGATCCCCATCGCGTGCGCATATTGCACGACGTTGTCGATGCCGGTGTCGTACGCGAGCTTCACTGCGACGATGTTGCGCGACAGCGCGAACGCCTTGCGCAGCGTCATCGATCCGAGATAGCGATGATCGTCGTCCGACGGGCTGTAATTCGTGCCGTCACCCGCCGGATAGGACACCGGCGAATCGGAGTAGATCGAATTGACCGGCGTGCCGCGATCGACCGCGGTCGAGTACACAAAACCTTTGAATGATGAACCCGGTTGACGACGCGCCTGCCATGCACGATTGAATTGGTTCTTCTCCGAGAAGCCGATGCCGCCGACCATCGCGAGGATCTCACCGCTGCGCGGATCCTCGGCGACGAGCGCGCCCTCGTGCATGCCGTAGCCTTCTTTGCGCCCTTGTTCGACCAGCGACGTCACCGTGTTCTGCGCGATGGTCTCTAGTCTCGGATCGAGCGTTGTGTAGACGGTAAGGCCGCCGTGCAACATCTCGTCTGTGCCAAGGTTCTTCTCAAGTTGCGCGATCACGTACGTCGTGAAGTACGGGTACTTATATGCTTCGACGCCCGGCGGTGCCACGGCAGCGTATCTGAGCGGCGTTTGCGCAGCGTCGTCCGCCTGGCTCTGCGTGATCTCACGCTGCGCAACCATACGCTCGAGCACGCGCCGCTGGCGTTCCTTTGCCGCGATGGGATCGACGTACGGCGAATAAACTGATGGCGCCGCGACGACGCCGGCGAGCATCGCCGCTTGGGGCAGCGTCAGCTTCGATGCGTCTTCGCCGAAGTACGCTTCGCTCGCGGCCTGCACGCCGTACGCGCCCGCGCCGAAATAGATCAAGTTGAGATAGCGCTCAAGGATCTCGTCCTTGGTATAGTAGCGCTCGAGCTCGATGGCGAGCAGCGCTTCTTGCACTTTGCGCGCGATCGTGCGATTGCGATTGAGGAACAGCGTGCGCGCCAGCTGCTGCGTAATCGTGCTGGCGCCTTGGATCTGCTCGTGCCGGAAGTCGGCCAGCGCCGCGCGGATGATGCCGCGTGCGTCGACGCCGCGATGCTCGTAAAAGCGCTCGTCTTCGCTCGCGACGATCGCCTGCTTCATCACTTCGGAGATGCCGGTGATCGGCACATACACGCGGTTCTTATCGTATAGTCGCGCGAGCAGCGTGCCGTCGCGCGCGATGATGCGGGTCGTCGTCGTGCCGGAGTCCGCTTCGGAGAGGCGGTCGACGTCGGGCAAGTTCTGGCCGAACGCCGACTCGATCGCGATCGCTCCGGCGATGATGGCCGCGAGGACGAACAGCGAGATCGCGATGACGACGAGCGCAACCGCGCGCACGATGCGCATCGTGCGCGCGCGCCGCATTGCGCGCAGAATCCATGGATTCATACGCTTAGGCCCGACGGCGGCGTATGCGCGAGCGCATCGAGCACACCGTTAACGAATTCGCCGCTGCGCTCAGTCGATAGTCTGCGCGCGAGCTCGACCGCGTGGTTGATGACTTCACGCGTCTCTAACGCTGGCCGGTAGCGTAGCTCCCATGCGGCGAGGTCGAGCACCAAACGGTCCACCCCCGACAAACGCTCGAGCGTCCAGCGCTTGAGCAGTGGCGCGTATTGCCCCTCGAGCTCCTCCTTATGGGCGAGCGTGCCGCGCACAAGTTCCTCCACGAGCACCCAATCTGTCGCGCGGGGGGCATCGGCTCTGCTGTCCATAGCGGGCATCACCGGCTCGTATGCATCTTCGTCGGCGGCTTCGTCGCCGCGGCCGAACACGCCGACCCCATCACGCGCTTGGCGCAATACCTCATCGAGCGGCGCTTTCCCGATGTCGACTGCGTAGAGCACTTCGAGCGCGATGCGATGCTCTCGACGTTCTTTGGCCATCGCTGGTCACCCAACCGCGGCGGGCTGGAGCAGATATTCGCGCAGCCATGTCGACCACGTCTGGCCGGCCTCGAACGGCTCCGACGCGAGAATGCGCTCGTGAAGCTCCACGGTGGTCATCACGCCGTGGATCTCAGTCTCATCCAGCGCGCGGCGCATGCGCGCGATCGCGCTCGGACGATCGCGGTCGGACGCGATGACTTTGGCGAGCAGAGAGTCGTAGTAAGGCGGCACATCGGCGCCGGAATAGATGTGCGAGTCGACGCGAATGCCTGGGCCACCCGGCAGCACGACGGTTCCCAGTCTGCCGGACACTGGACGGAATCCATTGGATGGATCTTCGGCGTTGATGCGGCATTCGATTGCGTGTCCGCGCGCCCTGATATCTTCTTGCCGTACGGTGAGGCGTTCGCCGGCTGCGATGCGCACCTGCCAGCGCACGAGATCGACGCCGTACACCGCTTCGGTAACAGGGTGCTCGACCTGGATGCGCGTGTTCATCTCCATGAAATAGAATCGGCCGTCAGTGCCGACAAGGAACTCAAGCGTCCCGGCGTTTGCGTACTCCACCGCACGGGCTGCCTTCACCGCGGCCGCGCACAACTGCGCGCGCACTTCCGGGTCAAGGTTGGGCGCCGGCGCCTCTTCCAACAGTTTTTGATGGCCGGGTTTTTGGATCGAGCAATCGCGCTCGCCCACGTGGATGACATGTCCAAATTCGTCGGCAAGCACCTGGACTTCGATATGGCGGGGGTGTTCGAGCAGCTTTTCGATGTAGACGCGACCGTCGGCAAACGCCGCGTGTGCCTCGCCGCTCGCGGCCGCGAGTCCAGCCGCGAGGTCCGTGTCGCGGCCCACGATGCGCATGCCCTTGCCACCGCCGCCGGCCGTCGCCTTGATGAGGACCGGATAGCCGGCGTCAGAACAAAAGCGTCTGGCTTGTTCGTCAGATTCAATGATGCCGGAGCCGGGCACGACCGGCACGCCCGCTTCCTGCATGCGTCGCTTCGCCGAAGCCTTGTCGCCCATCAACGCGACTGCGGCAGCCGGCGGACCGATGAATTTGAAACCGTGCGATGCACAGATCTCTGCGAAACCGGCGTTCTCCGACAAGAAGCCGTAGCCGGGATGAATCGCATCGACGCCGGTGATCTCCGCCGCCGAGATGATGTTTGGGATGTTCAGATACGAACGAGCGGCAGGCGGCGGACCGACGCAAAACGCTTCATCGGCAAGCCGAACGTGGAGCGCTTCACGCTCCGCGTCGGAAAATATCGCAACCGTGCGCACGCCAAGCTCCCGGCATGCGCGGATGATGCGTACCGCGATCTCTCCACGGTTGGCGATCAGGACTTTGTCGAACATTTACAGACGCGGTGGCTCTAACGTCTCTGCTATGACTTGTGGGGCCGGCTTTGTTGCGCCTTCGCGGTCGACGACGAACAGCGGCTCGCCGAAATCGACGGCCTGTCCATCTTCGGCGATTTGCGAGATGAGGATCGCCGCGCCGCCAACACGCACGGGATGCATGAGCTTGAGCGCTTCGATGTGACCGAGGATCGCATCTTCGGCGATGCGCTCGCCGGGATGCGGCACATCGGCAGCAGGTGTGAAAATTCCGACTACGTCCGCGCTGATTACGTCGTATGGGTGCCCGGATTCGGATACCGGCATGAGCCCCTGACGCGCTCCGCGCAGTGCAGGCCGCGCGGGCGGCGGGCGCTGGTGCGCGACCGGCTCAGCTTTTACCAGACGAATCGATCCTTCTTCGGTCTGCACGCGCAGCTCGTGCAGCGGCGTCGACGAGAACGCTTTCGCGAGCGGCGCGACGCGCTCGTTGATGAAGCGCGACAGCGATGCAGCAGTAGAACCGTTGCCATCAGGGTTTTCGGGCATTACGCGCCCTTCGCCGCCTGGCCGAGAGCGGCCTTGCCGGGGTTCGCGCGCGTGAGCTCGATCTCAGGCGTCGCACCTTCGAGAATACCGGGTTTTCGCACGCGCAGGGTCGCGCTTCGAATACGCGGGTCTACCAGAACCGCAGCGAGGCACGCGGCAGCGAGCGACTCCAACAGCGCGAACGATCGCCCCGAAAGCGCTTTCTTGCATGCATCGTAGACATGCGCGTAATCAACCGCATCGGCAATATTGTCTGAGGCTGCTGCGTCGGTGCAATCCGTTTGCAGTTCGAGATCGATCTCAACCGCCTGTGCGCGCGCGCGTTCGTCCGCAGGCGCGCCGACATGCACCGGCACGCGCATGCCGAGGATTCTGATAACGTCAGTCACGGGGGCGGCAGATTGCGTCGGCGACGCGTACGACTGCGACCATTTCGGGCACGTCGTGCACGCGCACGATGTCGGCGCCACCGGCGATTGATATGGCCACCGAAGCGGCGGTACCGAACGCGCGCTGCTCGACTGGAAGGCCGGTCACCTTTCCGATGAACGACTTTCGCGACGTGCCGGTCAGCAGCGGGAATGGCAATCTCGCGTTCACCTCGCGCAGCCGGCGCAAGATTTCGATGTTGTGCTCGGCGGTCTTACCGAACCCGATACCGGGGTCAACGATGATATGTTCGCGCGGCACGCCGGCTTGCATAGCGTCGGTGATTGCGCGTTCCAGCGATCGGATGACCTCGTCGACTACGTCACCTTCGTAATTCGCGTCCGCGCGATTGTGCATGACGACGATCGGCACGCGTGCCGCTGCGGCGACCGCCGTGATGGCGGGAAGCGCACCCCACACGCAGTTGATGATGTCGGCGCCCAGCTCGACAGCTCTCGCGGCGATGGCGGGTTTGAAGGTGTCGATCGAAATTGGAATGTCGAGATCTTCGCGTAATGCGCGAACGACGGGCACGACGCGCGCCATTTCTTCTTCTTCGGCGACTGGCGTGTGGCCGGGGCGAGTCGACTCGCCGCCGATGTCGATTATGTCGGCGCCGGCTGCGACCATGTCGGCTGCGCGCTTTCGCGCAGCATCGAGGTCGCGTGACACGCCGTCACCCGAAAACGAATCGGGCGTCGCGTTGATGATGCCCATCAGATAAGTGCGCGTTCCCCACGCGAACGTGCGGCCGCGTAACGTTAGCTCGCGCACGCGCGTGCCGGCGTTAGACTCGAGCACGATCCGCAGCGCCGGCGTCTTCGACGAACCAACCGCTGAGCGCGCCCACCAAGAACGTCGAGCCGGTGATCACCACCAAGTCGTCCGCGCCCGCGATGCGTCGCGCGATTGAAAGCGCCTCGGTCGGGTCGGTGACCGCACGGGCGACCGCCCCGAGGGACTGCGCGATGCCTGCGAGCATACGCGGCTGCGCCGGTTCGCGATGCGACACGTTGAAGGTCGTGAAGACGAACTGTGCGGGAAGCTGGGTCCACGTCTCGATCATCGCTTCAGCGTCTTTGCCGTCCGCGATGGCGACGACGAAGACGAAGCGTTTTTCTGGAAAATGGCGGCGCAGCGCTGCGGCCAGCGCAATCGCCTTATCGCGATTGTGCGCGACGTCGAACAACAGCGACGGCCGCGACGGA
>DASRXC010000155.1:0-17329 GCA_035654355.1 Binatus sp. (SeqCode)
TGCATGCAATCCTGTACCCACGTCTGCGGCGGCTCTATGCCGGCGCGGCGTGGCTTGGGGACCGACGACCGGGCCCGACCGGCCCGCCCGAAAACCTTTGCCATGATGGGGTGATCGCTGGTTGACACGGGGACCGCGCAGCCGTCGACGCGCTTCAATAGTCGCGATCGGGCTCACGTTATGTGCGGCCTTCGGGTTTGCGTATGCGGCGGGTGGCGGTGGACAAGCCGTGTCAGCTGCAACTCCAGACCCAGCAGCGGCAACGAGCGCACCTGGCGAGTCCGCGCTTGCGCTGCCGGTTCCCGCAGCAAGCCCGAGCGCGACACCCACGCCGTCTCCCGCGCCGACACCAGTGCCTGTGATCGTCGACCAATACGGCTTTCATCCTAGCGTGGTCCGCATCTACTCGGGTCAAAGCGTGACGTGGACGAACAGCGATAAGAAGCCGCATACGGCGACCGCGGCTGATGGTTCGTGGGATACCGGCCAACTCGATCTCAATCAGAGCCAATCGCTGCAGTTCTTTGAGATCGGGCGCTGGGATTATCTGGACGGATTCAATCCAACTCAGCACGCGACGCTGATCGTCGCGACGCCCGCGCCGGGGATCTAGATGTCAGTCGACAGCAACGACGCTCTCCCTCCGCCGCTCGCGGTTGCCGCGCAGATCCAAGCGCGTAACAACGAGTACAACCTCGATTTGACCGGCCGCGTCACGCATCTGGATGAGGATGCCTTGATCACGTCCTTCCCCGTCGAGATCCCGCAAGGCACGGTGCTCTTCTCGATCATCGATCTGCGCTCCATCAACTCGACCGTGCGCGGGTTGATCCGCGTGCGCTTGCAGAGCGAAGCGAGCGATCTCGGCGGCTACCGCACGCTCGCCGACTTCGTCGACCTCAATCCGGACGAACGGCGCAAGATCTTGCGCCTCTTGGGCAAGATATCGGACTTCGGCTCGGGAGCGGCGTCAGGCGACGAAAGTCCGGCGCAGTCGGCGGCTTACATCCCGATGTCGACGGTGCCGGCTCGCCAGCCGAAGCCTTCGCGCGTTCACACCGCACCAAATCTGTCGATCGCCGGCAGCATCTGGACAGTGCTCGGCCTGATCTTCTACTCGATCGTCGTGCTTGGAGTCATCGCGCTGTTCCCGCAAGGGCGTTCGTGGGAGGTCGAGATGTACCAACGCGCGATACACGAGCTGTATCACGTCTTCCCGAGCTTGCGTCGCCTCTTCGGTTAGCGGATAAACGGCACCAACAACAGCGACACGATGTTCAAGACCTTGATCATCGGATTGATCGCCGGGCCGGCTGTGTCTTTGTAAGGGTCACCCACCGTGTCGCCGGTGACCGCGGCGGCGTGTGCCGGGCTTCCCTTTCCGCCGTAGTGGCCGTCTTCGATGTACTTCTTCGCGTTATCCCAGGCGCCACCGCCGGACGTCATCGAGATCGCGACGAAAAGGCCGGTGACGATCGAGCCCACCAGGACGCCGCCGAGCATGAGCGAGGCGTTTTGGCTGCTGAAGATGTGGACGACGCCGAGCAGTACGACGACGATCGGCGTGAGCACGGGGATAAGCGCGGGCACGAGCATCTCGCGGAGCGCCGCCGCAGTCACCAGATCGACCGCGCGACCGTATTCTGGCCGGACCGTGCCTTCCATGATGCCCCTGATCTCGCGGAACTGGCGCCGCACCTCTTCGACGACGGCGCCGCCGGCGCGCCCCACGGCCTCCATGCACAAAGAGGCGAACAGATACGGAAGTGCTCCGCCGAGCAGCAGGCCCGACAGCACGAAGGGATCGTCGAGCTTGAAGATGAGCTGGGCCGCCGCTGAGGCTGCGCTGCTGAGCTCTTGTTGAAACGACGCGAACAAGACGATCGCAGCGAGGGCCGCGGACCCGATCGCGTACCCCTTGGTCACCGCT
Source organism: Binatus sp. (SeqCode) (assembly GCA_035654355.1). GTDB lineage: Bacteria > Vulcanimicrobiota > Vulcanimicrobiia > Eremiobacterales > Eremiobacteraceae > JAFAHD01. The sequence continues at coordinate 1,931 of DASRXC010000155.1, forward strand.
TTGGTGGTGTTGCCGACAGCATCCAGTGGGTCTGTGATCGCGCGGATCTCGGGGCCGAGTTTTGCCATCTCCGCGATGCCGCCGGCGTTGTCGGTGATCGGACCGTACGAATCGAGCGCGACGATGATACCGGCAAGTGAGAGCATCGCCATAACGGCGATCGCGACACCGTACAAGCCCGACATCGCGAACGAAACGAGGATGCCCGCGACGATGACAAGCGCCGGCGGGGTCGTCGCTTTCATCGACACCGCCAAGCCCGTGATGATGTTGGTCGCGTGACCTGTCGTCGACGCTTTGGCGATCTCTTGCACCGGTTTGAATTGCGTACCGGTGAAGTACTCAGTGATGACGACCATCAACGCCGTGATGATAAGGCCGACGAGCGCGCATACCCACAACCGCCAGGCTACGAACTGGCCGGTGCCGCCCATGGCCGCGTCGGCCGCGCCAATGACATGCGTCGTCAACGGGTACAGCGCGATCGCAGCAAGGACGGCGGCGACCGCTAAGCCGGTGTACATCGCCGCCATGATGTGAGTGCCGCGCACGTGCACGAAAAACGATCCGATGATGGAGGCGATGATCGAGACGCCGCCGATCGCCAGCGGGAAGAGCGCCGCCGCCAACGCGAGGTCGGGATGCGCGGCGAACACGAGCGAGCCGAGGAGCATCGCCGCGATCGTCGTGACGCAGTACGTTTCGAAGAGGTCCGCGGCCATGCCGGCGCAGTCGCCGACGTTGTCGCCGACATTGTCCGCGATGACGGCCGGATTGCGCGGGTCATCTTCGGGAATGCCCGCTTCGACTTTGCCGACGAGATCGGCGCCGACGTCCGCGGCCTTGGTATAGATTCCGCCGCCAAGACGGGCGAAGACGGAGATGAGCGAGCAGCCGAATCCGAGCCCGACCATCGCCGAGAGCGCGCGGCCGAGGTCATCGCCGTAAATCGAATGCATGAGCGCGAAATAGCCGGCCACCGCGATGATGCCCAGGCCGACGACGAGTAATCCAGTGATCGAACCGCCGCGGAATGCCACAGCGAACGCAGCGGGCAATCCATTCTTTGCAGCCTCAGCGGTCCGCACGTTGGCGCGCACCGAGATCGACATGCCGATAAAACCGGTCGCGCCCGAGAGGATCGCGCCGATCAGGAAGCCGACGGCGGGCTCCCACGTTCGAAATGCGATAGCCAGAACGACTGCAAGCACGATTGCGACGATCGCAATCGTGGTGTACTGCCGCCGCATGTAGGCAAGCGCACCCTCTTGGATGGCCGCCGCGATCTCTTGCATGCGTTCGGAGCCGGCGGGCTGTCGCAGCACCCAGCCGATGAGGTATGCGCCGTATAGCAGCGCGAGGATGCCGCACCCCACCGCGAACCAGATCGACACAGAAAGAACGGTAGCTGACGTCATGAAGATGTCGCGTGCTCCAACAAAAAGCGTGGCACTGAGGCGAAATGAGCGGAAAGAAAGGAGTTTGCGGTCCGCCCCCTCGCTCCTGCGGGAGCTTGCGACAGCACGTGCAGGGCGGAGCATCGCCGCTCGGAAAGGCCGTCTCCCGTGACCAGCTTCATCGCGGCGCGCACGTTGCGATTCATCGCAGTGCTGTTGACGATCTGCGTCCTCTCATTCTTGTTCTTGCACTTGATCCCGGGCAATCCAGTCCAGATCATGCTCGGCGAACATGCGACCAGATCGGACATCGAACGGCTCACTCACGAGTTGCGGCTGGACCGCCCCTGGTATGAGCAGCTCAGCGCATATCTCTGGCAAGTCGCGCATGGCAATCTCGGCCGTTCGCTGGCAGACAACGTGCCGGTCAGCACGAAGCTCGCCGAGCATTTCCCTGCGACGATCGAATTGACAGTCGCGGCGATGATCTTCGCGGTGTTGGTCGGCATACCGGCCGGCATCTTCGCTGCGCTGTCGCATCGTTCGCCGCTCGACACGCTTATCAGTATCCTCGTCTTGATCGGCGTGTCGGTACCGGTGTTCTGGCTGGGTTGGATGATGCTGTATGCATTCGCATACGAGCCAAGTCGCGCCGGCATCGACCTCTTCCCGATCGGCGGGCGGCTCTCACTACGCTATGATGTAGAACCGCGCACGCATTTCATGATCCTCGATGCGCTGCTCGCCGGCGATTGGGCGGCGCTTGGCGACGCGCTGCGCCATCTCGTGCTGCCGGCGGTTACGCTGGGCACGATCCCGCTTGCGATTATCGCCAAGATGACGCGCGCGAGCATGCTCGATGTACAGTCGATGGATTACGTGCGCACCGCGCGGGCGAAAGGCCTCAAGCCTTGGACTGTGATAGTGCGTCACAGTTTGCGCAACGCGTTCATCCCGATCCTGACAGTGATTGGGCTGCAAACGGGATTGCTACTGGGCGGCGCGGTGCTGACCGAACACATATTCGCCTGGCCCGGGGTCGGCCGGCTCGCGTTCGAGGCGATCAGCAACCGCGACAGCCCGCTGGTCAACGGCTCGATTTTGCTGTTCGCCGCGACCTTCGTGCTCGTCAATCTCGCCATCGACATCGCGTATGCGTTGCTCGACCCGCGCATCCGTTACGCGTGAGCTTCGAGGTCCTCACGAAACGTTCAAGCAGGCGGTGGCGTTGATAGGCTACGATACGTCCAAAGGAGAATTAGACATCTCGGGGGACTGTGTGCGCTTCATCACACCGTCGGGGTGTCTGCGGTGATACGATATCGTATGGAAGACCCTCTTTCAGGAAGCCGGCCAAGCGTGAGTAAACGCATGACTTTGGATGGCACGGGCGACCGGCCCGGCCCGGCCCATAAGGCCAGTTCAGCCTCGTCGTTCGGCTCCGTCCGAAGCGACGAAAGCGCCCGTTTGTGCGGGCGCTGCTTCGCGCGCAACTACGCCGGCGAGACCTACTGCAAGATGTGCGGCGAACCCCTGCCCGCGGAGGTCGCGCAGCTCGATGAGTCCGCGACTCGACGGCTGGAGGCTCCGGCGGTGCGTGGTTGCGTGACCGTGCACATCGACCGCGACGGATCCGAGATCGACTTGCCGATCGACGCGGACGTCGTACTGGTCGGCCGCGCCTCGGTGACCGATGGCGTGTACCCCGACCTCGATCTCGCGCCGTTCGACCACGGCAATTTCGTCTCGCGCCGCCACGCGTTCATCGTGCGCCGGCATGGCAGCTTCATCATCGAGGATCTCGAAAGCACGAACGGCACGTCGCTCAACGGCGCCCAGCGCCTCGTGCCGCACGCGCCGACTCCGCTTCGGCATGGAGACAAGATCATGTTCGGACAAACCCGGGTGACGTTCACGACCGAGGCCGTCCCGGAGGGCTGATCGGGTTCGACTACAACGCGCTGCGGCGGCCTCCAGGCCGCCGTTTGTTATTGAGGCGTAACACCGCGGCTGTTCGGGCGGTCGTGAATATAGATAAACCCGCACAGGCCCAAAAAAGGGATAAAACCGAAAAAACGGGAAGCGCCCGGACCCGCGTTAGGGACCGCATTCTCCATGTCCACTGGCGAGTTTCGCTCGCCCGCCTACAGAGAAGCGAGTTTTGCGTATGGTCGAAGACCGCAGGGCGGCACGCAAAAAGAACCGCGCGAACGACTGGATGACATCCGGTGAAGTCGCTCGCGAGCTTAACATGACCGACGCCGCGATCCGCCGTTGGGCGCGCGAAGGATTGGTCGACGCCATAAAGACTCCGGGCGGCCAATATCGCTTCCGCCGCGAGGCGCTCAATCAACTACTGGCCGGCAACGGCCACGCGCTGAGGGTGAAGGCGAAGCGATGATCTACCAACGAGTCGTTTCGCGGACCTACGCGATCGCAGGACGCAATCTCAGCCGTGAAGAGATCGTCCACAAGTATCTCCCGTTGGTCAAATACGTCGCGGGTAAGATCTCAGTCAATCTGCCATCCCACGTCGAGATCAACGACCTCATCAACGAAGGCATCCTCGGGCTCATCGACGCGATCGGGAAATACGACGATTCTCGCGGCGTCAAGTTTGAGACGTACGCGACGACGCGCATCAGCGGTGCCATCCTCGATGCCCTGCGCGCCATGGATTGGGTCCCGCGGGCGGTACGGCAAAAGGCGCGCGAGCTCGAGCGCGCATTCGGCAGCCTCGAGGGGCGCCTGGGACGCGCACCCGAGGAGACAGAGGTAGCACGCGAGCTAGGCCTACCGCTTAAAGACTACCACACGCTTCTGCTCAAGATACGCGGCACGTCGATTCTCTCGCTTGAGGAGTTCTTACCGAACGAGAAGGGTCACGACGTCGCGCTGCTCGACACGCTCAAAGATTCAGGTCCCGACCCGACACACCAAGTCGAATCTGCGGAGATCAAGTCGGCGCTATCGCAAGCCGTCGAATCGCTGCCACAACAAGAACGTACGGTGATCTCCCTCTACTATTTCGAGGGCCTCACGCTCAAGGACATCAAAAGCGTGCTCAACGTGTCGGAGTCGCGGGTTTCGCAGATCCACGCCCAAGCAGTGATCCGTCTGCGGTCGAAGCTCAAGGCGCTGTACATGGATCTCGGCTACCGCGAAGGCGACCCGAACGTCCGCCAAAAGTACGTGCGCAAGAAACCACAAGCGCAGCAAGCCTCCTAGCCTCTCGTTTTTATCCACAAGTAGCCAGCGCGCTGGCGTCGAAGCATCCGGTCCATGCAATGGCTGTCGGGGCTTCGCGACGCCTTAGCCAAGACGCGCAACGGGCTCGCCGGTCATTGGAATGCCCTGCTCGGGCGCCAGCTCGTCGATGACGAGTTCTGGAACGAGCTCGAAGAGACGCTGATCTCCGCCGACTTCGGCGTCAGTACTACCCACAAGATCGTCGAACAGCTCAAGCTCGCGGCACAACAGCGCAATCTTCGCGCCGCCGGCGATGTCGTGCGCGTTTTTCGCAGTGACGTAGCGGACTATCTCGCCCACCCCAACATCGCTCCGGTCGCGCCCAAGGCCAAGCCGCACGTCGTGCTCGTCGTCGGTGTGAACGGGTCAGGCAAGACGACCACGATCGGCAAGCTCGCCGCGCAGGCCCGGCGCGACGGCCGCAGCGTCCTGCTCGTCGCCGGTGACACATTCCGCGCCGCGGCGGGCGAACAGCTCGCGGCGTGGGCGAAGCGTTCGGGCGCAGAGCTTGTCAGTCACAACCCCGGTGCCGACCCAGCAGCAGTCGTCTTCGATGGGCTGGCAGCCGCGAAGGCGCGTGGGATCGATCTCGTCCTCATCGACACCGCGGGCCGCTTGCAAACCAAACACAATCTAATGGAAGAGCTGAAGAAGATCCGCCGCGTCATCGCCCGGGAAGTCGAGGGGGCACCGCACGAGACGCTGTTGGTGCTCGATGCGACGACCGGCCAGAACGCGCTCTCGCAGGCCAAGCTGTTCCATGAAGCGGCCGACGTCACGGGCATCGTGCTTACCAAGCTTGACGGGACGGCCAAGGGCGGGATAATTGTAGCGATCATGGATCAGGCCGACCTGCCGGTCAAATACGTGGGTTTCGGCGAACAGGTCGATCAGCTCAAACCATTCGATCCGGCCTCGTACGTGGACGCTTTATTTTGACAGGCGCGCATCTCAGACGTATAATGGAACGCTTTGGAGGTCCGCGAACCGACAAAGCGACGTAGCACAAGCATAAAAGATGCCGGCCTGTTGGGACCGGCGGACGGATAAGGGAGATCTTGGTGTCGGAAAAAGAAAAGGCTTTGGAAAACGCGGTCGCACAGATCGAGCGCCAATTCGGCAAGGGTTCGATCATGAAGCTCGGCGAGGCCGCCGCAAATACGATGATCGAGACGATCTCAACGGGTTCGATCGCGCTCGATCTCGCTTTGGGCATCGGCGGCTTGCCGCGCGGGCGGGTGATCGAGATCTTCGGTCCGGAGTCATCGGGGAAGACGACGTTGACGCTCCACTGCATCGCCGAGGCGCAAAAAGAGGGCGGCGTCGCGGCGTTCATCGATGTCGAGCACGCGCTCGATCCGGCGTACGCGCGCAGCTTGGGCGTCGACCTCGACAACCTGCTCGTCTCTCAGCCCGACACCGGCGAGCAGGCGCTCGACATCGCTGAGATGCTCGTGCGCTCGAACGCCGTCGACATCGTCGTCATCGACTCCGTCGCTGCGCTCGTGCCGAAGGCGGAGATCGAAGGCGACATGGGCGACTCGCACGTCGGACTGCAGGCGCGCCTGATGTCGCAGGCGCTGCGCAAGCTGACCGCCGCGATCAGCAAGTCGAAGACGACGATGGTCTTCATCAATCAGATCCGCGAGAAGATCGGCGTGATGTTCGGCAATCCTGAGACCACGACTGGCGGCCGAGCGCTCAAGTTCTATTCGTCCGTGCGCTTGGATATCCGCAAGCTTGAGACCATCAAGGTCGGCACGGATGTCGTCGGCTCGCGGACGCGCGTCAAAGTGGTCAAGAACAAGGTCGCACCGCCATTCAAGGTAGCTGAATTCGACATCACCTACGGCAAAGGCATCAGCCGCAGCGGGTCGCTCATCGACGTCGGTCTCGAGCAGAACATCTTGGGCAAGACCGGCTCGTGGTATACGTACGGCGACACGCGCATCGGTCAGGGCCGAGAAAACGCCAAAGCATATCTCGAGGAGCATCCCGAGCTTGCGGATGAGTTAGAAGATAAGATCCGCGCGATTTTGGAAAAAGGACAGTCCAACGTCGTCGACATCGGCTCGGTGAGATACGCGGCCGTGGAGAAGTAGTCTGGCGACGGAAGGGTCGCCCGCGTTCGACCGCGGCTCGGCCGGCGCAGCATCGCCCGCCTTGTCAGCAGCGATCCGCTTGCTGACGGCTAAGCGACTGACGAAAGCGCAGCTGGCGCAAAAGCTGCGCGATCGAGGATACGAGCCGCAAGCGATCGCTGACGCACTCGCGGCGTGCGAGGAGCGGCGTTACATCGACGATCGGACCTACGCGCAGCTGCACGTCAAGAGCGTGCTGGATCGCAAACCCGTCGGGCGCATGCGCCTCCTGCACGATCTCTTGCGCTATGGCATCGACGGTGATCTCGCGCGCGAAGTGATCGACGAGTTCGAGGGCGACGAAGACCGGATCGACCGCGCGCTCGCCAAGCTCGAAGCGTTGCGACCGCAAGACGGATACGAGCAGCTAGGGCGCCGGCTCGAGCGCCAAGGCTTCACCGCGCCGGAGATTGCGAAAGTGCTGCGCCGCCGTGCCCAAACGCGCGGCCGCATCCCCGATTTCGAGACGATCGAGTGATTCGATTGGATGACTTTCTGACCGCGGATGACGCGGCCGATTCGATCCCCCTCGGCGGGGGATTCCTGCTCGTCAACGACGCGACAAGCGGACCGATTATCCAGGTGACGGCTTTGGCGGACACGGGTGCCTGCGGCTTGGCGAGTCCGGTCACGGTCGACGCGCGCCTCGACGCGAACGCACTCGCGTGGATCACGCGCTCGGGTGTGGCGCCCAGCCACAGGCTTTGTTCGCTCGATCAGGTTCATGGCAGCACGTGTGCGGCCGCTGACGAGGGCGAATCGACGGAACTGGTCCCCGCGCATTGCTCGTCGTGCGGTGCACCGCTGGACCCGGCATCAAGCATTTGTCCGTACTGCTCAACGCCGGTCAAACCCATGGCGCTGGCGAGGCTCGCCGGCACGGACGCGGTATGGACTCGTTCTCCGGATGACGTTCTCATCGTACGCACCGCGGATTGCGCGGCCGTGTGGCTGGCCGACCCCGAGCACGCGCATATCGCGCTCGTCCATGCGGGTTGGCGCGGCGCCGCGGACGGCATCGTCCAGCACGCGGTCGACACACTCGTCGAACAAGGCGCCCATCGGGATTTCATCGTCGCGGCTATCGGCCCACACATCGGGCGCTGCTGTTTTGAGGTCGGACCAGAGGTCGCGTCACACTTCGCGGACATTGAGGGAGCGATCTCTCCACCGTCGGTCCTGACGGCGCCGAGAATGCGCACCGATTCGGTTTCGCTTAATCTCGGTGCCGTTCTCGCCGCACAGCTGCACACGGCTGGGCTTCCGTCCGACGCGATCGCGCTCGCGACAGCCTGTACGCGTTGCTTCAGGGCCCCAGACGGCACACATGCCCTTCATTCCTACCGGCGCAACGGGAGCGGCGGCCCGCTCATGGGATCGATCGCGTTTCTCGAACAATGAGCGCCGTCGCTGAACGCGTGGGGACGCTGCATGCACTGATCGTCGACGATGAGCCGAACATCGCCGCCCTCTTGCACGATACCCTGATGGCGGAAGGCTTCGACGTCGCAGTCGCCGCGGACGGCATGGCGGCGTTGCGCCGCGCGCGAGCGCACACGCCCGACTTGATCATCCTCGATATAGGCCTTCCCGGACTCGACGGGCTCGAGGTGTGCCGGGCCTTGCGCAAAGAGTCCCGCGCACCAATCGTCATCGTATCCGCGCGCGGATCAGAAGTCGATCGTATCGTCGGTTTGGAGCTCGGCGCGGACGATTATCTCGTCAAGCCGTTTTCGCCCCGCGAATTGGTGGCGCGCGTGCGCGCGATTATGCGCCGCAGTGGACAGGCCCCACCGGAGCGTGGGCAGAGCTTCACCGCAGGCGCGATCACGTTGGACGCGCAGCGCCGCGAAGTGACAGTGGGCGGGCGGCCAATCCGTCTTAAGCCGCGGGAATTCGATTTGTTGCTCTTGTTCGTGCGCAACGAAGGCCGCGTCTTCACCCGCGATCAGCTGATCGAGTCGATCTGGGGCTTTGACTACGACGGCGATCCGCGCACCGTCGACGTTCACATCCGGCGCCTGCGGCGCGCGCTCGGCGAACGGGCGTCCGCGCCGGGGTATTTGCAGACCGTGCACGGCGTCGGCTACAAGTTCAGCGCGCGCGGCTAAACGCCGCCATGAAAGCGCACGAGAGGCGGTCGCCGGCTTCGCGCATCCCCGACCTAACCGCGCTTTCTCCCGCGCTACGCGAGCTCGCACGATCCAAACATGCGGTCCCACTGCTCTACCTAGAACTCACGGGCATCGAGCGCCTGAACGCGCGCTCTCGGGAGCGCACCCTTGCCGCTTGCAAGCGCGAGGTAGCCGCTGCGCTACGCGTTGCTGCCGGCAGCGTGTTGCGCCGTCGCGACGCGGTCGCCTGCGGTCATGGCGCGCGCTGGTTCGTCGCGCTTCTCGTCGGCCGTTCGGTGGCAGCTCGCGCGCGCTCATCGGTGAGCGATGCGGAGCTCGGGCTTGTCGCGGCGCGGCTTGCCGCATCAGTGCGAGCCCGCTTGAAGAGCCTCACCGCGGCTGCCCGAGACATCGGCGTCATCGCTGGTTGGACAGTTTTGGACCCGGTATCGGACGTTCGACCGCTCGATGACTTGCGTCAAGCGATTCGAGGTGCGGCGGTCGTCGCGCGAATCGAAGCACAACGCGCGCTCGTGCTCGCGGCAGTCACGCACGAGCTTCGGACGCCGCTGATGTCGATCATCGGTTACGCCGAACGGTTGCGCGACGAACCGGGCCGAGCTGCGGGCGCCCGCAGCCGCGACGCCGCCATCGTCGTCCAAGAGGCCGGGCGGCTGCGCCGGCTCGTCGAGACGCTGATCGACGCAGGCGCGTGGACTGCCGGAAAGCTTGCCCTCGACCGCAGCCCGCGCGCCATCGCGCCTATCGTGCGTTCGGCGTGGAAGGCTCTGCCGAGTCGACCGCGGGAGGCGCGACCACGGCTGAAGGTGCGGGGGGACGCTCGAGTCGCGGTGGACCGCGAGCGCCTGGAGCAAGTCTTCATTAACCTTTTGGACAACGCGGTGCGCCACTCGCCGGCTTCGGGTACCGTGCTCGCGACGATCGATGAAAGCGCCGGTGGATGCGTCGTCGCGGTCGTGGACCAGGGCTCGGGATTCAGCAAACGGGCAGCGCGATCGTTGGGCGCGCCGTTTGCCAGCGGCTCCGATGGCCGAGCCGGCCTAGGCTTATCGATCGCGCGGCTGCTTGTCGAAGCGCACGGCGGCACGCTTGCGCTGCGCGAACGCCGCGGCGGCGCGCGCATCGAGGTTCGCCTGCCTCAATGCTGAGGAAATGGTGTGAGGTGCGGTCACACGTTTTGCATCGCGTCGCGTCACAGCAAGGGTTTGACTACGGCGAGCTGCGAACTGTGCCGATGACGTAGGAGTAAGCACCTACGCGTCGTGAGGAGCGCTTTTACACTCCATGGAATTCGTGCGTCGTCTCGTCTGTTGGGCCTCGGCAACCGCCGGGGTACTTTTTTGCCTAGCGACGATCGCGCCGGCGCACGCCACAGAACTGCCTGCCATTTCCGCGGCGGCCGCAGAGTTCCACGGCGGCACGATCGACACGGGCCAGCTCTATACACAGTGCTTGCTGTCCACGGTGCGCTACGACGTCTCGTTCGAGAACGATCAAACGACCTATGTCATCACCGGAGACATCGGCGCGATGTGGTTGCGCGACGCGAGCGCGCAGGTCAGACCCTATCTATACTTCGTCGCGGACCCCGGTGTGCGCACGATGTTGCGCGGCGTCATCGCGCGCGAAGCCAAGAACATGCTCGCCGATCCATACGCGAACGCCTTCAACCGCGACTACAAGGTCGCGGAAGAGAAATATGAGCTCGACTCGCTGCTCTACCCGATCCAGCTGGCATGGATGTATTGGAAGCAGACGCGCGACGCAACGGTGTTCACGCCTGAAGTCAAGGCTGCGTACGAACGCGCGTTGGGACTCATGCAGCTCGAGCGCGATCACAGTTTTTCGACGTACCGCCATCGCGAGTTGATCAACGACGGCAAAGGCGCGCCGACCGCCGTCACCGGCATGGTGTGGACCGCGTTCCGCCCCAGCGACGATCCCGCCACGTACGGATACAATATTCCTGAAGAGATGTTCGCATCCGTAGGGCTTGGCGAATTGGCCGAGATTGAAGGGGACGTGTGGCACGACAACCTCAAGCGCGATGAGGTCCAAGCGCTTCGCCAGGGCATCATCGACGGCATCAACCGCTACGGCATCGTGTACACGTCGAAATACGGATACATCTACGCGTACGAGGTCGACGGACTGGGGCACAGCGTCCTGATGGATGACGCCAACGTGCCGAGCTTGCTCTCGATCCCCTATATGGGTTTCACGCCGGCGACGAACGGCATCTACGTCAACACGCGACGGTTCGTGCTCTCAACCGACGACCCGTACTATTTCAGCGGCAAGTACGCGCGCGGAGTCGGCAGTCCGCACACTCCGCACGGCTACGTCTGGCCGCTCGCGCTGGTCATGCAGGGCCTGACCGCGAACGATCCCACTGAGGTCTCCGGAATCTTGTCGGAACTGCAAGCCTCCGATACGGGCGATCATCTGCTTCACGAATCGTTCGATCCGAACAATCCATCTTTATTCACGCGCTCGAACTTCGGATGGCCATGCTCCCTGTACTCGGAATTGGTCCTCGACCGCCTGATGGGCTTCACGCCGCTGCCGACGCCCGTCTTCCCAGGAATGTAGCACCCCGCCGCTTCATTGACCAATAGAGGCGGGCATAGGACCCGCCTGATAAGGAAGCGTGCACGATTGGCTATCACTCTTGTCATCGGCGCCCAATGGGGGGATGAAGGCAAAGGCCGCATCGTCGATTTCCTCGCCGCAGGGGCTGACGTCGTCGGCCGCTTTGGGGGAGGCGCGAATGCCGGTCACACCGTGCGCGTCGGCGACACGACGTATAAGCTGCGCATCGTTCCGAGCGGTGTGCTGGCCGGCACTCGGGATTGCATCATCGGCCCCGGCACCGTCGTGTCGCTCGATCAATTCACCGAAGAACTTCGCAGTCTGTCTACGACGGGCGTCGACACTTCACGCGTGTGGCTGTCCGACCTGGCTCACGTCTTGCTGCCCTATCACATCGAACAGGATCGCGCCGCAGAGCGGGCACGAGGTGCGAGCGCATTGGGCACGACTGGAAACGGCATCGGCCCGGCGTATGTGGACCGCGTCGCGCGGCGAGGCATGCGTGCCGGAGACCTGCGCGATCGCGCACTGGTTCGCGAGATTGTCACGCGCCGCTGCGCCGAGCTTGCGCGCGAAGGCATCGCTGCGGACGCCGATACGATTCTCAACCGCATCGAAGAGCACCGCGCGACCGTGCTGCCGCACATCCGAGACACCGTTACCATGCTCCACGATGCGCTGCGCGCCGGCAAACAGATTATCGCCGAGGGAGCCCAAGGCGCGCTGCTCGATGTCACGTTTGGCACGTATCCCTACGTCACGTCGTCGACGACCGTCGCGGGTGGCGCGGGCGCAGGTCTTGGCTTCGGTCCGACTGCGGTCGAGCACGTCATCGGTGTCGCCAAAGCGTACGCGACGCGCGTCGGCGCCGGCCCCTTCCCGACCGAACTTGATGATGCCGTGGGCGAGCGTCTGCGTGAACGAGGCCATGAGTACGGCACCGTGACCGGCCGCGCACGCCGCTGCGGGTGGATCGACACCATGGCCTTGCGCTACGTCGCCGCGGTGAACGGGTTGACGCACTTGGCGATCACGAAACTCGACGTCCTCGATGGGCTCGATGAGGTCTGTATGTGCACGGCATACGACGGCGCGCCCGAAGGTTCGATGCCATTTCAGATGGCCGCAAAAGTCAAGCCGGTCCTGCGCCGCTTCAAAGGGTGGACGCAGCAGACGACGGCCGCGAGAGCGTTCGCGGAGCTGCCGGCGGAGGCGCGCGCGTTTATGGATGCGCTGGCGACAGAGATCGGCGTACCGGTCTCTTACATATCCGTCGGCCCGGAACGGACGCAGATCATCGTGCGCGAGAGCGCGCCCACGCGGGCGCTCGCAGCACGCGCATGAAGACGCGTCTGCTGAGGCTCGCTGAGAGGCTCGAGCGTCACGCGGCGGCGGTCACACGACGCCACCACGAAGCTGCGCAGTCTGCACGCACTCACGCAGCCTCCCAGCGCGCGCTCGCCGGCGGGGTATGTGAACGACTCGCTGCATCGAGGGCGACTCTCTCTTCATTTATATGTCAAGCAGCAGCGGACGCGATCAGCAGCGGAGCGCTGCGTGCGCGTGCACATACCGTTGCCGCTGACGAGCACGAGCATGCGGCTATGCGCGCGAGCGCGCTGAGGCAACGCTGGGCCGCTGTGCAGCGAGGCATGCTCCGTCGCGTGCAGCGCGGTGCAACGAAATCCACGTGGCTCGACTGAACGCGGGAGACGTCGAGCGCTTCCTCGAGCGTCTAAAAACGCCCGCGCCACCGGCTGACGATACGGCGCAGATTCAGCGTTCTGACGCGGCGGAGCACACTGAGCAGCCGGCGTTACCTGCTGATGACGATGAGCTCGTTCCTTTCGACGATCCCCGCAACGACGCCGCAGCTGCAATCGCCGGAGCTTTGGAGCAGGCGGTCCGTTCGTATCTAGGACGCGACGTCACGATCGAAGTCGAGCCCCACGCAGCGCCGAGTGCTGGTTCACTCCGGTTCGAAAGCATAGCCGGCGCGGACAGCTGGCGCGCTGAGCTTGACGCCACGGTCGCAACCGCCATCGCTGACATCGCGATCGGTGGTGACGGCGAGAACGTGCGTCACGCGAAGCGCAATCGAACCGGCAAGCAATTAGAGGGCTTCGCTCACCAGATGATGTGCGCGCTCGCATCCGCACTGCGTGCGGATGCGCCATCCTCGGCGCGCTATTCGTCCGACGCTCAATCCGCGCGAGCGGGGACAGAGGTCGACTCCGGTCACGCGGGTGGCTCGCTCGCCATCGGAGATACACGTGGTGCATGGTACATCGGATTCGCACGATCGCAAGCACATCCGGTCATGGAACGGCCGGTCGCGGTCACCCAGCCGCTTGAACGCGTATCGTCTACGCGCGATGTCGTGCTCGTCGCACCCGAACCCGCACCGCGCGCACAACCGCGAGCTCCGGCACCGCTGATCGACCAGGCGCGCGCAAGACGTTCATCAGACACAGATGGCGATTTCGAACCCGCTGTCGAGGCTGCGACAGCGCGGCTAGCCGAGACCGTACGATGCACAGCCGAACTCGAGACATTAGAGGTCGAGCGTGTCGACACGCCCGTGCTGACGCGCGGTGATCTCAAACTCGCACTGATCGCCGGTGGTCAAGGTTCGCTCGTGTTCAGCGCCGACAAGGAAACAGTCGCGAGCGTCGCAGCTGCGGCGATCGGGGTCGACCAGTCAACCGGCGCCGATGCGGGTCCGGTGTGCGTCGACGCGGTCGAGGCGATTCTCCGTGCGTCGATGCGCGCGTTCGCGGAGCGGCTGCCCGCGATCGCGGGAACGCCACCGCGTTTCGTACGCCTTGCCGATGGAGCATTGCCTGCGCGCAGTCCGCATTTCCAGATCGTCGCTCCGGTGCGCATCGCTGAGCGCGCAGCGACACTGCGCTGGTTGGTACCCGCGTGGATGGCTGGCTCGCGCAAGGACGGGCGCGCGGATTGAAGCTCTCAGTGCGGCGGTTGTGCACGCGTGTCGATCTGGTATTGCGTACGTTCCGAATGTGGTTCGCACGTCGTTCACGCATGCCAATCGAGCTTCTCGCATTCAGGCCGCTGCACGGCGGTGCCGCGCTGTACGTCGCGGACGTGGACGCGCGGCGCTTCGTTTTTGTGACCGGGACCAATGCCGCATGCCTGCTCGCGACGTATCCTGTAGGTGAGCGGCCTTCCGCGCGAGAGGAAGCCGCATCAGGCGGCGTCTAAACCAGAACCCGCCATGTCTGAAGGGCGGCTCTCGTGAATCGCAAGGTCCTTTATCCGTTGGTCTGGGCGAGCGTCTTCGTCGCGTCGGCGCTGGGCGCGTACGTCTTCATGCGCACGCTGATGCCGCCGGCGCCTCCCGATCCGACTCGCGACCGCATCCAGGCTTTGATCGACGAAGCGGATCAACTCCGCAAGACACTTGACGAAAGCCGTCGCGGGTAGCGCCGCCGCCCGGATCTCGCGCGAACCCATCGTCCTCGAAGATCTGTTGGAGAACGGCCAGGGAGTCGGCCGCGCGGACGGGCTTGTCGTGTTCGCCACCGGCGGTCTTCCCGGCGAAACCGTGCGGGTCGCGGTCGATGCCGTCAAGCGCAACTACGCAAGCGCGCACGTCACCGCGATCGAAGTGCCGTCACCGGCGCGCGTCGCATCGATCTGTCCAGTATTCCCGCGTTGCGGGGGATGTCAGGTCCTCCATTTGGAGTACGCGGCGCAGCTTGACTGGAAGCGCCGTATGGTACGCGACGCACTACATCGTCTCGGTGGCTTGACGAGCGTTGACGTCGACGAGACCGTTGCGCTCCCCGCAACGACAGCAACAAGGTATCGCAACAAAGCGGGCCTCGTCACGCGCTTCGCGGGCGGTGCGATGCAGCTCGG
>DASRXC010000156.1:0-2699 GCA_035654355.1 Binatus sp. (SeqCode)
TGGCGTTAAATGTCGTCTGCGCCGATTCCGCGAGCGATCGCGCGGCGACAAAGGCGGCGGCGTTCTTCGCGAGAGCCACAAAGCCGTGTAGGTTGCGAACGATGAGGCTGTAGATCGGGGAGCCGAGCCCGAATCCCATGATGATCAAGCCGC
Organism: Binatus sp. (SeqCode); assembly: GCA_035654355.1. Taxonomy (GTDB): domain Bacteria; phylum Vulcanimicrobiota; class Vulcanimicrobiia; order Eremiobacterales; family Eremiobacteraceae; genus JAFAHD01. The sequence continues at coordinate 154 of DASRXC010000156.1, forward strand.
CGCCGAACCCGCGCTTCTCGGGGAACCACTTGATGACGCTCGTGACGCAGGCGATGTAGGCCATGCCGCACCCGAGGCCGCCGACGATGCCGTACGTCCACCACAGCCATTGCGCGCCGAAGGCTGCGGTGCCGTATCCGGCGAGCACGTTGCCCAGGCCCCACAGCGCCACACCAACGAGCGCGACGCTGCGCGTGCCCACGCGATAGGCGAGGATGCCACCCGCAACGGCGCCCAGTCCTAAGAAGAAGTTGGCGAGTGCGAACGCCCAGGTGGCCTGCGTGGTCGTCCAGCCAAAACTGGCCTCAAGCGGCTGCGTGAACAGGCTGTAAGAGTAAACCGCACCGGGGCCGAGCATGACCATAATGCCGGCAAGCGCGATCCACCAACGTTGACTCATACTATTCTTGACTATCGGACCGAGGCGGGCGCGACTAAGCGTCTGCCGCTTTGTGTGAGCGGTCACACGCCGCGTGACGCAGGCCCATCACAAGGGCCGCCGATGACTACCATAAGGGATGAGATACGCATCGCAGGCACCGCGAGAAGCACCGTCGTCGCAGGTCTGGCTGACGATCGGTTTGGTCGTTTGCGTGCTGGTGTTCACCGGTGCGCTGTTCGGCACTGTGCTCGTCAACGCCGCGATCACCGTGCGCTCGCAGTCCAACATCCGCCTCGTCAGCGTTGCCGGACGCCAAAGCGAGCTCATGCAGCGCATGACGAAGGACTTGCTGCAGATCCAGCTCGCGCAGCACACCAGCCAAGCGGTGTTGCCGTCGACGCTCGGTGACCTTGGCGACACGGCTGCGTCGTTCGACCAGACGCTAAAAGCATTTCAAAATGGCGGTACCATCAACGACCTCTCAGGTGCGTCGCTGGTGGTCGCTCCGCTGAAGGGCGATTCAGAAGTAGCCGCATTGGTAGAGGCGCAAAACGCGTGGGCTCCGCTGCGGCAAAAGCTTTCGGTGTTCTCATCCGTCACGCCGCCGACGGCCTTCGTGGACGACGCAACGGCGTATGCGCTGGCCAACAGCGGGCAGATCGCAAACATGATGAGCGACGTCGCGCTTTCGATCGAGCGCTCGGCGACGCAAGGCGCCAAAGACCTGACGTTCATCCGCAACTTGCTGATCGGCCTGGCAGTGCTGTGCGTCGTCGCGATCGTCGGTATCCTGTTCACGCGCGTCACCGAAGGTCAGAACCAGATCCGCGTGTACGCAAGCTCGCTGGAACTTCGCAACGACGAGCTCGCCGAGAGCTCGACGGCGCTTGAAGACGCCAAACGCGGCACGGACCTGATCATGGAGACCGTGCGCCAGGGGTTGCTGCTGATCGGCCCAGACTTCCGCATCCAAGCGCAGTACTCGCACGAACTCGAAGACATCTTCCGCATGAAGGACCTGGCGGGACATAACCTGGTCAACATCTTGCAGCGCATCCTCACGGAGCGCATGTACAACACGTCGCGGGATTATCTCGGCCTGCTGTTCGACCCCAAGAAGAAAGAGCGCGCGGTGCTACGCGTCAACCCGCTCGACGAGGTCGAGGTGAATTTCCCGAATCCAGAGGGCGGGTTTATCTCGAAATACTTAGCGTTCTCGTTCCGGCGCATCGTGCAGGGCGGCGAGATCACGCGCGTGTTCATCGCGGTGACCGACGTGACCGAGCGAGTCGGGCTCGAGCGCCAGCTGCGCGATTCCGAGCGAAAGAAGGAGCGGCAGTTCGAATTGCTGCTCGGCATCTTGCACGTCGACCCGCGCATGCTCGATGAATTTATCGCCGGCGCACAGACGCGCACGCGCGAGATGAACGACGCGTTGAAGGCGCAGGACTTTGCGGCGGCATCGGCCGGCCAGATCGAAAAGCTGCGGCAGCGGCTCGAAATCGTGTTCCGCTGCGTTCACAATATCAAGGGCAACGCGGGGCTGCTCAACCTCGAGTATTTCCAAAAGACCTGCGACACCTTCGAGCAGAAGATCGTAGAATTGCGCAACCGTCCGGTGCTCGGCGGCGACGATTTTCTCTCGATCGTCATCGCCGAATCGGACCTGCGCGCAGACATCGCCGAGCTGCAAGACTTACGCGAAAAACTCACCGGCATCCAGCGCGTCTCGCCGGGTGCCATCGCGGCGCTCGGATCTCACGGACGAGGCGACGTTGCGCGCGAAAGTGGCGCACGGACGCCGGACGAAGTGCTGGTCGCGATTCGCGCGCTCGCGCAGTCGCTGGCGATCAAGCTCGATAAGGACGTCAGGGTCGTCGACGACGGCTTTGACACGCGGGCTCTTGGCCCGGAGATGCGTCGTGCCGTGCGCGACGTACTCGTTCAGTTGACGCGTAACAGCCTCACCCATGGGATAGAACCATCATCCGCGCGGCAGGCTGCCGGCAAACCGGCGCAGGGCACGATCACGATCCGAGGTCTGGCTGCGCCGAACTCGTTCAGTTTCTCGTTCCGCGACGACGGGCGCGGGCTCGATCCAAGTGCGATCCGCAAGCGCGCGCTCGAGCTCGGGCTGCTCGCCGGCGACGACGCGACCAAAGCC
>DASRXC010000157.1:0-3305 GCA_035654355.1 Binatus sp. (SeqCode)
CGCCGCCGTTCACGCCGACGACGACTGAGTATGACGTCATTGCACTCTGCACAACCGATTCGGGTACGACCTGCGGGAATTAACCCGAAGTCATCACTGACACCACAGGGCGGCCGGATTCGTTCGGCCGCTTTTGCTTTGGCGCTCGCGGTGCTGCTGGCCGGCTGCCTAGAGAAACACTCGGCGGTGCCTGCGCCCGATTCGATCGAATCGCTGTGCTTGGGAGTGTCACCGACAGTCGCGCGAATCTTCAAACTACCGGGCATCGATACCGTGCGCGGCGATCAGCTCGTAAAAGCGCGTGACGGCCACGTCGACGTCGCCGCCTTGGAGCGTGTCGCAGCGTCGCGGGTGCGCGAAAGTAGCGAGCCCGAAACGGACGAGGACGGCGTGCGGCTGTATGTCACGGATAACTCCGGCGGCGTCATCGTGTGGTGGCGCGAGAAGCCGGTCGCGATGCGTTATCAAGGGTCTGATGCGAAAGCGTCTGCCGCAAAGGCCGAGGTGTTCGGTGCCGCAATCGCCGATGGTCCAAGTCAGGAGCACGGACGCATCGTCTACCTGCTCGAACGGCCTGCCGGAACGTTGCAGACGCCTGTGTGGCGCCCGTTCGTGGTCTCAGATGCCGAGCACGTTTGCACGTAGGAAGCGTGCGTGGTAGCCCAAGAACGATAGGAAACAACGCGGGAGTAGCTCAATTGGTAGAGCGCTAGCCTTCCAAGCTGGATGTTGCGGGTTCGAGACCCGTCTCCCGCTCCAGACATGAAGACCATCGGTGAGCACATGAAGTCGGTCGCAAAACTTCTCTCTCTATCATCCGTGATCGCGGCGCTGTGTCTCCCGGCCGCGGTTTTTGCGCAAGACGTTCCTCAGGGCGCGGCGACCATCTCGGATCCGGGTGGATCGGACCTCTCCGGGTTCACCATTGTCATCGACCCGAGCGGCCACGCCTGGGCGATTGACGGCGCCGGCCACACGACTGCATACGTGAACCTTAGCGTCACGCAGGCGTTCTTCACCGATTTGGCGGCGGCGGGATCGCTTGCGCAGCTGCCCGGGCATCCGTGCCAGCAAGACGTCGTGATCGGTTGGAATGGACAGCGCACGCCCAACATCGCATGCTCGTCCGATCTACGAGCGTTGCGTCTGATGGGCGACGTGATCGCTATCCAGAAGGCGCTGTACGTGCAGTCCTACCATACCAGCGCCTCGGTGGCGCGTTCGACCGTATCATACGGCGCGGCGCCTGCCAACGGCCAGACATACTCGCGGACATCGGCGTGGTATTCGCCGACCGGCGGCGGCACGTCGTATTATGCGAACCCATCGTCCTATGCGGGCAGCTCCAATGCCTACAACTCAACCATCGGCTCGGGCCGCTTCTCTAACGGCTCGAATGGCTTGACCGGCAACCGGAACTCGACATCATTTGCGGACACGATGACGGGAGGCAACTTTTCGAGCACCCGCTTCCCAAGTCAGCACCAATCCGCGCAAGGTTTCACGAGCAGCACATCCCTGCACACCCAGTCATCGAGTCTGCATAGCAGCAATCTCAGCTCGTCGATGTCGACCTCGTCCTTCGGCCAAAGCAGCTTTGGCACGGGGTCGCCCACGGGCTCGTCGCCGACCTCCGGCTCGCACTACTAAAAAGAACTACGAGCGCTTCGCGCCAGTCGTAAGGCTGCCGGACTCCGCGAGCCGGCAGCCGGCCGCGCTCATTTCTCGGAGCGCACGATCTTCATCGGCCGGGTCGACATTCACGGCTGCAACGGCATCAGTAAGCACCACGACGTCAAATCCTCGCTGTGCAGCGTCGAGCGCGGTGGCTCGCACGCAATAGTCGGTCGCTAAACCGCCGATGATCAAACGCTTCACGCCTGCGGCGCGAAGCCGTTCTTCAAAACCGGTGCCGTCAAACGCGCTGTAGCCTTCGGTGGTGCGGTCGGTCCCTTTCGAAACGATCTCGTCGATATGCGCATGCGTCAAGTCTTTTGAGAGCGCCGCTCCTCGCGTCTCTTGCACGCAATGCACCGGCCACGGCCCTCCCTGGTGCGCGAAGCTGCCGTGATCGTGCGGGTGCCAGTCGCGCGTCGCGTAGACGTGCGCAAACGCGGGCATGAGGCGATTGAGCGGTCCTATGACGCGATCGCCGCTACCTACCGCGAGCGCGCCGCCCGGCAAGAAGTCGTTTTGGACGTCGACGATCACGAGTGCGTCGTCGGGCGTGAGCGTGAGAGTCCTGGCGTGCGCCATAACGGCTGATGATTCGCGCGTGAGAGGTGAACGTCCCATCCGCGCGATAGTGAAGCCGGCCTCGGGGGTACAGCCATGGATATTCTCACCGGGCTCGCTCACGCAGCGGCATGGGTCCTCGGATTGACCTTGTTGTTCGCGATCATCGGCGTGATCGCGACGATCCGCTGGATCATCGGGTTGCTCTGGCGCGGCGAGCAAGCCGTCGCAACCGGCGTTCGCGAAGTCGGCGACTCGATGCACAGACATTGACGGTTCGCCGAAGCGAACGCGAGCAGGAGGGTAGATCGATATGCCTCGTTTTATGGTCGAGCGCACATTCCCAAACGGACTGAACATACCGAGCACCGATGCCGGGGCGACAGCGTGCCTCGCGGTGGTCGGGAACAACGGTACTGAAAAAGTGACGTGGGTGCATTCCTACGTCTCAAAGGATAAGAAGAAGACGTTTTGCATCTACGATGGACCAGACGAAACCTCGATCCGCAAGGTTGCGCAGCTCAACGGGCTGCCGGTCGACACGGTCAGCGAAGTGTCGGTGCTCGACCCCTACTTCTACCACTAGCCGCGTCCCCGAAGCCGCCGCGCACCGCTTGCGCGCCGCGTGCACATCGGATACCATAATGGCGGCCGCCGGGGACGGCATGCCCTTGTAGCTCAGTGGTAGAGCGCGTCCTTGGTAAGGACGAGGCCGCGGGTTCAATCCCCGCCGAGGGCTCACGCGCCCGTAGCTCAACTGGATAGAGCGATGGACTCCTAAGCCGTAGGTTGGAGGTTCAAGTCCTCTCGGGCGCGAATTTTTCCGTTTCGCATTCCGGAACTCGGGGTGTGCGTCAGCATGGGCTGCGAGACGCCACAAATGCATTTCCAGAATCCGCACAACAAGATCATGACAAGATAAGGATAAGATGGCGAAGGAGAAATTTTCGCGCACCAAGCCGCACGTGAACATCGGCACGATCGGTCACGTGGACCACGGCAAGACGACGCTGACGGCGGCGATCACCAAGGTATTGGCCGAGGCTGGGACTGGGACCAAGAAACTGATC
>DASRXC010000158.1:0-6555 GCA_035654355.1 Binatus sp. (SeqCode)
CAAACCCTCGCACTCGACCAGTCCGAGATCGAAGCCGCGCTTGTGCGTCTCGAGACCGAAGGCCAAGTGCTGCGCGGCTCTTTCCACCAAGGCGTCGAGCACGAGTGGTGCAACCGCCGGGTGCTGGCACGCATACATCGCCGCACGCTCGGCGCGCTGCGCCGTGAAATCGAGCCGGTCTCGACCGCTCGATACGAACGCTTTCTCTCACACTGGCAGCACCTTGCGCCGGGCACGGCACTACACGGTCTCGACGGGACGCTGCAAGTCATCAAGCAATTGCAGGGCCTCGAGTTCCCAGCCGCTGCATGGGAGCGCGAAATTCTACCGGCGCGCGTGGCGCACTACGATCCGGAGTATTTGGATCGTCTATGCGCTTCGGGCGAAATCATGTGGGGACGGCTGTCACCTCATCCGGCCTTCGACGAACCCGCTGTTGAACGCAGTCGCCGCGTTCGTCCATCGCGCATCGCGCCCGTGTCGTTGTTCCTGCGCCAGGACGCCGATTGGCTGCTCTCGAGAGCGCGCCGCGCTCGCAACCAAACCGCGGGCGACGCCTCATTGTCGGCCGCTGCTCTGGACGTGCGCGCGGCGATCGAGCGCAATGGCGCCTCGTTCTTCGCGGACATCGTGCGCCTATCCGGACGGCTCGCCAGCGAAGTCGAAGACGGATTGTGGGAGCTCGTCGCCGCTGGCGAAGTCACTGCGGACGGATTCGATAACCTTCGCGCGCTCATCGATCCAAAACGCCGCCTCGCACTAGGTCGAATGAATCCGTCACGGCCGCGCAATGCCGCGGGCAGATGGGCGCTGCTGCGGCCGGCGCACGAGCGCTCGGGCGGCGCGCCGGCGCTCGCCGAGCACGACGCGTATCTCGAGACGTTCGTGCAGCAGCTGCTGGCCCGCTGGGGCGTGCTCTTCCGCGACGCGATTAAATCCGAGACGTTCGCTCCCGCCTGGCGTGACTGTCTCGTCGTTCTTCGACGCCTCGAACTCCAAGGCAGCATTCGCGGCGGACGTTTTGTCGCGACGTATGTGGGCGAGCAGTTCTGCCTGCCCGAAGCGCTGGACCTCATGCGCGCGCTGCGCGAACCTGAAAGCGGCAACGCGGTCCTCTCAGCGTAAGGCACATCAGAGCACCACGAATTGCGGGTATAACCCGTTCATGGGATATATACCGCTTTCGGCGCTGCCATGAAAACGATCTCAGGCCCTGTCGCCGCCGTCGTAGTCGGGCTGCTCGTAGTCGTAGCCGTGTTGTTCCTTGTCGTCTTGTTCTCGATGAACGCCAAACTGGCGGCGCTCGATCGCATGACGACCACGCTCGATCATATGGACCGAGGGCTCGCCGAGACGAATCGGCAGCTCATGTTGGCCAATCGCGCCCTATCGTACACCGACCAGGAGCTCGACGCATCCCTGCACGCAGCTCAACGAGGCGATCAATACCTTGTCGTGACGACCAGCGACCTGCAAAAGACTCAGACAGGCATCAACGACATGCGTGTAACGCTGCGCGACTTAGACGCGCAGATCACGCAGCTCACGAACAGGATCAAGAAGTCACACCTGCTCGGTATCTAGGGCGGCGTCAGCAACCAGAACTTGTTAGTCTGATAGCAGGCATTCGCTTGGCATAGGATGCCACCGGTCGCGTAGATCGTTCCGTTGACCGCAACGGCGCTCTCGAGCGGACGCGCTGATGGGAGGCCGCCGAGCGTTTTCCATGTGTCGCTCGCGATCGTATATGCGTCGACGTTGGCATACATCGCGGTCGTCGTGCTCCCGCCAAGGATGAATATCACCCCATTGACGAGCGCAGATCCGGATGCAAAGCGCGGCGTCGGCAGTCTTGCGCCTTCGGTCCACGTGTGCGTGCTCGAACTGTAGATCTCGTTTTTACCGGACGGGTTTCTCGTCTGCTCATTGAAGCCGCCGATCGCGAACAAGCGGCCCGACGATGGATCGGCCACGAGCGAGAGCGAGTCGCGCGACGTGGGCATGGGTGTAGATTTTGACCACGCATTCGCGGCGGGATCGTAGACGAGATGGTCGTTGACGTCGACAAGCGTCGCGCCCTGATACGCGCGGCCGCCGACCAAATGGATCTTACCTCCCAATACAGCGGCGGCAGCGGCGCCATGCGGCGACGGCAATGACGCAGCGTTGGACCACTTGTCGGTCGCGGGGTCGTAGGCGATGACGTTGCCGGTGATCTTCGGACCGGTCACGCCGCCGATCACGTAGATCTTCCCATTGAGCGCGACCGCCGGTCCGTACTGGTTGAGCGGCGGCGCCGTGCCCTTGCTCCACGAGTTGTTGGCGATGTTGTAGATGTGTAGATTATCGCGATCGCCGATGAGGTAGATGTTCGGCCCTGAGTGAACGGCGACCAACGCGGAATGGGTCCAGCCCATCGAGGCGGTCTCGTGCCAGGTCAACTGCGCAGCAGAGCCCGGGCTTTGAGCGAGCAGCACGATAGCAGCGAACGCGCCAGCAAGAACACGCATGGCGATGACCTCCTCGTGTATCAGGACGTGTGGCGGCCGCGTTTCGCCGCGAAAACTGAGCCATCCCGCGCTCGTACGACGTACGACGAAGAGAACGAACGCTCTCGGGCGTCGGGTCTAGTCCGGCGTGTCCTCCATGAAGCCCCACCATCCGCTTGGCAGCCACTCGCCGCGTCCGCTCGGTGTAAGATCGAAGACGTTCCAGACGGGCGAGAGCAAGTCGATGCCGCGATTGACTCCTTCAGCGAGCGGCGCCCACTTCGAATAATAATGATGGATGCCGTCTTTAGTGCGCACGAAAACGCTGACACCGGGGTTTTGCATGCCGTCAGGCTCTTCTGCCTCGAAGTCGCGATTGAACGTCGAGTCGTGACTCGAAAGCAGCCGGACGTTTGTCCATCCGCGCTTTTTTGCATACGCCCGCAGCTTGGCGATGTCGGCCTTGCCGATGACCGCGAAATTCTTGGTCTCGCCGATATGGCGCGCGATGCCGTTGAGTCCGTCGATCCACATCGAGCACATCGGGCACGCCTCTTCCCAATCCGGCCCGAACATCAGGTGGTAGACGAAGAGCTCGTCTTTGCCGTTCTCGAACAGCTCGGTAAGTTTGGTCTGCTTGAAGTCGTTGGGTTCGTTGCGCGACAGATCTTTGGGGCCTTCGACGAAGACGTAGTCTTGGACGAGCGGTCCCATCGCCAGCTCGCGGCGCTTTTTAGCGACGCGCTCGATGTGATCGCGCAGCTCGATTTCCTCAGCTAGCAATTGGCGTAGCTGCTCCGAGCGATTCAAGGTCGTTGCCATTTAAGCTTACCTCCAGGAAAGAGCCGCTGAGGGCGTGGCACCTTCAACCGCCCGTCCGACCGGGTCCTGGCGTGGCTAGAACGGCCAAGCGGCCGGGTTTGGCCAAAGGCTGGGATTTGGCGGAGAGAGCGCTTGCTGAAAATGTAGGGGCAGGCGCGAGGTGCCGAAAAAGGTAAGTGTACGGCCACACGGGGCAGGGGGGCTTCGAATACCTTGACCGACTATATCCCCATAACGACTGATTCGATCAGCGAATACAAGCGCGACCTCCCATTCGGCTTTACGACGTCGTTTGCGGTCCACATCACCGCTGCGATTTTCCTATTCTCAATCGTCGCCGCGGCGATCGCGGTGAGCGATACCAAGTATTCGGTACCGATACAGAAGAGCACGATCATCACGATCGAGACGCTCATCCGCCCCCGAGCCGTAGCCCATCAGACGCAGCAGACACAGCAGACGCAACGCTCCGTCGCACAAAACGCCTCCCAGGCTTCCTCAAGTTCGTCGTCGAGTTCGTCATCGTCGCCTTCGCACGGCTCGCAATCCTCAGCTGCGTCTGCGTCGTCCGCCTCAGGCGGCGTCCGCGCCGAGTTCGCGAAACTTGCAGGCAGCTTGCCGCGCATCAAGCCGGCAGTCTCTGCCGTGTCGCACGCGTTCACGATGACCACCGCCGCGGGCAGCTCTTCCGCATCCGGCAATTCGGGTAACGGCGGCGCCATGAGCGGGCAAAGCACACAAGCTGGACCTGGACCCGGTGACGTCGACAACGGCGGCCGCGGCCACACTGGTCCGGTCTGGGGCGAAGAGCAAGCCGACGGTCCATTCGGACACGGTCATGGCGACAGCTGCACGCCCTCGCGCGGAGGGTGGTTCCGCTAGCAAAACGCGAGCATAAAAGGCGCGAATACTAGGATAGAAAGCGCGTCCGCAAGAACGCGCTTTTCGTTTTAGGCAAATGCTTCGTTTGTAGGAGCCGGTATGCGTTTTCTTTTCCGCGCGGTCATCATCATCGTCGGCATTCTTATCATTGCTGGGGCTGCGGTCTACGGCATCAGCGCTGCCGAACTCAACCGCTCTTATAGCATCCCACCGCAAACGCCCGCGCTTACGATTCCGACCGACGCAGCGAGCGTCGAGCGCGGCAGACACTTCGCCGTCGCGATCGGCAAGTGCACTGATTGCCACAGCGCCGACTTAGGCGGTAAGGTCTTCCTCGACGTGCCGCCGTTCCGGCTCGTGGCGCCGAACCTCACGCGCGGTCAGGGCGGCCTCGGTGGTTCGCTCAGTGACGCCGATATCGTTCGCGCCGTGCGGCATGGCGTAAGCCCCGATGGCCGCGGGCTTTTGGTCATGCCATCAAAGGATTTCAGTGGATTTGCTGACGACGATCTGGCAGACATCGTCGCATACGTACGCTCAGTACCGGCGGTCGATCGAGTGCTCCCCGCAACCGATCTGCGCCCATTGGGCCGTCTGCTGCTCGTGATCGGCGCATTCCCGCAGCCAGACGCCGCGACGATGGACCAGTCGATGCGTCCGCCGTCGACGATGCCTGCCGCCGTCACGCCCGAGTACGGAGCCTACATGGCACGCGTCGGCGGCTGCACCGGGTGTCATCGTGCGAACTTGGCGGGTGGTCCGATCCCGGGCTTGCCACCCGACATGCCCCACGCCCAAAATCTTACGCCGGCGAACATCGGATCTTGGAGCGAGGACGATTTCACGCGCGCACTGCGCACCGGAAAACGGCCTGACGGCACGACGATAAATACGCTTATGCCATGGCCGTACACCGCTCAGATGACCGACACCGAGCTTAAAGCGCTCTGGTTGTACGTGCACTCGGTGCCGGCCGCCCAAACGCCGGCGAAGTAGTGGCTACGCCGCCTTCACCCGCTTCAGCTGGTGAAGGACGAAACCGTTGCCCTCGCTGTCCTGGCAGATCGCCATGAGGCAATGGTCGTTTTCGATCACGTCGCCGAGGACGATGCCGCCGCGCTTACGATAGCCCGCGAGCGTACGGCGCATGTCGTCGACGGCGAACATCACGCCGCGGCTCTCCTGCCACGAACCGTCATCCATCCGCCAGAGCCCGAACGTCGAGCCGTCGGGCAGCTCGAACTCGGCGCCGCTCGCTCCTAGTTCGCGTGTGAGCTGGAGGCCGACGACGTCCCGGTAGAACTTGATCGCGCGGCGTGGATCCTTGACGAGATAGCAGTGGACGTCGATGCCCGTGATCTCGGCTGCAATAGCGGTTGACATGGTGCGGCTAGCATCCTTTCACTCAAGTGTTTGACAGTGTGATAATACCGTGGCATACTTGACATCTGTTGTCATATTCGATATGAGATGCTTTTGGCGTGAAATCGGGACGGCTGCTGAACCTTCTTTTGCTCCTGCAAGCGCATGGGGCATTGACCGCCGCCTCGCTGGCTGAGCGCCTCGAGGTTTCGGAGCGGACGATCCACCGCGACGTCGATGCGTTGAGCGCCGCCGGCGTCCCGGTGTACGCAGAGCGCGGAGCCAACGGCGGCATCCGCTTGTCGGATGGGTATCGGCGGGCACTCACGCAGTTCGGCGAAGACGAGATTCGCGCACTGTTCATCGCGTCGGCGAATCCGCTCGCGGATATCGGGCTCGGCGAAGGCTTGGTCAAAGCGCTCGAAAAGCTCGCCGGCGCATTGCCGCCACCGCAGCGGCGCGCTGCCGAACGAAGCCGCAGCTTGATCTTCTTCGATCCGCGCCGCTGGCGTCAGGCGCTTGCACCTGTCGAGCACCTGGCGGTGCTGCGCCGGGCCGTGTGGGACGATCGCTGCGCGCATCTGGAGTATCGCGATCGAAATGGGAAGATCACCGAGCGAGTCGTCGAGCCGCTTGGGCTGATCGCCAAAGCCGGAGTGTGGTACGTCGCTGCCCGCTACAAAGAAGAGATGCGCGTATTCCGCTGCGACCGCATTCGGCGCGCCGAGGTGCTGCACGAGATGTTCGAGCGCCCGGCCGGCTTCAATCTCGCCGAATTCTGGCAGACGTGGAGCGAACGCTTTGAGGCGAGTCTTCCGAAGTATCCGGTACGCTTGCGCGTCGCGCCCGAAGCGATCGACGACGTCACGTCATATTGGGATGCGGAATATCTTGACGAAGGCCCTGGCGCTGACGGATGGACGGAAGTGCGCGTCGTGTTTCCGTCGATGGAGATGGCGGTGCCGCATCTCGTCGCGTGGGCGCGTACCACGCGCATTGT
>DASRXC010000159.1:0-4425 GCA_035654355.1 Binatus sp. (SeqCode)
GAAGATCACTACATCGTCGAGGAATACGTCGCGGGCGAGACGCTCGGCACGCTGATCTCGCGCCAAGGGCGGCTTCCTGAAGCAGCGGCCGTTCGGTACGCGCGCCAGATCTGCGCGGCGCTCGCCGCAGCGCACCGTCAGGATCTGCTTCATCGCGATATCAAGCCGTCGAACATACTCATCACGCGCGAGGATGTCGTGCGGGTCACCGATTTCGGCATCGCGCATGCGATCGACGACGGCGCCGCGGCCGCGCGGGGCGCACAACCGGAGGCGGCTGAGGCGCTGCTGGGGTCGCTGCCCTATTGCCCGCCGGAAGTGCTCTTGGGCGAACGCGTCAGCGAAGCGAGCGATTTGTACAGTCTCGGCGTCGTCATGTACGAGATGGTGAGCGGCGCTCGGCCCTTCACCGCCGCCAACGCCGACGCGCTGGCGCATGCGATCATTGAGCAGCCCGCACCGGATCCTTCGCGAGCCGGAGCCGCGGTGAGCGCCCACTTCGCCGGAATCGTCGCCCGTCTTCTGCGCAAGGCGCCGTCGGATCGGTATCAGTCCGCAGGTGAAGTGCTCGGTTCGCTGCGACAGCTCGCGCGCAGCCGGCCGGACGAAGAAGATGAGGAAGAAGAGAGCGGTCCTGATGCGCCGACTGAGATTCTGCGACGGCGCGCGCGTCAAGCGATCGTTGACGCGACCGCGGCGCCGCCCGACGTCGCTCAACACCCGGCCCCTGCGGCGTGGCGTGCAAGCCGTGCACTCGCATTCGCGGGATCGTTCATCGGGGTAATCGTCCTTGTCGCATTGCTTCTGGCGGCGCGACAGGCCGCCTCGCGCAGCATGCGGGTTCCTGACGTCAGCGGCAAATCGGTCAGCGATGCCGTCGCGATGTTGCACGGACTCGGATTCGACGATCTGACGATCAAACAGGCTCCCGACGCAGTCGTCGCGGGCGGCCTTGTCGCGGGCACGCAGCCGCCGGCGTTCGCCGCATTGTCGCCGGGAGGCTCCCTGACACTGTTGGTCAGCACTGGTCCGCCGGTCGTATCAGTGCCGAATGTGATCGGACAGGACCCTAACGCCGCCCAACAACTTCTGGCGACGCAAGGCTTCAACGTGAAGCTCGGCGACAAGATCCATAGCTCGATGGTGAAGCAGGGGATGGTCGCGGCCACAAACCCGACTGCCGGATCGCCGTTGGCTAAAGGCGGCATGGTCGTTGTCAGCGTGAGCCTCGGACCGTCCATGATCGTCGTGCCGAACGTGGTGCAGCTTTCGCAGGACGACGCGCGCAAGCTGCTCGCGCATTACGGCCTGAAGCTCGTTGTCAACTCCCAGATCGCGGTGGATAACATCCCGGCCGGCATCGTGCTCAGCCAGGATCCGAGCGAGCGCACCTCGGTAGCGCCGGGCGGAACAGTTGCGGTCGACATCAGCGCCGGTCCGGCATCGATCGAGGTGCCGCTGCTCGTCGGTCAGACGCTCGACGCAGCTCGCCAGGCGCTTGCATCGGTAGGGTTGTCGGTCGGCAATGTCGCGCAAGCGGATATGCCGGACAAACCGCCGGGTACTGTGCTCAGCCAGACACCCGGTGCGTTCTCACGTGTGAGCCAGGGGACGGCGATCGACGTGGTCGTCGCCGCGGGAGCGAGCGCGACATCGGCTCCGAGTCCCGGCTCCAGCAGTGCGCCCGCAACTGGGCCGAGCGTACCAATCCCGAACATCATCGGCATGACCGTCGACGACGCCAAGGCCGTGCTTGAGCGTAACGGATACAAACTGGCGCGCGTGATCGTGACCTCGGGCACGCGTTCGAATGCGAAAGTGCTGAGCGCGGACCCACCGGTGGGCACGACGCCCAACGCCGGAAATACCGTGAGCGTCATCGTTGGCGAGTGAGCGAATGGTGCGGCGCTCGGTGAATGCTGGCATGCGCGTCTTAGGAATCGATCCCAGCGTGCGCTCGACAGGGTATGGCGTCATCGAATGCCGCGGCGCAAACGCACGCCTGATCGAGGCCGGTGTGATCGCGACCGATCGGCGGCAGACGTTTCACGCGCGGCTCGCCGACATCAACGAGAGCATGACGGCCATCATCCGCACGACGCAGCCGGACATCGTCGCCGTCGAACAAGTCTTTTCGCGCCCGGTCAACCCGAAGACCACGATCATGATGGCGCACGCGCGCGGCGCGCTCTTGGCCGCCGCGGCACGGGCACGTCTCGAGGTGATCGAATTTTCCGCCACCGGGGTGAAGCGCGCCATAGCCGGAAGCGGAGCGGCGTCTAAGGAACAAGTCGCGCGCATGGTCGTGCAACTCTTGCGGCTGTCGCGCGTGCCGCGCCCGGCTGACGTGACCGATGCGCTCGCGCTTGCGCTGGCCTGCGCGCATCGCAATGGAAGGACGATCACCTGATGTTCTCGCGCATCGAAGGCACGCTTCGGGAGCGCGGCGATCAGACGGTGCTCGTTGATGTCGGTGGGCTTTCCTACGAGGTCATGGTGCCGGGCTGCGTGATGGACAAGCTCGCCGGACTGCGTTCCGGCGCTCCGATCGCCCTTGAAGTGTTCTCGTATCTACAGATCGACGGGAATCGCGGCACGTCCTCATTCGTGGGCTTCACCAACGCGATCGAGCGCGAGTTCTTCGAGGCGCTGCTGTCCGTCTCGAGCATCGGGCCGAAAACCGCCGTACGTGCCTTTGCGCGGCCGATGGCGGAGATCGCCCGCTACATCGACGACGGCGACCGCGCGGCGTTACGCAAGCTGCCCGGCATCGGCGATCAAAAGGCGAAAGACATCGTCGCGAAGCTCCAAGGCAAGGTGGCGCGTTTCGGGCTGATCCAAGGCGAGCCCGCGAAAGCGCCGCCGCATCTCGATCACGTCGCAGAAGCGCTCGACGTGCTCTTGCAGCTGCAATATAAGCGCCCCGAGGCGGAGCGCATGATCAAAGAGGCGATGACGAGCAACGGCTCAATCGAAAGCGCTGAAGAGTTGCTGGCCGCCGTGTATCGCAACGCGCGCGTGGGCGAAGGCGATGCGCAGCGCGGTCGGGGTGGTGAGCGGTGAGCCCACGCAAGACTGTCGCGGCCGCGGGCGACGAGCACGACCAGCCGCAACGCCATCCGCTCGTCGCGCCTTCTGAGACGGTCGAAGACCAGATCATCACCGTCACGCTTCGGCCGGCGGGCTTCGAGCATTACGTCGGCCAGCATGGCGTGGTCGAGAACCTGAAGATCTCGATTGAGGCAGCGCGCGGTCGAGGCGAACCGCTCGATCACATCCTCCTGCACGGCCCACCCGGTCTGGGCAAGACCACCCTCGCCAACATCGTCGCTCGCGAAATGGCGGCGACGTTCCACCAGGTGTCGGGGCCGACGCTGGAGCGGCCGGGAGATCTTGTCGGCATCCTGACCAATCTTCAGCGCGGGGACGTGCTATTCGTCGACGAGATCCACCGGCTGAGCCACGTGGTCGAAGAGTTCTTGTATCCGGCGATGGAGGACTTCGCTATCGACTTCATGGTCGACCGCGGAGCATACGCGAAGACCATCAAGATCAGCCTTAAGCACTTCACGCTGATCGGAGCGACGACGCGCGCCGGGTTGCTGACCGCGCCGCTGCGCGAGCGCTTCGGCATCGTGCACCATCTCGATTACTATAGCGCCGACGACTTGCAGCGAATCGTCGAGCACTCGGCGGGCGTGCTCGGCGTGAGCATCCAAGCTGACGGCGCCGCCGAGATCGCCGCGCGCGCGCGCGGAACCCCGCGCATCGCGAACCGGTTGCTGCGCCGCGTGCGCGATTACGCGCAGGTGAAAGCCGATGGCGCCATCGACCGCGACGTGGCAAGCGCTGCGCTCGCGCTCGAAGGGATCGACGAGCTTGGCCTGGACTCGCTCGATCGCGCGTTCTTGCGCGCGCTCATCGTGCAGTACAATGGTGGACCGGTCGGCATCAGCGCGCTGGCCGCCAGCGTCAACGAAGAAGAAGACACGTTGACCGATGTTGTCGAGCCTTTCTTGATCCAGATCGGCTTCCTGGCTCGCACGGCCGCTGGACGGCGCGCGACGCCGAAGGCGAAGGCGCATCTCGGCTTGGCCGGCAACGATCCGCCCCGGCTTCTGTGACGAACGCGAGGATTTTCGCCGCAAGCATCTGTGCACTCGCAGCATTGCTCGCAGCTCCACGCGCCGCACATGCGCAGCAGATCCGCGTGCTGCTCGTCGCGCACCAGTTGCAGACCGTCATCGCGTCGGAGGGCGGCCTCGTCCTGCGCGGCGTCGACAGCGGGCCGGCGCCATTGCTCCAGCCCGAGATAACGACCGTTGTGGACGTTCGCCCGGGCGCCGGCGGCCTCGTGCTAGCCGGAGCCGTGCCGGCCGGCTCGAGCGTGGTTGTCGAACCGCTGCTCAACAATCCGCTGGTCGT
>DASRXC010000160.1:0-3072 GCA_035654355.1 Binatus sp. (SeqCode)
TTGACGCCGCCCTCGCGAAGTCCGAGCTTGATACTCGATCCAGCGGTTCTTAGATCCGATAGTCGACGATCGGCGTCCTAATCCGTAGGTCCAAGATCCGAGACCTCACAGCCCGTCAGCCCGTTGCGACATCGACGATCCGTCAGACCGTTCGTGACGGACAATGCTTTCAAGCCATAGCCATAGGTAATCGGCAAAGCTGCGCCGAACGACCACATCGATGCCGCTTTGCAGCGCAAGCAACAGGGCAGGCGCCTTCGCTACGTGAGTCTGCGCACAGTGGCCAGGGCTGAAGACACGGGGATGCAGATCCAGGGGGCAGCCGCGCGCCAGGAGCTCGCCGGCTTCGCCGCCTTCTAACCGCAACACCGTTTGCCCTCCGCCAAGCTCGACAATCGACGAAAAGCAGGAGCGAAGATTCTCGCGAAGGTCTTGCGCGAGCCGGAGCTCATGGTTTCCTGCGCAAATGATCAACCACTCATTGGGGCACAACCAGCACACGGCCCGGTCGCCCGCCGCGTGGACGGTGTTGGGAATGGACGGCAAATCGACGCCAATAGCGAGTGCAGCGGACCGTGCGAAGGACGCGTCAGCCGGATCGCCGCGAACATTGATATGGCCGAGGAATGCGCGCTCGCTGACGACGGTGCCGCGGTACGCGAGCATAACCCCGCTTGGATAGCCGATGAGCGGGCTCTCTAGGCGAATGCGATTGGGCAACGGGCTAGACATTCTGACGCGCCCCTTCCGGATCGATGAATACCGGCCTCACGATTCTCGCCCTCATCATCCGCCGGTCGTCGAGCAGCACGCGCACTATCTCGCCCATACGCTCGCGTCCGTTCACCACGAGCGCCAGCGCGATGGATCGATCGAGGCACGCGCTGAAGTAGCTCGACGTGACATGACCGTGCGCATGCGCCGCAACGCTGGCCGGAGCGCCCTGGAGGATCTGGCCGCCTTCGGGCAACACGTCATGAGGTCGCTCGGTCAGCAACCCGACCAGTTGTTTGCGGTCCTGACGCGCAGTATCGGAGCGCAACAGCGACCTGCGCCCAATGAAGTCCTTTCCCTTCGCGACGATCCACTCCATGCCGAGATCGATCGGCGTCACGGAACCATCGGTGTCCTGTCCGACGATGATGAAGCCCTTTTCGGCGCGCAGCACATGCATGGTTTCGGTGCCGTAGGGCGTGATGCCGTCCGGCTCTCCGGCCTTCATCAACCGTTCCCACACGTCTCGGGCCGCGTTGGCAGACACGTTGACTTCGTACGCCAGCTCGCCTGAAAAGCTGATTCTCGCTACGCGAGCCGGCACGCCAGCAACCGTGCCTTGCCGGCAGGACATGAACGGAAACGCCTCGGGTGAGAAGTCGATGTCCTCGCACAGAGACTTGACGACCTTGCGGCTCTTTGGACCGACGACGGCCAACGTCGCCCAATGATCAGTCACCGATGTTAGGAACACCTTCAGATGCGGCCACTCAGTCTGCAGCCACTGCTCCAGCCACGCCAGCACTCTGGCCGCGCCGCCGGTTGTCGTCGTCATGAGGAAGTGGTTCTCCCCCAGGCGTGTTGTCACCCCGTCATCCATGACCACGCCGTTTTCGTCGAGCATGATCCCGTAGCGTGCGCGACCGATGCCAAGCTTCGACCAGGCGTTCGTGTAGACCCAGTTCAGCAGCACGGTTGAGTCAGGTCCTTGGATGTCGATTTTGCCTAGCGTGGACGCGTCCATGATCGCAACGCCGTTGCGGGCGGAGAGGCACTCGCGATCCACCGCCTGCTGTATCGACTCACCGCGGCGCGGGTAATACCAGGGACGCTTCCACTGCCCGACGTTCTCGAAGGGGGCGCCCTGCTCCATGTGCCACATGTGCAGGGCCGTCTTGCGAATCGGCTCGAACAAGTCGCCAAGGTCCTGCCCCGCGATCGCACCGAAGCTGACCGGGGTGTAGTTTGGACGAAAGGTCGTCGTACCGGTGGTCGGTATGTCCTGCCCGCGAACTTGCGCGAGAATCGCCAACCCGTTGATGTTTCCGATCTTACCTTGGTCGGTGCCAAAGCCGAGCGCGGTGTAACGCTTCACGTGCTCGATCGAGTGATAGCCTTCGCGGGCTGCAAGCACGATATCGGCGGCGGTGACATCGTTTTGTAGATCCACGAATTGTTTCGGACCGCGGCCCAACGGTTGCGCCGACGGAACGATCCACATCGGGCGGATGGCATAAACCGCCTGTTCGATCGGCGCCTGCGCCGACGCTACGTTGAAACCTGCGCGTCGGGCGGCCAGTGCTCCGGCGTTCAAACCTTCCGCTATGCAGGCATGCAAGTCAAAGGTTCCGTTGCACGCGCCCACCGAGCGTTCATTCTGCACCGCCAAACCTGGCACGAAGCACGCTTTGGCGTCGTCGAACCGCGGCTTGCCACCCGATTGGGCGTGCAGATGCACGGCTGGGCTGAACCCTCCGGACACCGCCACTAGGTCGCAGGCGATTGTGCGACCGGCGCCCGTTACGCGCTGCGCGCTGGCGTCGAGCGCCTTGATCTTGACGGCACGGACTCTCTTCCGACCCTTTACATCGACCACGACCGCGTTGTCGACCAGCGGCACATGTAGCGCCCGTAATTGCGACGCCAATTCGTTGTCCACTCCCGGCCGCGCATCGACGATCGCCGCTACGTCGATATTTGCACAAGCGAGGTCGATTGCAGTGCGATACGCCGAATCGTTGTTAGTGAAAACGACAGCACGGGACGCAAGCTTGACGCGGTACCGGTTGACGAACGCGGACACGGCCGTTGCAAGCATGACGCCCGGGCGGTCATTGTCGCCGAATACGATGGGTCGTTCGATTGCCCCCGTCGCGAGGACGACCTCCTTAGCGCGTACGCGCCATACGCGTTCGCGAAATCCGCGGCGTGCCGCGACCGGTAGGTGATCCGTTAGGCGTTGATCGATGGTGAGAAAATTGTGATCGTGGTAACCAAAGACAGTGCTACGGATGAGCAGTTGAACCTGCGGCATTCTCGAGAGCTCATCGATCACGTTTCTCAGCCATTCGTCGGCCG
>DASRXC010000161.1:0-7205 GCA_035654355.1 Binatus sp. (SeqCode)
CGCGGTCTGCAGTCTTAGCTGCTGACAACCGTTAGGAAGCGCGCGATTCGCTAAACGGCGTGCCCTTGCCGTGCTCGGCGAGCGCGACGAGGCTGTCGAGAAAATAATCCCAGCCCGACGAGCAATCACCGTAGCATGCGAGCACCGGGCTGAGCCCGGCGTGCCGGAACCAGATCTCACTATAGTCCGGACCCATTTCGAAGAGGTCAAACGCGATCTTCGTGCCGTTCCACTCGGAAAACGGGCTGTGCTCGATGCACGTCCATTGCACCGACGACGGCGTCGCGACATCCACGTGGACGACGATGTGCTGGCCAGCGGCTGCGAAGTCGAAGCGCAGATCGCCGCCTGGGGCGGGGGAGCCGCTTGCAAGCGGCGTCCACCAGCCACGCAGACCTTCGATCGTCGTGAGCGCGTCGACCACGCGTTGGCGCGGCGCCCTGATCGTGAGGCAGCGCATGTAGTCGCGCTGCGCTACGCCGTTCGAGTTGCCTGTCATGTCCATCATTCCATCGCGGTGTCGGGGCCAGGATCGCCGCCCTCGGCAGCGATCTTAAGGCGCTTGGCGTAGTACGTCCAGCCTTCTTCGTGGTTCTTCGCGCGCTCTGCGTCGGGAATCCCGATGTGGGTCAGACGAACGAGCGTGCCGTCGCCGTCTTTGGAGAGCTCGAACTTGACGATCGTGGGCACGCCGAGCGGCGCGTTTTTCCAATCCCACGTGTATGCGATGACCTTCGGCGGATCGAGCTCGACGATGTCGCCGACGGCGATCCACTCGCCCCTGCTCATCTGGAACTTGCCGCCGATGCGCGCGTCGAGAATGTCGACGGGTTGCCAGCGCTTGATCAGGTCAGGGTCGACGAGGTACTTGAACACGGTTTCCTGCGGCGCGTCGATGTGGATCTTCACGTCGACGAGATTCTTTGAGGCGTCCTTGATCATTGCGTTCTCCTGCGAATGCGGTGATCGCGTTCGGCGACCGCCTTGAGGTTGCCGAGAGCCGCGCTCCAGAAGGCCTCGAGGTACGCGCGCAGTTCGGCGATGCCAGCTGCATCGAGCTGGTAAAGCCGCCGCGTGCCATTGCGCCTATCCGTCACGAGCCCAGCGTCTTTCAGTACTTTGAGGTGTTGTGAGACGGCCGGCCGGCTCACCGGCAGGCCTTTGGCGAGCTCCCCGACCGGCCGCGGTCCTCGCCTCAGCGCATCGAGGATCGCGCGCCGGGTCGGGTCGCCGAGTGCGTCGAAGAGTCTTTCGTAAGTACGCACTAACGGTAAGTTACCACTAACGCATTGGTCTGTCAAGCGGGGTGGGAGCGTGCGGGTCCGCTTGCCGGGGTCTTGGCGCAGTAAGGCCCATCATCCGCAATAAGGGTTCGAGCAGCGAGCCTTGCACCACCACCGTGAACAGTACCACCGAGAACACCATCGAGACCAACAACGATTTGCCTGCGAAGCCGTCGGGCAGGCTCAAGACCAAAGCCATCGAGAGCGCGCCGCGCATGCCCGCAAGCGTGATCGCCTTCTGCCACGTCTGTGAGAGCGGACGTCCGAGCAACGCGGAGATCGGCGCGAGGGCGCGTACGATGAGCGGCCGGCTGACGACGACTGCGACGATGCCCCACGCGGCATCGGGCCATTCCGCCATGATGTCGCGCATATTGATAGAGGCGCCGATGAGCAAGAACAGCACGGTGTTGGCGAGGAACGCGATAACCGCCCAGAAGTTGCCGATCGCATCGCGCTCGGCGTGAGGGATCCGCGCAAGGCTCGTCGAGCCGGCGATGACGATCGCCGCGAAGATCACCGCCATGATGCCCGAGACGCCCAGACCGTCAGCGATGAAGTAGGAGCCGTACGCGACGAAGACGGTCACCACGGCGACGACCATCGCTTGGTCTGTGATCAGCCGGATCACCAAGCGCGTGAGGTAACCGATGACCACGCCGACCGCCACGCCGCCGGCCGTCATCAGTACGAAGTTTTTCGCGAAGTCCCCCGGATGCCAGCCTGCCCCCTCGGCCAGAATCACCGCGATGATCGCGCTGAACGCGACGACCGATGTGCCGTCGTTGAACAGGCTCTCGCCCTCGACGATCGAGAGCAGTCCGGGATCGATGCGCAGCATCTTGAAAAGCGCAAGCACTGCGACGGGATCGGTGGCTGCGATCGCTGCGCCGAAGATGACCGCGGTTGCCGGCGTAAGATGCGCGACATACACGAGCAGCACGTATGAAATCCCGATGACGAGCAGCACCCCGACGGTCGCGAGCAGCGTGATCGGCGCCCAATTGCGCGCGAGCCGGCGCGTATCGATGCTCCATCCGCCGTCGAACAGCAACGGAGGCAGGAACACGAACAGCACGAGACTCGGCGTCAGCTCGAGCACGCGCTCGTGCGGCAGCAGTCCGATGAGCAAGCCGGCGATGACAAGTCCGACCGTGTACGGGATGCGCAGGCGCGACGTGAGGACCGATGTCGCGACCAGGATCGCGAGCATGATGGCGATGGTTGTCGCATCGGGATGATGGATCAACGGTAGCGCCGCTCCAGATGGATCGGCAACCGTGCAAGGATTTCGTAGTTGATCGTGCCGGCCGCCCTTGCCAGCGGCTCGATTTCGATCTCGACTACATCTCCAGCCTGTGGCGGTGGCTCGATGCCGGTGACGTCGACCATGCACGCGTTCATCGCGATGCGCCCGACGATGGGTGCGCGCGCGCCGCCCACGCGAACCTGCAGTCGCGACTGGCCTACGTTGCGAGGCAGACCATCCGCGTACCCGACCGGCAGCACGGCGAGACGAGTGTTGCGCCGCACCTCGTGCGTGCGTCCGTACCCGATGGTCTCTCCCGGATGCGCGGCTCGGATCTGCGCGATCGGCGCGAACCAGCGCAGCGCCGGTCGCAGCGCAAAACTCGGGTCTTCTCCGGCCATCACGGCTTCGACTTGCGCCGAAGGCCACGCTCCGTAGACGGCGATGCCGCAGCGCACCATGTCAAGACGCATCTCCGGCCACATCATCGCGGCGCCGGACGCGGCGATATGCAACGAGACTTGTTCGTTCTTGAAGCCGGCGGCGACATCGCGGAGCGTCGCCAGCTGCTTGAGCGCGAACGCTTTATCGAGCTCTTCGGCGTTGGCGAGATGCGAATAGATGCCCACGAAGCGCACGCCGAGCCGCGCACAGCGCGCCAACACCTGCGGCGCGCTCGCAGCGGGAATGCCAAACCGGTTGGTACCGGTTTCGATTTTGAGATGGGCGGCCACGCCCGCCGCCGCGAATGCCTCACAGTCGCGCTCGTCCAACAGCGCGAGCTCGATGCCAGACGCGGCGACCTTCGCAAGATCGTCGCGGCCGACTGGGCCGACCACGAAGATTGGCAGCGTGATCCCGGCGTGACGAAGCGCGAATGCCTCGGCGGCCGTGAAGACCGCCAACCGCAAACCGGGAATGCCTCCGTCCGCCAGCGCCTTGGCGACAGGTACCATCCCGTGGCCGTACGCGTTTGATTTGACGACCGCGCATAACGCCGCCGGGGCCGCCTTCGCGGCCAGCGCGCGGGCATTCGCGACAATCGTCGCACGGTCGATTTCAAGCCACGATGCGGTCTCAGGCACAGGCCAGCCCGCCCGGGCAGGAACCACTTGTCAAAGCCGGAACCTCCCGCTATACTGGGGTTAGCACTCAAGTGCTAAGACTGCTAATCCGCTAAGAACAGCCCCATATCGGGGCATATCTCGGGTCCAGAGTTTCACGCACGCGCGCATGCGCCCCGCTTTCGGGTCGCCGCGCCGGCGTCGGTTCCGGCCCCGTCAGAAAAAGCCTGGAGGAGGTCCAAACCGTGCCCGCTACCGCGTCGAAAGTTGAACTGAAACCGCTCGGCGACCGAGTCGTCGTCGAGGCTGTTGAACAAGCACCACAGTCCGCCGGCGGCGTCATCCTGCCCGACACTGCCAAAGAAAAACCCCAAGAAGGCGTCGTCATCTTCGTCGGACCGGGGCGCCGCACCGATAAGGGCGACGTCATCCCGATGGATCTCAAAGTCGATGACCGCATCATCTACTCCAAGTATTCCGGATCAGAGATCAAGCTCGACGGTAAAGAGTACCTCATCGTCAGCGAGAAAGACGTTCTCGCGATCGTGAAGCGTTAAGGAGAAACACGAATCTATCATGGCTGCCAAAGAACTATTATTCGACGAAAGCGCGCGGCGCGCACTCGAGCGCGGCGCGAACGCGCTCGCCGATGCCGTGAAGGTGACGCTCGGTCCTAAGGGCCGCTACGTCGTGCTGGACAAGAAGTTCGGCTCGCCGACGATCACCAACGACGGCGTCACTATCGCCAAAGAGATCGAGCTGCCCAATCACTTCGAGAACATGGGCGCGCAGCTCGTCAAGGAAGTCGCCTCGAAGACCAACGACATCGCCGGTGACGGCACGACCACCGCGACGGTGCTCGCGCAAGCGATCATCCGCGAAGGCCTGCGCAACGTCGCAGCCGGCTCGAACCCGCTGGGCATCAAGTCCGGCATCGAGAAGGCCGTTGAGAAGGCCGTCGACGCGCTCAAGAAAGCGGCTCGCCAGGTCAAGACCAACGAAGACATCGCGCAAGTCGCCACCATCTCCGCCAAAGACAAAGCCATTGGCGCGATCATCGCAGAAGCGATGGAGAAGGTCGGCAAGGACGGCGTCATCACGGTCGAAGAGTCCAAGTCGACCAAGACCGAGCTCGAGCTGAAGGAAGGCATGCAGTTCGACAAGGGCTACATCTCGCCGTACATGGTCACCGATCCGGAGCGCATGGAAGCGACGCTGTCCGACCCGTACATCCTGATCACAGAGCGCAAGATCTCGGCCATCGCCGACATCCTGCCGCTGCTCGAGAAGGTCGTACAGGTGCAAAAGCCGCTGCTCATCATCGCTGAGGATGTCGAGGGTGAGGCGCTCGCGACGCTCGTCGTCAACAAGCTGCGCGGCACGTTCACCTGCGTCGCCGTCAAGGCGCCGGGCTTTGGCGATCGCCGCAAAGAGATGCTCAAGGACGTCGCCATCCTGACCGGCGGCACCGTCATCTCTGAAGAGCTGGGCCTCAAGCTCGATAAGGTCACGATCAACGAGCTTGGCAAAGCGCGCACCGTCAAGGTCACGAAAGACGAGACGACGGTCATCGACGGTGGCGGTAAGAAGGAAGAGATTAAGGGCCGCATCGAGCAGATCAAGCGCCAGGTCGAAGATACCGACTCGGACTTCGATCGCGAGAAGCTGCAGGAACGGCTTGCCAAGCTGTCCGGCGGCGTCGCCGTGATCCAAGTCGGCGCGGCCACCGAGACCGAGCTCAAAGAGAAAAAGCACCGCATGGAAGATGCCGTGTCGACGGCGCGTGCGGCGGTCGAAGAGGGCATGCTCGCCGGCGGTGGCGCGTCGCTCGTGCACGCGCTCAAGTCGCTCGAGACGCTCAAGGGCAGCGATGGACAAGCCAACGACGAGAACGTCGGCATCAACATCGTGCGCCGCGCGCTCGAGGATCCGCTGCGACAGATCGCTGAGAACGCCGGCTTCGAAGGCTCGGTCGTCGTCCAGAAGGTCAAGACACTCAAGGAAGACGAGGGCTTTGACGCCATGACCGGCGAGTACGGCGACATGTTCAAGTACGGCATCGTCGACCCGCTCAAGGTCACGCGCTCCGCGCTTGAAAACGCGGCGTCGATCGGCGCCCTGTTGCTCACCACTGAGACGCTCATCTCCGAGAAGCCCGAAGAGAAAAAGAACGGCGCAATGCCGCCGGGCGGGGGCATGGGCGGCTACGACATGATGTAAATCGCCTCGCGGCGATCCATCACCCCTCACAAGGACGTCGAGGTCCGAGCTTATGAGCCCGGACCTCTTCTTTTTCATAAAACGAAACAATCGGCGCACGGGCTAGGTAGACTTCTTCGTCACGGCGGGGAGGTGTCCGTATGCTCCAGGTAGGCACCGTGTTTGGCGCGTCTATGACCGCGCTCTTGATTTCGCTCTTTCAAGGCGTCTCGCAGACAACCGTTTCGACCTATCCGATCGCGGCCCAGGGAGCGGTCGGCATCTCGACGGTGAGCGGCGACATTAAAGTCAGCTCCTGGGATGGCAGCACTGTGAAAGTGACGGCCGAGAAGACCGCCCAAACGCAAGCCGTGCTTGACCAACTCAAGGTCGACGCGGTCGCGAATAACGGCAACGTGGCAGTCAAAGCGGTGTATCCGCCATCGTGCACCAACTGCGGCGTCTCGTTCGACGTTCAAGTGCCGAGAGGCGTGAGCGTAACCGCACATACCGAAAGTGGCAATGTTCGCGTTATGGAGATATCGGGGACTGCAGACGTGCACTCCGCCAGCGGCAACCTCGTAGTCACCAACGTAGGCGGGATGGTCAATGCGGATACATCGAGCGGGAATATCCGCGTGCAGAGCCCTGGTGCCGCCGTCCACTGCAGAACGTCGTCCGGGAACATCGACATCACCGGTGCGCGTGGAGATCTCGACGCACTGACCGCCAACGGCAACGTCAAAGCTCGCCTCGATAACATCAGTGACGTGCACGGGATCATGCTTCGCACTACTGAGGGCAACGTTGAGCTCGCACTCCCGCGGAATGCCAGCGCGATCTTCGATGTGTCGACCACCGCCGGCTCGATCAGAAGCGATTTCGGCCAAGTCCCGACCCAGGGCTATGCCGGCGCGAGTCTGACGCAGACGCTCGGAGACGGCCGCATCAAGGTGAAGCTGAACACGACGGCGGGCAACGTGTCGCTGCTAACGGATTGACGCTGGCGCGTTAAGCGGTCGGCAGCGATCCGCCGCGCCGCCCAAGCGGAAATGCTCCGTCGATGGCAGCGACGTCATCGGGCGTGAGCTCGATCTCGCCCGCCGCGGCGTTCTCACGCACGTGTTCGTCGCTGCTCGCCTTGGGGATCGTGAACGTCATCTCGCGCTGCGTCAAGAACGCCAGCGCGATCTGCCGCGGCGTCGCGTTATGCCGTTGCGCGATTTCTTCTAGCGCGCGCTTACCGCGGGAGCCGGGCCGCAAGAACTTGCCGTGGCCGAACGGACTGTAGGCGACGACGGCGATGTCGTGCTGAACACAGAACGGCATCACTGCGTGCTCGATCGATCGCTCTTGTAGATGGTAGAGGACTTGATTGCATGCGATCCCATGCCGGCGCAATGCAGCCAG
>DASRXC010000162.1:0-5485 GCA_035654355.1 Binatus sp. (SeqCode)
CGTTGATCGCTTTGGTGACTGAGACGAGCGCCGGCAGCGGCGCACGCACGCGAACGAATCCACTCTCAGTCTCGCGCTGCGCGTCGATCGAGCTGTCAGCGATCGCCAGCTTCTTCACATAGGTGACGCACGGCACCCCGAGATGCTCCGCGATGGCGGCCGGTACGACGCTGCAGATGGCATCGGTGCTCTGCGTGCCGGACAGGATAAGATCAAAGCCGATATGTTTGAGGGCTTGCGCGAGCGCATAGGCGGTCGCCATGGTGTCGCTGCCGCCTATGGCGTCGTCGGAGATCAAGACCGCGTTGTCGGCGCCCATGCCGAGCGCCTTGCGCACGACGTCGGTTGCGCTGGGCGGCGCCATCGTCAGGATCGTGACGGTCGTGTCCGCCCCTTGTGCCTCTTTGATGCGCAGCGCCTCCTCGATCGCGTACTCGTCGAACGGATTCAGCACGTTCTCGATCGAGGTGCGGTTCAAACGCTTCGTGACCGGATCGAACGTTTTCTCAGCGTTCGTGTCCGGCACTTGTTTGACGGTGACGACGATCTTCAAATCGGATGGGCTCCAGAACGAAGGCGACCTCGCGGTCGCCGCTGTCGCGGCGCGATTGACAAATCGCGCTCGGATATATTAAGGACGGAACAGGCGTCTTTTCTCGGCGCGGCGGCCTCGAACCCTCCCGCAGCGCGGCGTGAACGAGCGCCACAACAGCGCGCGTTGCGTGATTTCGCAAACGCGTACGAAGCCGTCTCCTACTTTCGTCGGCGGCGCATGGGACGGCGGCGTCCCTGGGCCTCTGACGCGGCGATCGGTTACTTGGGCAGGGTGCTTAAGAAAGCCCGAAGGTCTTGATTGAACAAATCGGGTTGATCGAGCATCACGAAGTCCTTCGAGTTGTCGATCGTCAGCACCGTGAGTGTTCGAGCGCCGGGATACTGCGAGACGTAGTAGTCATGGATCGCCTGGTCGAGCTGGGCCGGCTGCAGCGCGCGAAGCTGGTCGTTCATGTAGGGCGCCTGCTGGGAAACGGGCGCGATCACCAGCAACGGCTTGTCGATCTTTGCTAGGTTCGGCCGCAGGTCTTCCATCGACATCTCGCTCATCGCGCCGGCCAGCGTCGTGCGATCGCTGCGCAGCGAGTGGTCAGCGACTTCGCCGGCGCGCGCCGGATCGGTCACCAGCGTCGCGATGGTCGACCGCGTTTGGTCTTGGTAGATCCAATCTGGAGCCGAGGCTATGGCGTCCGAGAACGACGCGATTTTCTGCGCGCGGTCCTGCGGCGTCTGTCCTACCGCAAGAGGTGGGAAGTAGGGCGTCTCGTCGACGATCACGGCGCCGCCGAACGCGTCTGGATGTTCTTCTATCAGCCGGATGGCGATGTGCCCGCCGAAACCGTGCCCGATGAGAACCGGCTGCTTCAAATTCTCTTGCGACACCAAATGCATCACAGCCGTGTCGGCTTGCGCGACATACGGAGGCGGCGACGCCGGCGCGCCGTCAAACCCGGACATCGTCGCGGCGTAGACGGCGTGATCGTTGGAGAACGCACCGATCGTGCTTTGCCACTCCCACGATCCCATCGACAAGCTCGGAATAAGGATGAGCGCCGGACCCGGGGCGTTTTGTGCGCCATACATATCGAAGCGCATGTTGCCGATCGAAATGGTTTTCGCCGGCGCGGTGACTTGGGTTTGCGCAAGCGCTATGCCGCTCTGGTCTTTGCTGAAAATGCCTGAGCACAGCGTAAGGCCGCCGAGTCCGATGATCGCAGCCGATAACGCGAATGCTCGCACAAAGCTCGGGTGCCGCGACCGAGGAGCCCACCAGCGGAACGCAGCGAAAGCTCCGAAAACCACGAGGATGTCGATCAGGAC
Organism: Binatus sp. (SeqCode); assembly: GCA_035654355.1. Classification (GTDB taxonomy): domain Bacteria; phylum Vulcanimicrobiota; class Vulcanimicrobiia; order Eremiobacterales; family Eremiobacteraceae; genus JAFAHD01. Next base: position 1,876 of record DASRXC010000162.1, read on the forward strand.
GATCACGAGCTTTAGTGGACCCGGCAAGTGGCCGCTGCCGAAGATGGAGCTAAAGGCGAGCCCAAGCGCCGCAAAGGTGAGCACCAGGCCGACGACGCCGCCAACAAGACACCCGGCGATGCCATAGACGCTGCTGTCGACGGCGACCGGCGATGTTTGCTGTCCGCAGTTCGGGCAGGTTTGTGCCGTCGCGGATGGGTCTAGTGGGCCGCCGCAGTTCGCGCAACGTGTGATGGCGCGGTCTCCTTTATGACGAGCTCTACCATTTTATACCCGAAGAACAATAGGCCCGCGGCGCACGCGTACTGCGCAAGCGTGAGGCCCGCAAATAACGCCGAACCTTCACGGAAGAATTCGATGCCGAAGCGCGCGCAACAGAACAACACACCTTGGATGTAGAACAGCGCATTCTCGGGCAACGGTTTCCTATGCAGCTGCCAGAGCACGATGAAGATGCCGGTCGCAGCGAGCGCAAGATAGGCTTGCGTTGGATGACGATACGCGCCGTGTTCATAGATCGCCCAAGGGAGGTGGGCCGCGATTTTGCCGTAGCAGCATTCCCCGAAAAAGCATCCCCAGCGCCCGACGGCCTCGCCGGCCGCGAGGGCCATCGCGAACAGATCGCCCGTGGGCCGTACGATCCCGAGACAGCGTTTGGTGAGAACGACTGCGACGTATCCGCAAATGACGCCGCCGAGCAGTGTCTTCCCCGGGGACCCGGTGACGATGAGTTGCGTGATGTTCGCACCGGCAAGCCCGCCGATCAGGCCCGCGCCCATAAGCGTCCAGACGCCGGTGGTCGCGATGCCGCGCCGGCGCGCCATGTATCCAAACGCTGCCAGCGCCGCGAGATACCCGAGACCGTAGCACAGAGCCGAGAGCAACATCATCGCTATTTCCTTCTCAGTGCCAGTTATTCGAAAGGCCGCTGCATATCGCGAGCATGCCGAAGAACAGCGCGGCTGACAGAAGTACCGCGCACCCGACGAGCGAGCCGAGAACGGTGATCCACGTCCGATTGCGCCGAGTGATGTAGCGCTGCCGTTCGGCCGACAGATTTAACGCGCCGCAATTAGGGCACAGCGACGCGCTTGTAGGCACGGGTTGCCCGCAATTCTCGCATCGTGAAGTGTTTGGCGGGGCCGGAACTGGCGGCGGTCCTTCAGCCACGGAAAAACAACCAATAGACCTGGAACGCGGTGATGCCGGCCATCGCGACGATCACCCATGGTGGTTTCACGAAACACCGCCACTCGCGCACCCCTGACGCCAGCGCATAGAGATACAAACCGGTCGCGATCCCAGCGGTCGCGAGCAACGTGTATTTTTGGAACAGCAACGCGAGAAACGCTGCTTTGCAGAACGTGAATGCCCAGCCCTCGACCATCTCGCCGCGCTGGCGGCGGGCGTCAGCAGCCGGATTGTCAACCGCCATGGTACATCGCAACCTCCGCTCGCGTGGTCGCTCCCTCAAGAGCTTTGGCGCGCACTTTCGGGAAGAGCCGTGCCGCGCAAAACGGCATGCGCACCGGATCGTTTCCGGCGCTGCCGACATGCACACAGCATTGTTCGAGTCGCTCCGTGATCAGCGTATCAGCATCCATGAAATGCTTGATCGTGATGCGTTTGACGCGGTTGCCAACGAATTCGTGGGCAGCGTCTTTGCGAAACGCGGCGTTGATCAGGCCGGCCACGCCGCCGAAATCGCAGGCCGAGCACAGCGTGGATAAATGCTTGACCAGCTCAGGACGCGAGAGTGTCATGGACTCGGACATCAGACCACCGAGTGCATCGCGCACGATCGCGAGTGTGTCGGCAAACGCGATCGTATTGCCGACGACGCCGAGATTGCGCTGGAGCATGTCGTGTCCGACCAGCCCGGCCAGGCTGCGGTACGCGCCATCGTTCCCTTTGAGCATGTAACCAATCGCACAGCAGTCAGGGTGACTGCACGGCAACGCGATGAGGTCCATCGCCTTGACGCGTTCGCACTGCTCTTCGATGCGCCGCAAAACGCCGGTCGTCGTCACGCGATCCATCGCATCGAACCGTGGGGCGCGGCCCGAGCCGAACACCGGTTGAAACATCACGCCGCCGACAAACGGCGTGTCCAAAGCGGTGTCGAGCACTTCGCCAATCAGGTCCTGGTTCTCGCGCGTCACAACCATCACGAGTGTCGTGAAGACTGACGCAGCAGACAGCTTGGCGAGGACGCGCTCTTTCACCGCTCGCAGATCCTGGCCGCGCAGTTCCAGATGCGTTTGTGCGCGCTGGCCGTCGTATTGAAGATATACCTCGACGCGCTTGCGTTGCTCGTGCAAGAACTCCACAAGCCGGTTGTCGCTTGACAGCCGAATGCCGTTGGTGTTGAGCAGGATGCGCGTCACCGGCAATGCCGCGAGTTCGCGCAAGATGTCGACGATCTGCGGATGGACGGTCGGCTCACCGCCGCTGATCATGACGACGTCGAGCCGCCCCGACTCGCGCTCGATCGCGGTGCGCACCGCTCGCACCACATTCTCGAGAGGCGTGTACTGCGTTTGTTTCGGGCCTGACTCCGCGTAGCAGGCCGGACACGACAGGTTGCACTGCGAGGTGATGTCGAGCAAGTAGATGCACGTGTGCTGGAGATGCGCTGGTCCGAGCCCGTGCTCGTAGCCGGTCGGCAGCGGATAGATGTCGCTCGTGTCGGGGTTGATGATCTTGGTCGGCACGCGCCATTGCTGCAGGTAGCGCCAAAGCTCGAAGTCTTCTTCGTACAGCGACCAGACTTCACCATGACCGCGACGGCAGTACCGGCGCAGTAAGACCTTGCCATCGCGCGCGACAAGATGACCGTCGGCGATGTCCACCGGCCACTGCGGATCGAACGATGGATCGTCCGAAAAGCAGCGCGGACATACGGCGCGCACGCTTTTCAAAACGGTGTAGTCATTGATGGCGAGCGCCATGTCGAACGGTCTTGGCGCATGCGCGCGCGGCGGCCTGTTGACGTACCGCGCCTCCGACAGGGTGAGGCTTCCGCGCCTTGAATGCACCCGCGATGAGGATCACGGTCATCGGCGCCGGCATCAACGGCCTCGCATCGGCGTGGGCGCTCGTTCGCGACGGCCACGATGTCACCGTGGTCGAGCAGGGTCCCATTCCCAATCCGCTCGGCTCGTCGTACGATCAGAACCGTTTGATCCGTTTTCCGTACGGCGCGAGCGACGGATACACGAGCATGGTGACGCACGCGTATCGCGCGTGGGACTTGGTATGGCAAGATCTCGGCGAGACGCTGTACGCGCGCACGGGGACATTGGCGATCGCGCGATCGGATGACAGCTGGACCGACGCTTCCGCGCAGACGCTCCAACGAAAGGGCATCGAATCAAAACGTCTTACGCCCGCCGATATCGAGCGCATCTTCCCGATGCTGCGCGCTGACGGCATCCGTTATGCGCTCTACCTTGAATCGGGCGGCGAACTTTTCGCGAGCCGCATCCTCGAATCGCTCTCGAAGTTCTTGCGAGCGCGCGGCGCGCGGCTGCTCGAGCATACCCAAGTCCGCGACGTCGATGTCGAGCGGGCACGCGCTGCGCTCAAAGAAGGGCCGGCGCTCGAAGCC
>DASRXC010000163.1:0-8327 GCA_035654355.1 Binatus sp. (SeqCode)
CTCGCGAAGTTTCTGCGAGCCCGTGGAGCGCGGCTGCTCGAGCATACTCAAGTCCGTGAGGTCGATGTCGAGCGGGCTCGCGCTCAGCTCAAGGACGGGGCGGCGATCGACGCCGACGCACTGGTCATCGCGGCGGGACCCTGGGTGGATCGAATCGTGTCGTCGATGTGCACGCGGGTGACGCCATCGCGTCAAGTGGTCGCTTACGTCGAGGCGCCGCCCGAATATGCGGACCATTGGCGTCGCGGCCCGATGCTGATGGACCTCGACGGGGCCGGATTCTATCTCGTGCCGCCGTACGGCGGAACGGACATGAAAGTCGGCGACCACCGCTTTAGTCTGCAGGGACAGCCGGACGCCGATCGCGAGCCGCAACAGGGAGAGGCGGAAGTCGTCTTCGAGCAGGCGCGGCGGGCGCTGCGCGACTTCGAGCGCTACCGCATCAAATCAGCGCGCACATGCTTCTATACTGTGCAGCCGGATGAGCGTTTCCTTATCGAACGGCTCGGAAATGCGTGGCTGGTCAGCGCCTGCTCCGGCCACGGCTTCAAGTTCGGCGCGCTCAACGGGATAGCGGTGGCGGACGGCATCGCGGGCCGCCGGTCGGTAGACGAGATCACCGCGTACGCGGCAGGCGACGTCGTCGCACCGTGAACGCGCTCGACTGGATCGAATTCATCGTGGGCGTGACAATCGTCTGCCTGATGCTCTATGACATCTTCGCGGCGGTCGTCTTACCGCGCATGGCCGGGGCGACGCTGCGGCTGAGCGTCGGCATCGTGCGCGAGACATGGTATGCGTGGCGCGCGTTCGCGTTGCGATTCCGAGACGCCGACACGCGCGAGGATATCCTCGGACGGTTCGCGCCGGCAATGCTCGTGGTACTGCTCGGCGCATGGCTCGTCGGCCTCTTGGTCGGCTACGGCCTCATCTTCTATGCATTGCGCGTCCACATCAATCCGCAGATCCACAACTACGGCGACGCGGTCTATTTCGCCGGTGCGTCATTGTTAACGATCGGATACGGCGACTTCGTGGCGACGGGCTTGATGACGCGCCTGCTCGCGCTTGGGTCAGCGGCGACGGGGCTCGCGCTGTTCGCGCTGAGCATCTCATTCATCTTCTCCATCTTCGGGTCGTTCCAAAAGCGCGAGATCTTCGTGGTGATGATGGGCGGGCGCGCGGGCGCCCCGCCGTCGGGTGTGACGCTGCTCGAGTCGGTGTCGAGGAACGATTTGACCAAGGATTTCGCCGTCAGCTTGCGCGAGGGTGAGGAATGGGCGGCGACGGTGCTCGAGTCGCATCTCGCGTATCCGATCCTGGCTTACTTCCGCTCAAGCCACGACGATGAGTCGTGGATCGGCACGCTCGGTGCGCTTCTTGACGCGGCGACGATGGTCATCACGCTGACGGATAGCCCGCTCGTCGGCCAGGCGACGCTCATGCACATGGCGGGCGCCCATCTCGTGCGCGACATGGCCCATTATTTCCGCATCTCTGAGACAGGCGAGATCGGGATCGAGCGTTGGGAATTCGATCAAGCATGCGCCACCTTGCGCGACGCCGGCTGGAGCATCACGGGCGGCGATGAGGGATGGGAACGTTTTTCGCGATATCGCGTGAAGTACGCGGGGGCGCTCAACCGCATGGCTCAATTCTGGGCTATTCCGCCTTCGCGCTGGATCGGCGATCGCTCGGCCATCGGCGCGCACGTCATACACCAGCATGCCCGATAGGCCGGCTGCGCGGGCGCCGCGAAACACCTGCTCGCGGCGAACTTTAAGGTTTTCGGAGTACCATTCGTACCTATGATGCGCTCTCTTAGCGCGGTCGCCGCAGCCTTCATGGTCCTTGTCTGCGCGGTCGCACCTGCATGGTCCGCGGTAGGCGACGTCACTTGGTCGGTCGATCCGGGTCATTCGATCGCTGAATTCAGCGTCGTCCATTTAGGCGTCACGCACGTCCACGGTTCCATACTGATCACGCAAGCCAGCGTCGTTACTCCTGCCCAGAGCCTAGTGCCGACGACGATCGATGCGGCGCTCGACCCCGCCAGTATCGACACGCGCAACTCCGATCGCGACAGCGATCTGCGCGGGCCGCAATGGCTCGACGTCACGAATTTCAAGACGATGACGTTCAAGAGCACCGATATCACGGCTGGGCCGAGCGACACGTTCACAGCGAACGGTCAGCTGACGATTCATGGCGTGACCAAAACTGCGACATTAGCTGGTCATGTCGATGGCACGACAGTCGATGGCCGAGGTCATCACCGCGTCTCGTATTCCGCGAGCACGACGATCAAGCGTCAGGACTTCGGTTTGAATTGGGCGCAGCAGACACCCGGCGGAACGTTTGTCGCCGGCGATAACGTCGAGATAACGATCAGCATCGAAGCCGTCACGCGCTAAAACCTAGGGTTTCAGCGGCACCTCGCCCAACGTCAGCGTCATCCATCGTGGGATGATGGTGAAATCGGCAGACACAACAGACTTCATTTGGAGCCGAATGACGGGAAACCACATTCGGGATGCGCTCAAAGTCGGCGAACTCTCTGCCTACGGGCGTGACAACGCCGAGCCAAGCTCCGGTAAAGGAGAAGGTGTAGAGACTGGACGGGCGCGGCCTAACGCGTGATAGACGCTATGGTCAAGGCACAGTCCGGACCGCGAAACGCAAGGCGGTGGCGAAAGCCATAGCGGCGCGAAAATCTGTTGCCCGCAAGGGCGTCCGGGTTCGAGTCCCGGTCATCCCATGAGATACCACGCGCCTACACTCGAAGATGTTCGCGCACGTACCCGATCAACAAATCACTTTCACTCACCAAAAATGAATCGGCGTTTGCGCATCGCACGATCTCATCGATGATAACAAGTCCCGTAGGGAAGATATCCACCCGCGATTCAGGCAACGCGTGAAGCCGCTTGCGCTGCTCGACGGGCAGCGAGCTCACGAGTGCCAACAGGTCCTCGAGATCAGCTAAGTCCAACTCGGCGACGCGAGTCAGCCCAGTCATGTCGTACGCGTAGAGCATACGCGCAGCCGTATCCGCCGTGCCGCCCACGAACGTCAGCGTTCCCGAACGATCGATTGGAAAGCCATCCAACACTAACCGAACCGCGGTGCGGCATGCTCCGAGTTCTTCGGCCTTGGGCGGGTCGCTCTTGACGAACCGCTCTGTAAGCCGCACCGCCCCGATCGGCAAAGACGCAACGCGCTCGCGCGTCGCGATCTCGGTGCTGCCGCCACCGATGTCGACGACTGTGAGTGGCTCGTGGAAGTCGCGTCCAGCTTGTTCGAGTGCCCAGCGCGCACCGTCAAAGGAGGCGCGCGCTTCTTCTTCTCCGGTCAAGATGTGGAGCTCGACTCCGGTGATGTCTCGGACACGAGCGATGAATTGAGAAGCGTTGGCCGCGTCGCGCAACGCGCTGGTCCCAATGACGAAAAGTTTGCCGGCACCTTTCCCAAGGCGCGCGAAGTGTTCAATCGCGTCAACGGTCCGCTGCATCGCATCGGCGTTGAGCGTACCCGTCACGTCCGTTCCTTGTCCGAGCCTGGTACCGCGAATATCGTGATGTTCGATGCGTAGTTGACCGTCATCGTTGCGTACGATGAGCAAGCGGCACGAATTGGTGCCCGCAGAGATGACGGCGGCGCGCATCTAACGCTTTTTTCGGACTCGCGTTATGCGAGTGGCGCGCGCTTCTTTTGCTTCCTGCACGCGCGACGCCAAGGCGCTGTGAGGATCCCATTCCTCAGTTTGGCGCAGATACTCGATGATCTTATCATCCAATGAGGCTGCAGTCGTCACGGCAGTGCTACTCGGAGGTGGTTCCATCGCGTCCGCATCGGATTGCAAGGTGGCGTCGATCTCTGCAGCGACCGTCAGCACGCGCCATCCTTCGCTCTCTGCCGCATCGAAGTCGAGCCGCGGGCGAGCTGCCTTCGAAACCACTTTCTTAAGCTGCGCGAAGTGAGGATCGCTGGAAGGAAGACTGCCGATCCGACCATCGGCGAGGCGCACGACGCAGCCGTATCGGCTGCACGAGATCACGATTCCCTTCATGAGCGCAAAGCGCGTCTCTGCGACCCTCTCAGCCGGGTCATTTCTGCCCGGGAGGCGCTACCTCGATGAACACCTCGTGCGGTTTTGTAAGTCCGAGCTGCTCGTGAATGAGGGGTACGAGGTACTCGGGGTTGCGTGACAAGATGATGTCTTCGCGCAGCTTGACGCTGTCGGCCGCGAGCTGGCGATTCTGATCTTCGACTTGATCGATCTGGCGATGCAGCGAATAATTGGCAGCGCCGATACGCCAGGCTTGTACCGAAAATGACGCAATCACTAATAACGCTGCTGCCAATCCCAGCACCCGTCCGGCGATCCCCATCACCCGAACCATCGAGCGCTCACGCTGCTTGCGCGCCGCGCGGCCCAGCCTTCTGCCCGCGAGGCGGTCGATGGTGCGCTTCAGCTTACCGCGCCGCACGGTCAAGCACCATCTCTTCATGCGCCCCGATCTTGCGGTACTTCTCGTAGCGTCGATCGAGAAGCTCTTGGGGTGACAGGCGCAACAACGACGCCAATGCGCGCGCATCGGCCGCAAGCACGACGTCGACGATCTTCGCCGCATCGCGGTGCGCGCCGCCCATCGGCTCCTGAATGACTTCATCGACGATGCCGAATTCGAACAGATCCTCGGACGTTAAGCGCAAGCGCTGCGCCGCTTCTTCCGCTTTTCCGGAGTCGCGCCACAGGATCGAGGATGCCGCTTCCGGCGAGGCGACCGAGTAGATCGCATGCTGCAGCATTAGGATTTGATCGCCAACGCCGATCGCTAGCGCGCCGCCACTGCCGCCCTCGCCGACGATGTTGACGACGATCGGCACCCGCAGTCCAGTCATCAATTTGATATTGGTCGCGATGGCTTCGGACTGGCCGCGCTCTTCCGCGCCGATACCCGGATACGCGCCCGGAGTGTCTACGAATGTCAGCAACGGTTTGCCAAATTTCTCTGCGAGGCGCATGATGCGAGCGGCCTTGCGATAGCCCTCGGGGTGCGCCATGCCGAAGCTGCGATACAAATTCTCTTTGGTGTCACGGCCCTTTTGCTGCGCGAGCACGAAGACCGGCACGCCGGCGAGGTAAGCGAATCCCGCGACGAGCGCCGGGTCGTCGCGATAGGTGCGATCGCCGTGCAGTTCGACAAATCCATCCAACTTCGCGATGTAATCCATCGCGAGGGGCCGCCTGGGATGGCGTGCGAGATGCACGCGCTGCCACGGCGTCAAGCTGCCGAAGATCTCAGCCTCGAGCGAGACAGCCTTTTCGTTCAGCGCGCGGATCTCGGCTGAGAAATCGACGCGTTGCGTCTCGTTGAGCTTCTTGAGACCTTCGATCTTGGCCTCAAGCTCGAGCAACGGCTTTTCGAGCTCGACGATGACGTTCAAGCGGACTTCGGCCGCACGGTTTCGGCCGCTCCATAGCGTTTGCTGCTCAAGAAGCGCAGCACGTTCGCCAGTGCCGCTTTCATGTCTGCGCGGCGCACGACCATGTCGACTTGGCCATGCTCGAGTAAGAACTCAGCGGTTTGGAACCCTTCGGGCAGCTTCTGGCGAATGGTTTGATCGATCACACGCCTGCCCGCGAAGCCGATCGCCGCGCCGCTTTCGGCGATGACGATGTCACCCTGGAAGCCGTAGGAAGCCGAAACGCCGCCAGTCGTCGGATCGGTCAGAACGCTCACCAATGGCAGGCCGAGCTCGCCGAAGCGCTCTACCGCAGCGCTGGTCTTGGCGAGCTGCATCAGGCCGATCATGCCTTCTTCCATGCGCGCGCCGCCCGACGCGGTGACGAGCACGCAGGGCACGCGACGGCGCGCGCACTCCTCGACCAACAGCGTCACCTTCTCGCCGACGACGCCACCCATCGTGCCGCCGCGGAAGTTGAAGTCCATCACGCCCAAGCCGGTTGGGATGTGTTCGATCGTGCAAAAGCCGACGATGATCGCTTCCAGCAAGCCCGACTTCGTGCGGTCGTTTTGAGTTTTTTCGCGATACGGCACGCGGTCTGACCAACCGAGTGGATCGCCAGTCGTCAGGTTTTCCGCAATCTCCTCGAAGTCGCCGTCGGCCAGTAGCGCGATGCGGTCGAGCGCGGGCAAGCGGAAGTGGTGCCCGCACTTCGGGCACACGCGTAACCGAGCGTCGAGGTCTTTGATGAAGATGCGCTCGCCGCAGGACGGACATATCTCCCAGAGCTTGTCGTCCGCTGGTTGCGGCTTCGCGCCTCGCCGGCGCAACCAGTTGGGCGTCGGCATCAGGCTCGTCCCCCGAAATACACCTTCGATAACTGCTTCAGGTAGTTGACGATCTCCCCACTATTGAGCTTACTCGTCCCTGCAGTCCGGTCGGTGAAAACGTATGGAAATTCCTTGACATGAGAATACTTCCCTTTGAGGATGACTTCAAGCCCGATCTTGAAGCCGATCGGGTCGAGCTTGACGCCGTCGATGACCTCGCGTTTGAAAAAGAAGAATCCCGACGTGATGTCTTTCACACTTGTCAGCGGGCGTGCGAGCGCGATCGCGACGCGCGACGTGATCTTCCGCCGCCATGGCCAGTTGGTGATGCCGCCGCCGGCGACATAACGGCTGCCGATCGCCAGTTGACACTCGCCGTTGCGGATCGCGTTGATGAGTTGCGGCACGACGCTCGGGTCATGACTGAAGTCCGCATCCATCACACCGAGGATGGGAGCCTGGCTGGTCTTCCAGCCGTCGATGACCGCGGATGAAAGGCCGAGCTTGCCGGCGCGGTGCACGCATCGTACGGGGTACTTGGCCGCAAGCGAATCGACCAGCGCACCCGTTCCGTCTGGGGAGTTGTCGTCGACGATGACGATTTCGCCGTCGATCCCCGCGCTTTTGAAGACGCTCGTAAGCGCGCTGATGAGCTTTTCGATACCTTGCGCTTCATTATAAGTAGGGACGATGACGGACACGTCATAGTTCGAGCTCATTCGCGCAAGGCGTTCCTTTCGCCGAAAACCCTCACCTGGCTCACCACCAGCCGGCGGTCGCCGCGAGCGCTGACAACATCGCAGCACCTGCGGTTTCCGTGCGCAACACAGACGGCCCTAACGAAACGATCGCTGCGCCCGCGTCACGGGCCGTCTGGACTTCTGCGTCGGTGAGTCCACCTTCCGGCCCGATCGCGATCGTCACGTCCGGCGCGCGCTTGACGCGCTCAATGGCCGCCGTGAACGTGCCTGGCTGTGCGCCTTCGTACGCGACGAGCAGGGCGCTGCCGCCGTATGCGAGCACCGCGTCGCTCCACGGCAGCGGTTGTTCGACGCTCGGCAAGGTGCGCCGCCTCGACTGCTGCGCGGCCGAGCGCGCGATGCGCCGCCAGCGCGAAAGTTTCGCGTCACCCGCTTCGCCATAGCCGCGTTCGCACCGAACGGGCACGATCCGCCGCGCACCGAGCTCGACGACTTTTTCCACGACCTCGTCGAACTTGTTGCCTTTGATCAGTGCTTGAAGGACGGTGACCGCAGACGGGAGTTCGCCTCCAGTCTCTTGCCGCGGTGCCGCGATGACTGCGTCCGCGCGGCCGCGCTCAGACGTTGTCAGCGTGGCATCCCACGCGGTCCCGTCGTTGATGACCACCACTGCATCGCCGTCGCGCAGACGCAGAACCTGGAGCGCGTGGTGCGCGTCCTCTGCGCTCAGCGTGACGCGCAGATCGGGCGCGCAGCGCTCGTCGACAAAGAATCGCGGCATGCTCACGCCCGCACGTGGACGTATGCGAACCATGCGCCGCGCCGATGCTCGCTTACGAAATACAGGCCGGCGCGCGCGAACTGAGCGAGAACTTCGAGCCGGCCTCGAGCATCGATGCCGCCAGAGATCGCGATGCCGCCGCGCGTGAGAGCGCCAGAGATATTCGCTGCGAGTGCACCAAGCGCCGGACCATCGATATTCGCGACGACGATGTTCGCTTTCGGAAACGATGCCGGAATGCGTGTCGCCCGGGCGATGCGCTTGGCCCGCAAGCGATTGATTGAAAAATTCTTCTTCGCGATGCCCACCGCATTCGCATCATTATCGCACAGATAGACCCGTGCGCCGCGGCGCGCTGCGGCGAGGCCGAGGATGCCGCTGCCGCAGCCTAGATCGATCACGATGTCGTTTGGCCGCACGCGTTCCAACAAGAGCGTCGAGGCCAATCGCGTCGTCGCATGCAGGCCCGTTCCGAACGCCATGCCGGGATCGATAACGATCGCGTGGGCGCGCCGTGGCGCCTTGAAGTCTCGTCGCCATGAC
>DASRXC010000164.1:0-5407 GCA_035654355.1 Binatus sp. (SeqCode)
TTGTTGTCGCTCTGCGGGCCGGACATCGCAAACGACATCGACGGAAGGATCATGATGGCGGCAAGGGCGCCGGCGAACGAGAGGGTCAGTGGACGATTCATCGTTTTGAACTCCTTTGGTCGGTGCGGCGCGACGCGCGCCTGCACCCGGCTTGTTATCCATGAAACGCCAGCAATACCGCGCGAAATCGCCCCGCGTAGTGAGGAGTCGGTGAACGCCGAATGAGCGGCGGCTTAAAGCGTTAGAGGAACCAGGATGCCGTGTACGGCGACGTTCGAAAGAAGGTCAGCAGCTGGTTGGCGACTTTGGCGGTACCGGTCGGATTGAGTGGATGCGTGCCGTCGGACTGATAGTCTTGTTCGCCGTTGCATGGTGATGCGGTCTGGGCGTTGCACCAGACGAGTCCGTCGGAACGCGGGGTCGCGCCGTTCGCCCACACATACGCCGCCCACGCAAGCCACGGCGCGCTGCCGGCATTGTAGTTGAGATCGCCGGCGATGGGATCGACACTGCCACCTTGTATCTGGTTGATCTGGGCTTGAATGAGCCACTTGACCGCAAAGCCGGATTCATACGCGTACGGTTCGGGATTCAGCGGTGAGGTCGCATAGCCGCCGTAGATGCGACTCGTCAAGAAGATCATCTGCAGGTTCGGGTAACGCTGCTTCGCCGCGCGCGCGATTTGACCGAGATATCCTTCAAGCACGTACGCGTCGGCGCCAGATAGGGGCAGCGATTGAGTCGGGTTCTCGTCCGCCTCTTTCAGCCAGATGGCTTGGACCTGTTTCTCCGACACGGAAAGCGGAGGCAGTATCTGGCTCGCGATCCGGTTGTAGTTGTTGCACCACGGCGGATTTGTCGGCAGGCAATGTGCGGCGTTCGAATCGATCCATTTGTCGGCGTCTTGGCTGGCGAGCGCGCCGTCCGCGATGACGAGCGCCGAATTCAGGCCGCCGGATGCATGGGCGAGTGAGGTGAACGTCGACGCGACGCACGGCGATCCACCGCCATTGCCACACCACTCATCGGTGGTGTTCGACATGCCGATCGACATCAGCACGATCTTGCCGCTCGCGCTCGGGTTGCCGTTCACATCCAGCGGCTGGATCTTCTTCGAAAAGCTCATGCCGTCGGTGTCATGCCCCGGGGGCGGGTTATTTGAACCGTTCGGGTACAGCCCGCCCTCAAAGCCGAGATACGTACCGGCGCCAAGATCGTTGAGCGCAATCTTTCCTGCCGGCACCGGTGTCGGTGTCGATCCTCCTGCGTTCGGGTTCGGCGGGTTGGTGATAGCGCCGCCTTGCGAGCACCCGGCAGTGATGAGCGCGGCCGCAAGCAGCGGCCACAGTCGAGGAAGACGCATTTCCCTTAGATTATCGGCACGCGCAGGGGCGTAGAGTTCTGCGTGCAACCCTGTGCACCATGGAGCCACTTGACCTATCTCTAAGCCCCCCACGGGGGCCGCGCGAGCGCCTGGCGGGCCTCGTCCTCTTACCGCGCACGATCGACAAGATGCGGGCGTCGCTGCCCGGGGGAAACCTCGGCGGCTATAAGGTCCCCGGGTTCAGCACTCAAATGCTGGGGATGATCGGCGTAAGTGAAGCTGATCTGCTTGAGGCCGTGCGTACCGCTTCCTCGGATGCGGATGTCGCGGCGTGGCTGCGGTCTCACGCCGACACCTCGAAGTTCGAGGAAGTCAACAAGCACTTCGAGGCTCGGAAAGTCGCCGATCTCAAAGATCCGGAAGACTATCACCGCCGTTATCCGATCGCCAAACGTCTCGGGCTCGACAATTTGTTCGACGTCCTTGAGGCCGACGATCTCGAGCTAACTGGAACGACTCGTTCCTGATTCACGGAGCGAGGCAAGGCGGGTTTCCAGCTCGACGCGCGAGAGGCCGCTCAACGCGAACACTTTGATCTTCGCGCGGCCACCGCGTGCGAGGGTGACCGATGATGACGGCACCCGCAACGCAGCGGCGAGCGCCTTGCTGCATGCCTCGTTCGCTCTTCCTTCATAAGCCGGCTCGCGAACGCGGACAATAGCTCGGGTGCCATCCCAAATAACGCTAGACGACTTTGATCTTGGTTTAGCCAGGACCGTGACGTACACATCGCTCATAGGGCGTTTGTGACCGACCCCTTACGCCACCAGAGCGCGGAGTCACCTGCGCGTCACGGATTGGCTTGGCTGACGGTTGCGTGCGCGCTTTATGCGCTCATAGCCGGAGCGCTCGTCGTCGGCCATTGGCAGCGCTGGCAGGCCGGTGTCGACACCGGCATCTACACGCAGGTAGCGCTCAACGCGTTTCATGGATACCGCTCGGCTTTTGAGAATGGATCCGATTTCGGCGTCCACTTCTCGCCGTTGCTCGGACTCTTCTATCCGCTGGTCGCGATCGCGCACTCCGGTCTTGCTCTGTTGCTCGCACAGGTCGTGCTGATCGCCGCCGTGCCCTGCGCGCTCTATGCGTTCATCCGTCCGCACGTCGACGAGAGCCTTGCGACCCGACTTGGCTATATCGCGCTGCTGTATCCGCCGCTCGCGTCGCAGGCCATCGCCGATTTCCACATACTCGCGTGCGTGCCGTTGCTCTTGATCGGCCTCCTATGGGCAGCCGACCGAGGCCGCTGGACCTGGTTCGTGTTGTTGGGTGTCCTGTCGCTGCTCGTGCGGGAAGATGTCTCGCTCGAGTTTGCGGCGATCGGCATCGTTGCCGGCATCGCATTCCTTCGCGCGCACGGCGGCATCGGCACCCTCTTCGCCGATCCTGTGAAGCGGCGCCAAGCCGGCATCGCATTCCTTGGGCTCGCCGGTGGCGCGATCGCCGTCTGCATCGCCTATTTCGGATTCATCCAGCCGGCGAACGGCCGTTATGGTTGGTATCCATTGCTCTATTATCATTACGGCGCGCGTCCGCGCTCGGGCATCGTCGCGCAGCCGCCCGTCGCTCCGCCACCGAATCCGAATGCGACGCCATTCATGGCCACGGCGCAGCGCATCACCTATTTGCTCGAGGCGTTCATCCCTCTGGCGTTCTTGCCGTTCCGGACGCGCTGGTGGCTGCTCGCGGTACCGGGCCTGCTGGTCGTTTTGGCGTCGACGGCGCAATCGATCCGCACGATGGGCACGCAGTACTCATTGTTGTGGGCGCCGTGGCTGCTGATCGCAACCGCCGTCGCAGTTGTGTATGTCATAGCGACGGCCGGGCCGCGCGCCGCGACACGCTGGACGAATGCGGCAATCGTGCTCTGCGCATTCTTCCTGCTCGCATTCAATCCGATGCATTTACGGTACTATTTGCGCCCGCCATATCACGATCTAGCTGCCGCACGACGTGCGCTGGCGTGCGTGCCAACCGACGCCTCATTTGCGACACACGACGAATGGTTCACCCACGTCGCAGGTACGCGGCCGAACGTGAGCGGCGACATCATCGACAACGTCGACTACCTGGTGTATGCCGACGACTATCCCGACGCCACCTTCCAGCGCGAGATCAAACCGAAGCTACAGGCGCAACTAGCGGCCGGCCGCTGGCGCGTGCGCTGTACGGAAGATAACGTGCGCGCATACGAGCTCGCGCGCTAACTACAAAGTGGTTGGCGCGAACCTAATTCAAAAACTCGCGCGGCTCGCCGTGAAACTAGTGCGGCTTGCTCTTCTGATATGCGTCGCAATCCGTGCAGTATTGATCGTCGTCCGCCTCGCTCTGGCAGCGGATCCACTCCCGCTGCTCTTCCTGCGTCGGAAATGTAACGTCGGCGATCGCCGCTCGGTGCTGGCCGCCCTCGTGACCTGCGTCGTAACATGAGCATTGCATCCCGGCTCATTCTTGCTCGCAGCGCGCGATACCTCAGTACCGGTGTGCTCTCGCTTCGGCTTCCATGCGATTGGGTACACTAGATGTACCGAAAAAAGGAGTAACGAATGCTCGCACTTATGCTTGCCGCGGCGCTTAGCGGAGGCCCGTGCGCCGACCCCAGTATCGTCTCCGCCGGCGTCCAATCAGTGACGCAAAATGGCGCCCTCAACCACTACACCGTTGCCATCACCGTCATGAATCAAGGCGATGTCGCCCAGCCCGGCAATTTGCTCGAGTCGGTCGACGTGATCCAAGCAAGCCGCAAGACCGGTCAAATGGGCGTGCAACCGCTCGGACCGCACCGGTCACAGAAGGTGACCTATAGTTTTGACCGATCGGTCGAAGCCGGCAATGGCACGACAGATTTGACGTTCATCCTGGACTTCAACGGCATGTCGGGCAGCAACGTCGACTGCCGCGGCGGTCAGGAGTCTTACACCCTCACCGTTTGAGCGCTGACGCGACGAACGCGCGCTTACAGCCGGGCGAGCAGAACGCGTGCGTGACGTCGCCGACGCGCAGCGTATGAGCGGCACCAACGAGACTGACGGTCATCCCGCACACGGGATCGACGGCAGTCTCGTCGCTTTTCACCGGCGCCGTGGCTGCGCTACGCCGCGTTCTCACGATGTCGGCTACAATCGCTAGCGCAACCTCCGGTGCGGTCTTCGCTCCGATGTCCAGACCAGCGGGGCTATGCACGTGGGCGAGGTCGGCTTCCGACCAACCGCGCGACCGCAGCGAATCGAGCACCGCGGCGGCACGCGGCCGGCTTGCGACCAGCGCGATAAATGCTGCGTTCGCGCGAAGCAGCGCGTCGACCGCGACATCGTCGTATTCGCCCATCGATGCGACGACGCCGTAGATCCGGCGCGTTCGCATCTTCGAGGGCAACGATTCAAGCGGAGCGCTAAGGCCCTCGACTGTGAGGTCAGGTGGTTCGCCGCCTTCGTCTGGATCGCGCACGGCGATGACATCAAAACCGGTAAGTCGTGCTTGCGCTGCAACCGCGGCCGCGATCGGCATCGCGCCGACGACCACGAGCACTGGGAGCGGCGCATACGGCTCGATGTAGAGATCGACCGCTCCTTGACTCGCGCAGGTCATGCGCACGCGAACGTACTGTTCGTCGTCAGGCTCGGCGCTCGGATATCCGGGCAATCCTGGAATATCGTCGGGTGAGATGCGAACGAGACGAGGTTCGCCCGCGCGCAGCGCTTCAAGCGCCTGCGTCCGCAGGATCTCTTGCGAACAGCCACCGCCGATATAGCCCTCGACGCGGCCGTCTTCGAACACGATCGCGCAATCGCCCAGATGCGAGGATACCGGGGCCTTGCGCGCGACGACCGTCGCCAGTGCGAAGGGCACGCCTTCGCGTTGCAGCGCGGCGACGCGTTGGAGCAGTTCAGCTCTTGGCACGAGGACTGTATTCTACGCCGTCGCCGGTGCCGCCCCCGTGAGCTGCTGGCGGACCTGCGAGAAGACGTACGAGATGATCCGCTTGGCCTGCGCGTCCAGGATGCGCCCGCCGACCGTGGCGAC
>DASRXC010000165.1:0-9928 GCA_035654355.1 Binatus sp. (SeqCode)
GCGCTGACGTGCCTTGCGCCTCGGCACGCGCGACCACGTGCGATTGATCGCCGAGAATGTCGATCGGGAAACCGCAGAACAGCGCGAAGCCGAGCTCGTCCTGGAGTCCATTCCACAGCTGCTCCAGCCTGCGCGCGGCACTGAAGCGACGAGCCTGCCAGAGCAGGCCGATCATGTCGCCGTATGCGTACACGCCGCCGACGCTACCGCCGCCGGCGACAGAACGCATTGCCGTGCCGACTGCGGCATCGAAACGCGCTCCGTCGGGCTCGCCGTCAACGAGCACGCGATCGAGCGTGAGCGCGGCATCCAACAGCACGATCGTCGGCGTCGGCGCACCGCGCCGCGACATCGCGCCGGTGCTCTTGAGACCGCGCATCAGTGCTGTGCGGTGCTCCGGGGTCGCGATGATGACGAGTGCGCAGTCCTGCTCCAAGCCCTGGCGCAGGAACTCAACCGCTTTTTCGGTCAGAACGGATTCATCGGTCTGGTAGCATTGCAGCACATGCGGGGCGCGGTTCATCGCTTTTCACCTACCCGCCCCTTCCCGCACCTAAACGCTGTTATGCCTTATCGCCCGGCATCATTGCTCCGCCCACTGCTTTTGCGCTTTTTTGAGCGCGGCCTCAAAGCGCTGAGGCTTAGCCATGGCCTTCTTCCACGGGTCACCGCCGCGCTTGAGCAACGCCGGCACCGTGTTGAGATTCCAGCGGGCCGCTTCGCGGAAGATGTCGGGCGCTTTCGAACGCGCCATCTTTTCGACCTCGCTCCAACTGAGCGGCCACGACACGGGCGCCTTAGGTCGTGGGCGCACCGTGAATGGCATGACAATCGTCTTGCCTTTCCCGATCTGCGCCCAATCGATGTAGACGCTGCCGCGCTTGCGTTTCTTGATCATCCGCTCGAGCGTAACGCGGTCGCCCATGAGATTCGCCAAGCGCGTAGCAGTGAGCTCGGTAAAGCGCCGCACCTCTTCGTAGTCGTAGCCGGGTGCCAGCCGCCACATGACGTGCAGCCCTTTTCCGCCCGAGGTTTTGACGCCCGGCGCGATGCCGATCGCTTCAAGTTCGTCGCGCAGCCGCAACGTCACGCTGGCAAGTGTCGCCAGCGTGCATCCTGCCTGCGGATCCATGTCGAGCAAACAATAGTCGGGCGAATCGAGCGAGCCGACGCGCGAGATCCACGCATGCAACGTGATCGCCCCCAGATTGGCAAGCCACGCAAGCGTACGCTCGTCGTCGCAGACGACATAGTCGATGCGCGATCGCTTGCCATATTCCGAGGCCACCGATTCGGTGCGCACCCACGGCGGTGCGCCGCGTGGCGCTTGTTTTTCAAAGAACGACTGCCCGTCGATGCCGTTGGGAAAGCGTTGCAGGGTGAGCGGCCGGTCCTGCAGATACGGCAACAGCCACTGCGCCACGCCCAAATAATAGGCGATCAGGTCGGCCTTTGTGTAGCCGTCGTCCGGCCAGAGCACCTTGTCGACATTCGTGAACTGCGGCACGCCCCCGTCGCGCGACGCCGCGGCGCTCTTCGACGCCGGGCGGCGAGCGGTGGTGCGTTTGGACCCTGCGCGGTTCGAGATCCACGTGCGCGACCTCGGATTGCCCGCCACATCGTCGAGCGATTTGCCGCTCTTGGCGGAGCGCGTATGTTTTTCTACATCCCAGTTGGGATCCGCGTATTCGTCTTTGTCCTTGAAAAGCAGCCAGGCATTGTTCTCTGAATTCTTGCCGCGCATCTTCACCAAGGTGAACAAGCCGCGCAGCTTGCGGCCGTGCAGGATGAACTTGATCTTGCCCTTCGCGATCTCGCGCGCCGGATCGGCGCCTTCCGCCAGCGCGTACCATCCATAATCCCAGACAATGACCTGACCCGCTCCGTAGTTGCCCTCTGGAATCACCCCTTCAAAATCGTAATAGTCCAGCGGGTGATCCTCAACGTGCATCGCGAGGCGTTTGTCCGCCGGGTTCAGGGAGGGACCTTTCGGTACAGCCCAAGACTTGAGCACGCCGCCGGCTTCAAGCCGGAAATCGTAATGAAGGTGAGACGCGCGGTGCTTTTGGACGACGAAACGTGGGCGCGCGGTCGCTCGCGGCCGCACCGCGCCCGCCGGTTCGCTCGTCTGGTCGAAATGGCGCTTGCGTTGATACTCGCGGAGCGAGCCTCTCATCGTGAGAGGCTTCGCCCACCCTGCGGCGCTCTCTTTGCTACGCCATACCGGACTTCAGGGCATAGATAGCCGCCTGAGTCCGCGCCGTCACGTTGATCTTCGCGAAGATGTGACTGATGTGGTTCTTCACCGTCTTCTCGCTCAGATACAGCTTGTTCGATATCTGCCGGTTCGAGAAGCCCAGCGCGATGAGCCGGATCACCTCGGTCTCGCGCTCTGACAACTCGGAAGGATCGTTGCGCAAACGCCGGCTGTTGAGCCGGCGCAACATATTCCCGGCAAGGCTCGGGTCAACGTAAACATTGCCCGCGTGGATCGTCAGCAACGCGCGCGCGAGATCGTCCATTGCGATGTCTTTGACGAGATAACCCTCGACCCCGAACAACAGACTCTTCGCGAGTAGATCCTGTTGTGGCTGGATCGACAGGATGCAGATCCGGGTGTTTGGGCACTTCTCGCGGATGTGCTTGATAGCGTCGAGCGGATCGCCTTTATGGAAATCGACGTCGAAAAGGATGACGTCCGGCTCGCTTGCCACCGCGGCGCTGATGTCCGAGGCATCATTTGTTGCAGACGCAACCGTGAACCGGCCGTCGGCCGCGAGCACGTCAGAGATAACGCGTCGGAAGAGGACCTGAGGCTCGATCACCGCGACTTTCACCGCGGCGGTTGGGGGACTGGCTAACTCAACCATTTCTCCGCTCCACGCCTGGCTGGGCGTACAGGCTTATCGTTCCAGAGGTACCGTAACGGCCCGGGCTATGAGCCCAGGGGGTTTCCCCGCTGTGCGGGTACGGAGAACCCAGCCACGGTGGTCCTATCCTCGGGCCCACGCGGCATTCGTTTTGGGTACGTATAGGTTTGTGAAGTAACGTGTATCACATATGGGAGAGCCAAAATACCCCGGAAATCCGGCGTTTGGGCCGTTTCTTCCAGGTTTTAGTGCAAAGGGTCACAAATCTGGGACTTAGGTCAGTTACGTTGGGGGGCCCGCAGATCATGGAGTTTTCATTGATCGCGAGAGAACGTGCCCCCGCCGAAACCAGCATGGCCGCAAGAGAAACGGCCGCCTACCCCGCCTACCCAACCCGTTCCCGAGAGGTCCGTCAGCAGCCGTTCGCGGCGGCTATTCGCCGCCGCGAAATCGCGGCCATGGTGATTGACGCTGCCAATGTGATCTCGATGGCAAACCGCTCGGGGCTTGAACACCTGTGCTTATTCGCGCCGCAAGGCCTCATCAGGCTCGGCCACGTGTTGCCCGATCAGGTTCTTCGTTTCGTGAACGGTTTGCGAGATGATCTGAAGCGGTCCGGTCCAGAGAACTCATCGCTCGTCACGCTGCCAAACGGCATGTGCCTCCGAGGATCCCTGCTGGATGGCAGCGCGAGCGCGATGCTCGTGCTGTTCGAGCCGGCATCCCGGCTTGATGAGCGCAACCTTTCACCACGAGAGCTCGAAGTCGCGACGCTGGTACTCAATGGCTTGTCGAATCGAGATATCGCCGACAGGCTTTGCGTTGCGCCAAACACGGTCGAAGGACACCTCAAGCGCATCTTCACCAAGATGCAGGTGCGCACTCGTGCCGGCCTCGTGGCGAAGATGCTCGGCTGGGTGGTCGAGGGGGACGAGAAGAGCACGTAGACGCGACCGCCATCGGCGCGCTTCTAGCGCGTTCGCAATCGTTCGAGCGCACGCGATATCAGCAGGCCAAGCGCGCCGCCCACAAAGCCACACGCGATGTCAAACGCTTGGGACGAAAATGGCTCGCGCGCGCCTGCGAACCACCGCTGACCGAGCTCGATGAGCGCGCTGTACAGACCGACGACAAGGGCGGTGCCGAACAGTTGGGTACCGCGGCCCCATGCCTGCAGCGTGCGGACGTAAGCGAAGCCGACCAAAGCAAAAGCGAACACGCTATAGCTTTTTCGCAGGAGCACGTGGAAGGTGAACCATCCCGGAGAGGTCGCCTCGTAGACCGCGTTTGAAATCGCAAGCGCGAACAATGCGCCGGCGACCAGCACGCAAAACAGCGACCAAAATACGCGTTGACGGCGCGCCGGGCGATCTGCACGCTGCGATGACGCTCTCACAATACTCGGTTCCGCACACTTTACATGACTTCAGATTTTACGAACTGCAGTCGTCGGGCCTTGGCATGGGACCTTTGACCGTGCCGTAAAACCGACCGGGGCCACGGCCCCGCACCCGCCAGGACGTTGCGATTCTTTAGAGTCGTTGCGACTTGCGCTAAGATGGTCGCGTGATCGCTCTTGTCCTCGCTTTTGTGGTGGGTGCGTTTCCCACAGCGGCTCCGCCTGCATCGGTTCCAATGGGGGCGCCATCGGCGCCGCCTGCAGCGACTACTCCCGCCATGCCGGCGCCGATGCTGCAAGATCCTGGCCCGAGCAGCGAACCATACCGCATCCACGCAGCCGATCAGCTCGCGGTGGAAGTGTACGGAGACGCGAGTTTGTCGCAGACGGTTGCGGTCTTGCCGGGCGGCGACATCTACTTCCCGTTGGTCGGCCGCATCCACGTGGATGGCCAAACGCCTGACGAAGCGGCAACGACGATCGGGAAAGTGCTGCGCAGATACGTCAAGCAGCCAATCGTCACGGTCACCGTCGTGTCGCAAGGGCCGATCGGAGTTCTTGTGCTCGGCGACGTGAAGAATCCGGGCAAGTTTTTGCTGCCGCCGACCTCGCGCGTGTCCGATGCCTTGGCGGCTGCCGGTGGCCTGGCGCCGATCGACGGCGATCTGCCCATCGCCCGCGTGGAGACCGTCTCCGGGAACGTCCAGCAAGTATCGCTCCAGAAGCTGCTGCACGATGGCGACACGACGATCGACATGCGTCTGGCCAACGGTTCCACGCTGTACGTACCCGCTCCTGAGACCTTCAGCGTCGAGGTGCTGGGCAGCGTTGACCGGCCGGGTGAGATCATGATGCACGAAGGCGACAAGCTCGCCATGGCGATCGCCAAAGCCGGCGCGAGTCCGAGCACCAACCCCGATCTCAATAGGATCGAAGTGAAACGCACGCTGCCAAACGGATCGACCAAAACATACACGATCAATCTGTACGACACGTTAAAGGATGGCAACCTCAACAGCGATCTGACGATGCAGAAAGGCGACATCGTTTTCGTGCCACAGGCCCGCAAGCCGACGCTAGGCGGCGGCATGTTCAGCTTCTTGGAATCTCTGCTGTTCTGGATACCAAAGCCATGAGTTATACGCCCAAAAACGACCGCGAATCACTTGCACTCGCGGTCACTGACCACCGCCGACACCTCGTCGCGCCCCAGCATCTGTACGAACAGATGCCGCAGATGCCTTCCTTCGTCGACGAGCGGCACGCTGCGGACTTTGAATGGATCAAGAACCTCTTTTGGCGTCGCCGCAATGTCTTCATCGGCGTCGCCGGCGGATTCTTGGCCCTCGTCATCATCCTCACGTTGCTCGCACCGAAAAGCTACACGACCACGACCAAGCTTATCGTCGGCAATTCCGGGGGTGGTGCCAGTTCTGCCACCGCCGAGGATGCCAACACATCGCTGCCGGTCGTCAACGCCCTGGTTGGTGCCGCCGGCGTGCGCACGCCTGAGACGTACGTCGAGCTCATTCAGGAAGTCCCGGTGGCGCAGCGCGTCATAGACAACCTCGGACTGAAGACGTCGGCCTCCCGTCTGCTCGCAGGCGTCACCGCAAAGCCTGTCACGGACACACAGATCATTGAACTCTCAGTGACCTGGCGGGATCCCAAGATGTCCGCCGCGATCGCCAATGAATTCGCCAGCGTCTTCGTCGATCGCGAACGCGAGCTTATCGGCGATCAGGCTACCTCGGCGATCAAGTTCTTGTCGACCAAGATCCCGGAAGTGCATGCGGATCTCCAAAAACAGGAAGCCGCGCTGGCCGACTACGAGCGTACGCATACGGGCGCGTTCGTGAACAGCGCGACGCAGGGGGTCATCGCCGACGTGTCCGCGCTGCAGACGAAGATCGCGCAAGTGCAGGTCGACGAGAGCCAGGCCAAAGCGGCGCTCGACGACGTGCAGACACAACTCGCCGCAACATCCTCGATGGAGAACGCCGCGACCGAAGTCGCGGTAAACCCGCTCGTCGCCGGGTTGCAGGCACAGCTGACCCAGGTGGAAACGCAGCTCGCGGCAGCCCGCAAGATGTATACCGAGCAGCACCCGATGGTGGTCGCGCTGCGCCAGCAGCGGACAGAGCTGCAAAGCCAGATCGCCGCCTTGCCCCCGACCGTCGTCCAGGGCAAGACGGTCGCCGTGAGCCCCACGTACGAGAAATTGCGGGAGGAACAGGCGACGCTCGAGGCCCAGATCGCGTCCGACCAAGCCCAAGCGAAAATGCTCGACGCGCAAGACAAGCGCCTCATGGACACAGTCCATGCGTTGCCGACCGAGGCGCTGGCGCTGGCGGAGCTGCAGCGCAAAGAGAAGCTTTCCGAAGAGGTCTACACGACGCTCGAGCGGCGCTATAACGAGGCGATGATCGCGAAAACCGCATCGCTGAGCGATGTGTCGGTCACTCAGCCTGCGCTCGTCGAGCTCGCCGAAAAAAAGCCCAGCTTGCGCTTCAATGCGCTCATCGGACTGCTGCTCGGCCTTGTGCTCGGCATCACCGGCGTCTTCCTCGTCGAATATTTCGACAACACGTTCAAAGATGAGTCCGACGTCGTTCGCCAAGTGCCGCTGCCCGTGCTGGCCAGCGTGCCGCGCGTCACCGACAAGGATCTGAAGGCCCTGCCGTGGCTGCGCACGATGACCGCGGACTCGTTCATGCAACTACTTTCGGCCTTGCGGTATTCCTCGGACGAAGAGATCCGGACGCTCGCGGTCACGAGCGCGCTGCTCGGCGATGGCAAGTCCACGATCGCCACCAATCTGGCGATTGCGATGGCCGGCATGACCAAAGGAGGCGCGCTGCTCGTCGACGCCGACCTACGGCGCCCCACGATACACCAGCGTCTGGGCATCGACGACTCCGTGCGCGGGTTCTCAGACGTGCTCATCGGATCGCTTCGGCTCGATGAAGCCGTGCGCCCGACAAAACATAAGGGCCTATACGTGCTTCCCGCCGGTTCGCCGGTGCCGAACTCGATGCGCCTATTCCAGACAGAGCGCTTCGAGCGAGTGTGCGACCAAATGCGCGATCGCTTCCCGTTCGTCATCATCGATACGCCCGCGCTCATGTCCGTTTTCGACGGCACGTTCGTCGCATCCAAAGCGGATGGAACGATCCTTGTGGTGGCCGCCGGACACACCGACGCGCGCTCGACGAACCGCGCCATCGATCGGCTAAGATCCTTCAGCACGTCGAACCTGCTCGGCATCGTCCTCAATCAAGTGCCCCCAGCCGCACGCCAATACGGTTACTACCACCAGCCGCGCCAACCAATCACGATTAAAGATAGCATCACGCCGCCGACGCATGACAGCATCACGCCACTCCTCTCTGATGCCGACACTCCGTCCGAGAACGGCGCCGTATCCGAGACGGAAGACGCCCCGACGCTATTTGAGCACACGGCCGGCGAAGCCGACGACGACGCTGCGACGCAGCAGAGCAATGGCGAGGCAGCCGCCCCGGCCCGCAATGGGGTAGCGCCGCCCAGCGACGAGGTCACGCCCGTCTCATGAGCGAGGCGGCCCGTAAGCGGGGCGAGGGCCTTTTCGTGCCATGACGCGCACAGATGCGCGAGTCGGCGTCATTGGCGCCGGCTGTCGTGGACGAGACTTGATGCGCGTCGCCGATAAGCTCGGGGCTCTCGCGGCGGTATGCGATCCTTCGCCTGATGCCCTTGCAGACGCGGCGAAGATGTATCCCCGGCTGAACCGGTTCGAGGATGTCGAGGACCTTCTTCGCGATCCGCTCGACGCTATCTTGATAGCGGCCCCGGAAGAGTCGCACGCGCAACTTGCGCTGCAATGCTTGGCGGCCGGAAAGCACATCTTGGTGGAGGATCCGTTCACGCTCAGCGTCGCCGATGCGGAAGCCGTCGCGGCTGCAGCAGTCGCGACGGGACTGCACGTGTTTGTCGGCCACACGCTCATCTATCACTCGGCCATACGCAAGCTGCGGGCGACCATCGCGTCGGGCACGCTCGGGCGGATCTGGCACCTGCGATCGCGGCGCGGATGCTTGGGCAACCTGCAGCAGCACAAGAGCGTCTGGTGGAGCTTGGCGTCGCGCGACGTCTCGCTGATGCTTGCGCTCATGGGTGAAGATCCTTCCAACGTGGTGGGAGCGCATAGCGGCTGGCTGACCGCGCGCAGACCCGACATCGCGTACGCAGATTTCCAATTCCCCTACGGACGATCAGCGCACGTTGAAGTGACGTGGCTCGATCCCAACGACGTCTGGCATCTCGACGTCTTCGGCACGCAAGGCGTCGTTCGGCTCGTGGAGACGTCCGAGTCCTGCCGCATGGAGCTCATCCGCTGTGGTGCGCGCTCCGACGAACGCGGCGTGCTCGATTCGTGGCGCGGCGGCACGATGGAGATCCCATACGAGAGATCCGAACCGCTCCACGACGAGGTGCTCGCATTCTTGACGTCGTTGCGCTTCGGTATCGCGGCCGAGACCGATGCGAACGAAGGCCTCGCAGTCGTGCGCACTCTCGCGTTGGCGGATCGCGCGGCGCATCTCCCCTATGCGCTGGAGGCGCGCGCATGACATCGATGACGTCGACGCCGGCCGATCTCACAGTGAAGCGAGTGAAGGCGATGGACGTCGCAGTCATCGGCCTCGGTTATATAGGCCTGCCCACGGCATCGATGCTCGCGCAAGCCGGCCATCGCGTCATAGGATACGACGTGAGCGAGCACGTGCTGGAGAGCATTCGCGCGGGCTGCGACCATGTCGGCGAGCTCGACGTGCGCCGCCTCGCGCGCAACGCGCTTCTCACTGGGAATCTGCGTGTAGACTCCTCGCTGCCCGACCGCGCGGACGCATACATCATCTGCGTGCCAACCCCGACGGTCGGCAGCGAGCCTGACTTGCATTACGTCGAGGCTGCCGCCGCAGCCGTCGCATCGCGCATCGGCGCCGGTGAGCTGATCATCCTGGAGTCCACCGTGCCGCCGGGGACGGTCGAGAACGTCATCGTGAGGGAGCTGGAGATCGCAGGCAAGTCGCCGGATGTCGTGCATATCGCTCACTGTCCAGAGCGCGTCATTCCGGGCTCGATCGTCCACGAACTGCGTCACAACGCTCGGGTCGTCGGCGGCCGCCGGCCGATTGATGCAGAGGTGGCGCGCGAACTCTATGCGTCGTTCTGCGTCGGCGCGATCCACATGACGGACTGTGCGACCGCTGAACTGGTCAAGGTGGTCGAAAACACGTTTCGCGACGTGAATCTCGCATTTGCCAACGAGTTGGCGCTGCTCGCAGAAGCTCTCGGAGTGAACGCGTGGGAGGTCATCCGGCTTGCGAACGAACATCCGCGCGTGCACGTGCTCAATCCAGGGCCAGGCGTCGGCGGCCACTGTATCCCGGTCGACCCGCATTTCCTTTCGAAGGCAAATCCGTTTATCACCGAACTCATCCAGACGGCGCGGCGCATCAACGAGCGTATGCCGTATGCGGTGGTCAGGCTCATCGACGAGATGTTGCCTCCGGCGCGCGGAGGCGCGAAGATCACCTTGCTCGGAGCGGCTTATAAGGCCGACATCGACGACACGCGGGAGAGCCCGGCACATGCCGTCGCGCGCTTGCTGGAGGAT
>DASRXC010000166.1:0-18316 GCA_035654355.1 Binatus sp. (SeqCode)
CCGACCGGCGTCGGCAAGACCGAACTCGCGCGCACGCTTGCCGAGTTCATGTTCGACGACTCCGAATCGATGGTGCGCATCGACATGTCCGAGTACATGGAGAAATACTCTGTGTCGCGGCTGGTGGGCGCGCCGCCCGGATACGTCGGCTACGAAGAAGGTGGACAGCTCACTGAAGCGGTGCGCCGCCGGCCCTATTCGGTCGTGCTGCTCGACGAGATCGAAAAGGCACATCCGGACGTCTTCAATTTGTTGCTGCAAGTGCTTGAAGATGGACGACTCACCGACTCTCAGGGCCGCGCCGTCGACTTCAAGAACACCGTCATCATCATGACCAGTAACATCGGCGCGACCGGCATCCAGCGTAGCAGCGACATCGGCTTCCGGCCGGTCAAGGAAGAAGGCTCGGCGTCGGTGCGCTACGAGCGGATGAAGAACAAGATCTTGGAAGAGGTCAAGCACATCTTCCGGCCTGAGTTCCTCAACCGCGTCGACGAAGTCGTCGTGTTCCACTCGCTGGATTTGGATCAGATCAAGTTGATCGTCGCGCTCGAGCTCGCCAAGGTCGTCAAGGAGCTGGAGAACCAGCACATGACGCTGGAAGCGACCGAATCGGCGCGCGAGCTCATCGCCAAAGAAGGTTGGGATCCGGCGTTCGGCGCGCGGCCGCTGCGGCGCGCGATCGGGCGGTTAGTCGAAGACCCGCTGTCCGAAGAGCTGCTGCACGGCACGTTCAAGGTCGGCGATCACATCCTGCTCGACGCGGTGGAGGGTAAGACGGTTTTCCACAAGATCGGCGAGCCGCTCAAACCGCCGACGCCCGAGCCTACCGAGACCGGACCCTCGAGCGGCTAACAGCGCAGGGACACACCCGACAGGCAACGGAGAGGGCCAGCGGATTCGCTGGTCCTCTCGCTTTTCTGGAGGCGACGTTGAACTGGGAAGAAGTCGGCGCGCTCTCGACGCTGGGTACCCTCATCGTCATCGCTGCCTCCGCCATCGCGGCGGTCGTCCAACTGCGTCACATGCGCACCGCAAACACCATCGCCGGATTTATCGGGCTCATGGACCGCTGGGCGAGTCCGCACGCGCGAGAAATCGCCAGCCACGTTTTCAACGGCGACCTCGAGCGTAAGCTCGCTGATCCGGCCTACCGCGAGGCGCTTGCTTCAGGAAATATCGACCCAGTCGCACACTCTGAAATCCAATATTTGGATTTTTGGGAGTCGCTGGGCATGCTTTTAAAGCTCGGTTTCTTCGATGAGGCCGCGGTCATGGAGTCAGGCGGTCCAGCGGCGGTTCGTTCCTGGCATAGGCTCATGCCGGTCATCGCGCTCATCCGCCGTGGACGCGGCCCAACGGCGTATGACAACTTCGAGTACATCGTCTCGCGATCGATCCTCTGGGAAGCGAGCCACCCTGAGGGTATTTTTCCGCGGCGCACGCCGCACATGCCCGTGATCGATCCCTACCCGGAGGATCCGTCGGCGCATGCCCCTTGAGGTCTGGAACACGATCTTCGCCGGCGCCACGTTCGCGGTCATCGCCGCGACTGCGGTTGCGGCAGTCGTGCAGCTGCGACACCTGCGCGCGACCAACCAGCTCAGCTCGCTGCTCACGATCATGGAGATGTGGGCAACGCCGGAGATGCAGTTGCACATGCGCCTCATGCGCACCGAGCTGAAGGAACGGCTAAAGGATCCGGCGGCGCTGTCTGCATACGAGCAGCCTGGCGTTTCTCGCGCCGACCATCCGGAAATGCTTATCGCAGATTTTTGGGAGCAGGTCGGAACGATCGTCAAATACGATCTTCTCGACGAAGACGTCTTGTTCGATATCGCAAACGCAACCATTACGAATGCGTGGCGTGACTTAGCACCGATCATCGCGGTGCAGCGCCGTCGATCAGGCCCGTCGGTCTTTGAGAACTTCGAGTACATCGCCGTGCGGGCTCGACAGTGGGCGGCCGCCCATCCAAATGGCGCCTACCCCAGGGGCGTGCCGCGGATGCGCGATCTCGACGCGGCGCAGGATTCCAAGACGTGAACGACGCTCGGCGTACGCTGGGCATCCTCGTCGGCGGTGGTCCTGCGCCGGGAATCAACGGCGTCATCGCTGCAGCCACCATCGAAGCGGTCAACGAAGGCTGCCATGTGGTCGGCATCTATGACGGCTACCAATGGCTCGCGCAAGGCGACTCGGCGCACGTGACCGAGTTGTACATCGAAGACGTCAGCCGGATCCACTGGACCGGTGGCTCGATCTTGCGCACGTCGCGGACCAATCCGGCGAAGACGGATCGCGGGCCGGCCAACTGCGTCGCGGCGCTCAAAGCGATCGGCGTCACGCACCTGTTGTGCATCGGCGGCGACGACACGACGTTCGGCGCGGCCAAGATCGCCGAGGCCGCGTCAGGATCGATCCACGTCGCGACCGTGCCCAAGACGATCGACAACGACTTGCCGCTCCCCGAGAACATGCCGACCTTCGGATTTGAGACCGCGCGCGCCATCGGTTCGGGCATCGTCGAGAGCTTGATGGAAGATGCGAAAACCACGACGCGGTGGTATGTGGCGGTGTGCATGGGCCGCAAGTCCGGTGCTCTCGCGCTGGCGATCTGCAAGGCCGCAGGCGGCACGCTCGCGATCATCCCCGAGGAGTTTGTCGACGCGAGCATCTCGCTCGAGCAAGTCGCCGACATCGTCATCGGTGCGATGATCAAACGGCGTTGGATGGGGCACGATCACGGCGTCGCGATCATCGCCGAAGGCGTCGTCGAGCGGCTTGACGAGCACACGTTGGCCGGTCTCAAAGATGTGCCGCGCGACGAATACGGACACGTCCGCATCAGCGACCTGGATGTCGGCGATGCGGTGCGCGGCTTCGTTCGCCAGCGACTGGGTGCGCTCGGCCTCAAAGCGACCGTGATCAAGAAGGAGATCGGGTACGAGCTACGCTGCGCGAAGCCGGTCGCGTTCGACGTCGAGTACACGCGCACGCTCGGCTACGGAGCTGTGCGATATCTCATGACCGGCGGCTCGGGAGCGATGATCGCGCTGCGCGGCGGCAAAGTTGAGCCTGTTGCGCTCGAAGACATGGTCGACCCTGCGACCGGCCGCATCCGCGTGCGCGTCGTGGATACGTCGACCGAAAGCTACGAGGTCGGACGCAAGTATATGATCCGGCTCGAGCGCGAAGATTTTGAACCGCCGCGTCTTGGCGAACTGGCAGCGGTCGCAGGTCTCTCGCCCGAGGAATTCAAGCGCCGGTTCGCGGCGACGGTTCGCTAAACGGTCAGCGCAGGCGGCGCCGTTTTATCAACGTCACGACAGTGCCGCCTCTGCTGCAATCGTGTTCGACGCGGTCCATGAGCGAGCGCATGAGCAGAACTCCCATCCCGCGTTCTGGCGATGGCATATCGGATTTTGCGAGCAGCTTGGCCACGTCGAACCCGGCGCCTTGATCTGACACCTCGATGACGAGGTCGACGCCGTCAAAGGAGCACGCCAACCCGAACTTGCCGCCCGAAGCATGGCCGTGTTCGGTCGCGTTGTTCAGCGCTTCGCCGACCGCCAGCGAGATGTCGCAGACGTCGGCGAAATCAAAGCCGCAATCGATGGCGAAATCGGCCACGGCATGACGCGCTTGTGCGACGGAACGATACGAGCTCGGATAGAGCGCATGGAAACCGTCAGAACCGGTATCGCGCACGGGCGAGTTATACCCAACCCGGCCCGGCTCTAAACCGGCTAGACACGGGACTCTTTTTGCGGGGGCTGCGGGAGCGCGCTGCGGCCGCCTGCCTTTGCTCCCACTGCGGTCCAGGCCACGAGATTGACGCCGAAATAGTATCCGAACTCACGATAATCGGCCGTCTCAAGTACGACGAGATCTGCCGGCCTTCCCGGTGCGACGCATCCGGCAACGGCGTTCGCCTCGAGCGAGCGTGCCGCGATCGTTGTTACGCCTGCGATCGTTTCTTCCGCGCTCAGACCCAGCCGTCGACGCGCGAGGTGGGCGACCTCTTGCAAGCTATAGCACGGGCACGTGCCGGGATTGAAGTCGGATGCAAGCGCGACGGGCACGCCCGCATCGATGAGCGCGCGCGCGGGCGCGACGCGTTCGAGCGAGAGGTATTGCGCAGTCGCCGGGCACAGGACGGCGATCGAGCCCGCATCGCGCAGCGCGCGAATGTCGTCGACTCCGGCGAAGTTGAGATGATCGGCGCTCGTACAGCGCAAGCGCGCGGCGAGCTGCGCGCCGCCGCTGTTCGCGAGCTCGTCGGCGTGCAATCGTAACTGCATTCCACGCGCTTTGCAGTCCTCGAGAAAACGCCGACTCTGCTCGACGCTGAAAAAGCCGCGTTCGCAGAAGGCGTCGGCGAAACGGGCGATGTGCAGCGCCGCGACTGCTGGTGTGATGTGCTCGATGAGCTCGTCGACGAACGCGTCATACGAGGTGAATTCCGGTGGAAGCGCGTGTGCGCCGCAGAACGTCGCGACCACGTGAGGAAGCTCGGGCATGTCATCGAGCGCGGCCATCGCACGAATGAGCCTGACTTCACCGTCCGCTGTGAGCGCATAGCCGCTTTTGATCTCGGCCGTCGTCGTGCCGTGGTCGCGCATCGCGCTAAGCCGCCATCGGCCAAGCTCGACCAAGGCCGTCTCGTCAAGCGAACGCGTTCGCTCGACGGTGTACGCGATCCCCAACTTCGGAGTGCGTCCGTGAGCGAGGGCCTCAAAATCTTCGACGCGATCGCCTGCGAACAGCGCGTGCGTGTGGGCGTCCACCAACCCCGGCATCACCACGGCATCGCGCACATCGTGCACTTCCAAACCGGACAGATCTCCGTGCCGCGACGACGTTCCCGAGTCTAGCGCGCCGCGCACATCTTTGATCATCCCGTCACGCACAGTAACCGTTGCACCGCGCACCAATCCCAGGTCATCCTCGCTTACCCGGGCGTCGCCGTCCGCACGCGCGCACAGCGGCGACATCGTGAGCAGCGTCGCGTTGACGATCGCGTACGAACCGCTCGGAGCGCGCCTCACCATGTTACGGCATCGGCATCGAAGGAATCCAAATGAAGATAGTACGCAGCGGATTCGGCGATGGCCGAAAGCGGAGCAAGACCGACAAGCTCGCAGCCGCAGACATCAACGCCGGCGGCGGCGGCTTCACGGCGTAGCAATTCGGTGACTCGGTAGAGCGGGATCGCATTTACGTCGACGACGTTCATCGAGACTTGTACGACGTTCTCGGACAGTGCGAAGCCCAGCGCCTTGATCCCAAGCAGACCACCGCTGCGCCGGCGCACTGCGAGCGCGAGCCGCTCAGCGAGCGCGAGATCGGACGTCGCCAGGTTGACGTTGAATGCGATCAAGAAATTGCGCGCGCCGATCGCGACGATTCCAGCACTCGGGTGAAGCGCCGGCTCTCCCGTGTCGGGGTGACGCGCGCGCTCTTTGACCGCCTCGAGCAGTCCTTCGAACTGGCCTTTGCGCAGCGCCGAAAGGTCGCGCCGCTCCGGCGACGTGGCCGCGAACTCATAGAAATAGGAAGGTAGCCGAAAGCGCTCCCACAGCTGTGTTGCGCAGGAGCGCGCGAGCGCGACAGCTTCGTCCATCGTCGCATTGCCGACCGGGATGAAAGGGATCACATCGATAGCGCCCATGCGTGGATGTTCGCCGGTATGCGTGCGCAGATCGATGTGTTCCACGGCCGCGCCGGCGAGACGCACGGCGGCCGCAAGCACGCCGTCGCCGCTGCCGACAAGAGTATAGACGGTGCGATTATGCGCCGCGTCGCTTTGCGTGTCCAACAACACGACATCGGGCCCTGCTGCTGCCTGTGCGATCGCGCCGATCACGTCGGAACGGCGCCCCTCAGAGACGTTGGGAACGCACTCGAAGATGCTGGACATGCTCTATCGCCGCTCGTTGGCCCCGTGCAGGCGCGGTCCCTTGCGAGAGTTAACTGTGCTTGCGCACGATGGCCGTCATAGAATCGCGCGTCGACACCGCATCCTCTGAGTACGCCGCAAATCGCGACTACTTCATCTCACTGCTCGAAGAGCTCGCCGGCCGTTACGCCGAGGTCGCACGCGGCGGCGGCGCGGAGGCATTGGCAAAGCACACCGCGCGCGGAAAGATTCCGGTACGCCAGCGGGTCGCGCTGCTGTTGGATCCGGGATCTCCGTTCCTTGAATTTTCGCCGCTCGCGGCGTGGGAGATGTACGGAGGCGAGGCGCCGGGCGCCGGCATCGTGACCGGGCTTGGGCGGATCGAAGGCGTCGAATGCATCATCGTCGCAAACGACGCGACCGTCAAGGGCGGGACCTACTTCCCGATCACCGTGAAGAAGCATCTGCGCGCGCAAGAGATCGCGGAGCAGAACAATCTGCCGTGCGTCTATCTCGTCGACTCAGGCGGCGCCTTTTTGCCATTGCAAGACCAGGTATTCCCCGATCGCGATCATTTCGGGCGGATCTTTTACAACCAAGCGCAGATGTCGAGCAAGCGCATCCCGCAGATCGCAGCTGTGATGGGCTCGTGCACGGCCGGCGGCGCGTACGTGCCGGCGATGTCGGACGAGACCGTCATCGTCAAAGGCGAAGGTACGATCTTCTTAGGCGGGCCGCCGCTCGTCAAGGCGGCGACCGGCGAGGTGGTAAGCGCAGAAGAGCTCGGCGGTGCCGACGTGCATTCGCGCATTTCAGGCGTCACCGACCACTATGCCCTCAACGACCGCCATGCGTTGGCGATCTGCCGCGAGATCGTGGCCAATCTCAATCGCCGCAAGCACTGGCCGTGGCCGCGCCAGGAACCGCGTCCGCCCAAATACGATCCACGCGAGTTATACGGCATCGTGCAACGAGATTGGCGAAAGCCCTATGAAGTGCGCGAGGTGATCGCGCGCATCGTCGACGGCAGTGAGTTCCACGAGTTCAAAGCGCTCTACGGCGAGACGCTCGTGTGCGGGTTCGCACACGTCGAAGGCAACCCGGTCGGCATCCTCGCGAACAACGGCATCTTGTTCTCGGAAAGCGCGCTTAAAGCGACGCACTTCATCGAGCTCGCGTGCCAACGCGGCGTGCCGCTCGTCTTCTTACAGAACATCACCGGGTTCATGGTCGGCAAGAAATACGAAGAAGGCGGCATCGCGAAGGACGGCGCGAAGTTGGTGATGGCCGTGGCAAACGCAGCGGTGCCCAAATTCACCGTCATCATCGGCGGATCGTTCGGCGCCGGCAACTACGGCATGTGCGGCCGGGCGTACTCGCCTCGCCAGCTGTGGATGTGGCCGAACGCGCGCATCTCGGTCATGGGAGGAGCGCAGGCCGCGAACGTGCTGCTCACGGTGCGTCTCGATGCGATGGAGAAGAAGGGCGCGACCATGTCGGCGCACGAGAAAGATGAGTTCATGCGCCCGACGCTCGAGAAATATGAGGCCGAAGGCAATCCATACCACAGCACGGCGCGCCTGTGGGATGATGGAATCATCGACCCGGCGGATACCCGGCACGTACTCGCACAAGGCATTTCAGCCGCAGCGAACGCACCGTTGCCGCCGACGCGTTTCGGCGTCTTTCGGATGTAAGACATCAGGCGAGGAGAGGTTACGATGGCGGACGTTGTGATGGTCGCCCGCGACGGCGACGTCGCGCGAGTGACGCTAAACAAACCCGAGAAACGCAATGCGTTCGATCCGGAGATGATCGCGACGGTGCGCACGGCATTTGAAGGATTCGCTCGCGATGCTACGCTGCGAGCGGTTGTGATCGCCGGCGCCGGCCCGATGTTCTGCGGCGGCGCCGAGGTCGGTTACATGCAAGCCAGCCTCGCGATGACGTCTGAGCAGAATCTCGAAGACTCGATGAAGCTCGCCGGCATGCTCCACGCGGTCAACGGCTGCCCTGTACCGGTCATCGCGCGCGTGCACGGCGCGGCGCTGGGCGGCGGGGCCGGCATTCTCGCAGCCTGCGATCGCGTTATCGCCGCCGACGACACGATGTTCGGGTTCACCGAGGTGAAGCTGGGTCTCGTGCCTGCGGTGATCTCACCGTTTGTGTTAGCCAAGATCGGAGAGACCAACGCGCGTGCACTGTTCACGACCGGCGAGCGTTTCGACGCAGCGCGCGCGCTGCGCATCGGCCTGGTGCATGATGTCGGCCCCATCGGGCAGCTCGACGCCGCCGTCCAGACCGTCGTCAATGAAGTGCTTGGCGGCGGCCCGGCGGCGACGCGGCTAGCCAAGGAGATCGCCCTCAACGTGCCGCGGCTCGCTCCCGATCAAGTCGGTCCCTGGACGGCACGCCGTCTGGCCAACCAGCGCACGAGCGAAGAAGGACAAGAAGGTCTGCGCGCCTTCCTCGAAAAGCGCCAACCTGCGTGGCGCAAACCGTAAGATCCATTCGAAGACTACTCATCGCGAACCGCGGCGAGATCGCGGTGCGCATCGCGCGCACCTGCCGCGCGATGGGCATCCGGTCGATCGCCGTCTATTCCGACGCCGATGCTCAAGCGATGCACGTGCGCGAATGCGATGAGGCGATGCATATCGGGGCGGCGCCGGCTCGCGATTCGTATCTTGATGCCGGTAAAATCATCGCAGCCGCGCGCACCGCGCGGGCGGACGCCGTTCATCCCGGCTACGGCTTTCTTTCTGAGAACGCGGATTTTGCGCGCGCATGCCGCGATGCAGGGTTGATCTTCATCGGGCCGCCCGCAGCGGCGATGGAGGCGGTCGGTGACAAGATCGCCGCAAAACAGGCGGCTGAGGCCGCCGGAGTGCCGACGGTGCCGGGATACATGGGATCGGACCGCTCGACCGAGACGTTCGCGCGCGAGGCCGCGCGCATCGGCGTGCCGGTGCTCGTCAAAGCGGCGGCGGGCGGCGGCGGCAAGGGCATGCGACTCGTAAATGACTTGGCCGAGTTTGAGAACGCGCTCGAGAGCGCGCAGCGTGAAGCGCGCTCGGCGTTCGGCGACGGCACGGTGTTTCTCGAGAAATATCTGCACTCGCCGCGCCACATCGAAGTACAGATCCTCGGCGATGCGCGCGGTAACTACATTCATCTGAACGAACGCGACTGCTCGATCCAGCGGCGTCATCAGAAAATCGTCGAAGAGACGTCGTCACCAGCGGTGACAACAGAGCTGCGCAAAGAGCTTGGAGACGCGGCGTTGCGCATCGCGGCCGGCGTCGGCTATGAGAACGCCGGCACCGTCGAATTTATGCTCGACTCCGCGGGCGCATTTTATTTCCTCGAGGTCAATGCACGGCTGCAAGTCGAGCATCCGGTGACCGAAGAGACGACCGGCGTCGACCTTGTACGCGAGCAGATCCTCGTCGCATCGGGCGAACCACTCAGCTTGCGGCAATCAGACGTCAGCCCGCGCGGTCACGCAATCGAAGTCCGGATTTATGCGGAAGACCCAAGCGCGGGATTTTTGCCCTCGAGTGGCCGGTTACTCGATGTCGAACTCCCTAGTGGTCCTGGGATCCGCATCGACGCGGGCGTTGAGACCGGTTCGGTTGTAACCACCGATTACGATCCGATGCTCGCCAAGCTGATCGCTTCTGGGCGCACGCGCGACGAAGCACTGGGGCGTCTGAGCGCGGCGCTGGACGAGTGCCACGTGGCCGGCGTCGCGACCAACGTCGAATTTCTGCGCCGCGTGGTCGCCGAACCGGATTTCCGAGCCGGCAAAGCGACGACCGACTTTCTTGAGGTCCACCATCTTGCCGGTGCTGCGCCTCCCGCCGATCGAACTGCAGTGCTTGCAGCGGCCGGAGCGCTTCAAGAGCTCGACGGATGGCGCTCGAAGGTCCAACCGCGTTCGGTGACGTTTGTCGGAGTCCAACATCCGATCGAGGTCAGCTACGATTGGAAAGATAGCGGCTGGCGGGCGAGTGACGCCGACGGTGCGATGATCGTGAGCGCGCTTGAAGAGCCGTCGCGCTTCGATGCGCGTGACGGCAAGAGCAGCACTTCGCTGAGCGCGTGGAGGACGCACGACGGCATCGAGCTCGCGCTGGGCTCGCCGGCTCAACGCCGTGTATTCGTGCTCGATCGCCTCGAGGACGTTGCGCACGCAGGCTCGCACGCCGGAGGCAGCGGAGGCTCCGGCCAAGCGACAGCTCCGATGAGCGGCACCGTGGTGAAGATCGCGTCCGAAATGGGCGCGAACGTCAAAGCGCGCGAGGTTCTGGCGGTCATCGAGGCGATGAAGATGGAGCATGCGATCACAGCGCCTTTTGACGGCCGCGTCGTCAGCGTGAACGCGAAACCGGGTGATCGAGTGGAAGCGGGCGCTGTCCTCGTCGAGATCGAGCCGGCATCGTGAAGAACGCATGCAGAACACGATGAGAAACGGGCCACTCGGATCGATGCCATCACGAGTGACGATCGTCGAGGTCGGTCCGCGCGACGGACTACAGAACGAGCGCGTGGAGATTCCGACCGACGTCAAAGTGCAGTTCATCGACGCGCTGGCGGACGCCGGCTTGCCGGTGATCGAAGCGACGTCGTTCGTCAGCCCGAAATCGATTCCCCAGCTGGGTGACGCCGATGCTGTTCTTCGGGGTATCAAGCGACGCGCCGGCGTGCGTTATCCGGTGCTCGTGCCGAACGAGCGCGGTCTCGAGCGGGCGCTTGCTGCGGGCGCGACGGAGATCGCGGTGTTCACGGCCGCATCGGAAGAGTTCAACCGCCGGAATATCAACGCGTCGATTGACGAATCAATCGACCGGTTCGTACCTGTGCTCAAACGTGCCAAAGAAGAGAATGTGCGGGTACGCGGTTATATTTCGATGTGTTTCGGGTCGCCCTTCGAAGAACGCATCGATCCAGCAAAGGTCGTCGAGGTGGCGAAGCACTTGGATGCTCTCGGCGTCGACGAGATCAGCATCGGAGACACGATCGGCGTGGCGACGCCCAATCAGGTCGTCGATCTCGTCGCGCTCTTGATCAAAGACATTGATATAGGACGGATCGCGATGCACTTCCACGACACGCGCGGCACCGCGCTTGCGAACGTGCTCTCGGCCCTCGAGTGCGAGATCTCGATCTTCGATTCATCAGCGGCCGGTCTCGGTGGGTGTCCGTACGCGCCGGGAGCGAGCGGCAACCTCGCGACCGAAGATCTCGTCTACATGCTTCGCGGAATGGGGATACGTACCGGGGTATCGCTCAAGGGCGTGATCGCTGCATCAAGACTGATCGCCGCGGCGCTCGACCATCCGCCGACCAGCAAGGTCTATCAGGCCGCGTCCTCGGACTGATCCTCGCCGCGAATTCGACCGGCCCGTTCGATCAGATGGGTACGTCGACCGTCGGCGGCACGTCCCAGAGCAGAACCTCGCCGGAACCGCTCAGCGAAAGCGACGGCACGCCGCTCATGCGCACGGCGTCGCCGGCATCGAGACGCGATCCATTCGCCGCGACGCTGCCGTCGGCGACGAACAAGAACCCGAGGCGGCCGTTCTCGAACGGACGCTCGAGCACGCCGTTGTCGAGATGCGCGACGCTGAACGATGCGTTTTGCGTGAGCGTGACCGGCGCGGAATCGCCTGCGATGCCGCTGGCGACGAGGAGCCACTTGTTATGCCGCTGGCTCTCCTCGAAGTCGACCTGTCCGTATGAGGGTTTCGCGCCTTTCCGGCCAGGCAACACCCACATCTGCACGAGATGCAGCGGGGTATCGGCACTCGGATTGCTCTCTGAGTGACGCACGCCGGTGCCGGCGCTCATGTACTGCACGCCGCCCGCCTTGACGATCCCCTCGTTGTCCATGCTGTCCTTGTGCTCGAGCTGGCCGCTCAGCACGTACGTGAGAATCTCCATGTCGCGATGCGGATGCGTCGGAAAACCGCTCGACGGCCCGATGGTATCGTCATTGAGCACGCGCAACGCGCCCCAGTTGAGGTTGCGCGGGTCGTAATACTCAGCGAAGCTAAACGAGTGGCATGTCTTGAGCCAGCCGTGATCGGAGCAATAGCGTTCGCTAGAACGCTGGATCGCGAACACGCCCGGCTTTTCTGATAACGTTTTCTGACTGTCCATATCGCTGTTGGCTAATCCGGCCACTCGACTCGCTCCTTCTTTCTCATTGCAAACTCAGCGGAAACTCACGTGCCGTAAGAGAACGCGCGTCGCGGAGGCATCAGGTTACGAGCGTTCATCTTTCCCGTTCGCTCATCGCGGGCGCTATCGCGGTTGCGCTCTCGTGCCCGGCGCTCGGAGCGGCCGAAACCGGCGTTCCGGGCGACTTGCACTGGCGCTCCATAGGACCGGGCCAGTCCGGCGGACGTGTCACGTCCGTCGCGGGAACGGACGCCGACCCTTACCTCTACTATATCGGCGCTGCGGACGGTGGGGTGTTTCGTACCGTCGACGGCGGGCTCACGTGGACCGGGCTCTGGGACCGGCAGCCCGTCGCGGCTATCGGCGCAGTGGCGATCGCTCCCTCAGACAAACGCGTCGTCTGGATTGGCACGGGCGAATCGAAGCCACGCAACGACGCGTCGTACGGCGATGGAGTCTGGCTTAGCCGCAACGGCGGCGACTCGTGGCAGCAGCGCGGCCTGCAAGACAGCTATATCATCTCGCGCATCCTCATCGCTCCATCCGATCCAAATCGCGTCGTCGCGGGCGCGCTCGGCAACCCGTTCCTCGATTCAAAGAGCCGGGGCGTGTATCTGACGACCGACGGCGGCGCCACATGGCGACAGACGCTGTACGTCGGCGCGCAGACCGGCGCAGCAGATCTCGCATGCGACGCTCGCTGCCGCGAGGTGTTTGCCGGCATGTGGCAGTTCCGGCGCAAGCCATGGACCTTCACGAGCGGCGGCTCTGACGACGGCATCTATCGCTCGACTGATGGCGGCGTTCACTGGCGCAGGTTGGCCGGTCACGGCTTGCCCACGAGTTCGATGGGGCGCATCGGCCTGGCGGTCGCGCCGAGCGACTCGCGCACCGTCTACGCGTTGATCGAATCGCGTGAGGGCGTGCTATGGCGTTCGCAAGACGGTGGCGATCACTGGCAGCTCATGAATCGCGACAGCGCGCTCAACCAACGTCCCTTTTACATGAGCCGGCTTCAGGTGGATCCAGGCAACGCCAAGCACGTGTTCTTCCTCTCAGAGGACATGTTCGAATCTAAGGATGGCGGAGCGACGTTCACGCAGATCAAGAGCGCGGTTCACCAGGATCATCATGCCATGTGGATCGCGCGCGACGGCCGTCGCATGATCGAGGGCAACGACGGCGGCGCGCCGATCAGCGTCGACGGCGGCGTCAACTGGGATTGGCGCTACAATATCGCGATCGGCCAGATCTACCGGCTCGGATACGATCTCGGAAATCCCTACCACGTATGCGGCGGCATGCAGGACAACGACTCGTTTTGCGGACCAACTGACAGCCTCGATCCGCTCGGGAACCTCCCGTTTTTCTGGCGCGACGTCGGCAACGACAGCGACGGGATCGTGACCATCCCCGATCGTGTCGATCCGGACATCGTGTGGAATGTCGGCGTGAACGTCCTGACCGGGCAGATCACGACCTATTTGCTCAATTCGCGCCAGAGCTACGATGTCTCGCCATACTCCGGCGACACGAACGGTGCTGCGCTCGCCGGAATTCCGTATCGTTTCAACTGGGAGGCGCCGTTGGCGATTTCGCCGCTCGATCCAAACACGGTTTTTTTCGGCGGCAACGTCGTGTTCAAGACGACCGACCACGGGCGGACGTGGCAGACGATCAGCCCGGATCTCACGCGCAACGAGGCGGGGCATCAACAAGCGGCCGGCGGGAAAATCACGCTCGATGTTTCCGGCGCGGAATTTTACGACACCTTATTGAGCATCGCGCCCTCGCCGTTGGACGCCGGCGTCATTTGGGTCGGCGCCGACGACGGAAACGTGCAGCTCACGCGCGATGGTGGCGCGCACTGGTCCCCGGTGTCACCGCCGCTTGCACCCTATGGCCGCGTCGAGAACATCGACGCGTCGCCGTTCGCCGCGGGCACCGCATTTCTCACGGTGGATCGTCATCTCATGGGCGATCGCGCGCCGCATGTCTTCGTCACAGACGATTTTGGCGCCTCATGGCGCAGCATCACGACGGGATTGCCTCCCGATCAATATGCGCATGTGGTCCGTCAAGATCCGCGCAACCAATCGGTGCTGTACGCCGGGCTCGAGCAAGGCATTTGGATCTCGTTTGACCGCGGCGCGCGTTGGCAGAGCCTGCAAGGCGACCTGCCGGTGACCGCGGTGCGCGACCTGCGCATCCAACCCGCCGCGGGAGACTTGCTCGTCGCGACGCATGGCCGTTGCTTTTACGTGATGGATGATCTTGCAGCGCTCGAGCAGCTTCCTGACGCGCGAGCTGCGAAGACGTTCTTTTTCGCGCCGCGGACGGCGTACGCGTGGTATCGCGGCTGGTTTGCGATGTACGGCGTTCAGCTCGGTGAAGGAAGCGCGCCCGCGGGCATGTTCGTCGGCGAAAATCCCCTGGAGGGCGCGATCCTCACCTACTATCTCGCGGCCAAAGCGGCTGTCGCTCCGCGCATTCAGGTCCTCGACGAGGACGGCGCGGTCGTGCGCACGTTGATCGGGCCGAATCACGTCGGCCTCAATCGGCTATCGTGGAATTTGACCGAGGCACCGCCGGTCCAGTGGCAGATGGCCAAGGAGTGGAACCGCGGGCCTGACGACGGCGCCGCCGTCGTGCCCGGCACTTACACTGTCCGCCTGATCGTTGCTGGAGCTACCTTGGATCAGCATGCCGAGGTCAAGGCTGATCCGCGTGGGCCCTGGACCCAGGCCGACTATATCGCTCGGTACCAATTCTTGCACGCATTGAATGTCGAGCTGTCGCAGATCGACAGCGCGCTCAACGCGCTCGACGCGCGTGCCAAGGAAGGCAAGCTCGACGCGCGAGGACGCGCGGTGTACGCGCAGCTCACCTCAAGCCCGGTCAACTCTGAAGATACGCTGCAGCGGCCGAGCCTGTTGCGCGAGCGGATCCAAAACTTGCAGGTGCCCCTGTCGCTTTCGAACGGCCCGCCGACGCCGGCTCAATCAAAAGAGGCGGGCGAGATCAAGACGCAATTCGATACCGTGATGACGGCCTACGCAAAAATATAAGGAGCGCGCCGTGTGGCGCGCTCCTCGCTTGTCGGCTGGTGCGGATCAGATCTTCGTCGAGACGCTGAAGATAAGCTGGTGGTACGGGTTGATCGACTCGGGTGCATACGGGTAGTAGGTATTGCCGGTGTACGCCGGGTTTAGCCCCGCAAAAAACCCACCGTTCGTGTAGAAGAAGTTGTCGCCGTAGGAAACCACTTGCTTGCTCGCCGGGAATTCCCACACATAGTGTTGATTTCCGATGATCGTGAACACGTTCGTGTAGAGCAAGCTCGCTTTGATGTTAGCCGTGATATCGTGTGAAACAGCCATGTTCATGGTAAGCCACCACGGGCCTTTGAACGCGCCAAGGTTATCGAATGTTTTTGTGTATGGATCCGGGCCAAATGCCACATTACCACCCGGATCGGGGAAGTTCAACGGATCGCCGTACGGATTTCCTGACTGATAGTTGAACGTCGGAGAGAAATCCCAACCTTTATGTTGGTACGTCGCGTTCAGATTGACGACCCACGCGACGTCGTACGATGGGCCGGTGTTCCCGGGGGACATGAACAGCGATGGCGGATAGTATCCGTTCGGATCGAAGAGCGTATAATGCGTGCCATAGAAATTGTTATAGTTCGTGATCTGTGAGTTAACTGTGTCGATGAAGTTGTTGCCGCCGATCGGCGCTTCGAAGCGGATCTTCGAATCCGTGTACGTCGCCGCGAGGGTGCCGCTCCAGCCATCCCCCTGGTGGTTGTCAGCTATCAGGAATTCAGAGCCGGATATCCGCGCCGCGCCGAAGTTGTAGCCGGTTTCGAAGGTGGGCTGCAGCGGATTCACCGGAAGGTTGAGTATCTGACCGCGCGTGACGCGGTAGAACGGGGAGACTTTCACAGACATCCCGTTCTTGAAGTCGTGCTCGTACGAGAAGTCATAGTTGGTGCTGTCCTGCGGCTGAACGTTGTGGACCGCCGTGAAACCTAGGCCGTCATAGAAGTTATTGAGCACTGCGACGGTATTCGTCGCTCCCCACTCGGGGGCGCCACGGTACTCCTCGTACGCGGTCGCCGGCGGCTGGACGTAACGGCCCACCGACGCCCGGATGACGTCGGCCGGGCTCGCGGTGTAAGTCACGCCGAACCTCGGGCTGAGGTAGGTGTAATTAAGCGCACCGGAGACGTTTGTCCAGTTCCCAGCGCCGGGGAGTGCCGACGCTCCGAAGGTGCCGTCGCCGCTTGGACCGCTCGCGTTGAGGAAGGTATTGCAAATCTCGCCCGGCTTGTACGCATAGCCGTGCAGGCACGTCCCCGACTGGT
This sequence comes from Binatus sp. (SeqCode), assembly GCA_035654355.1. Taxonomy (GTDB): domain Bacteria; phylum Vulcanimicrobiota; class Vulcanimicrobiia; order Eremiobacterales; family Eremiobacteraceae; genus JAFAHD01. The sequence continues at coordinate 16,461 of DASRXC010000166.1, forward strand.
TTTGCGCAAGCTCGGCGATGCCGTTGGGACCTGTGATCTGCAGCGGCATGAGCGGAACGTTGAAATCATCCCAGCGTAGGCCGAGATCCATCGTCCAGCGATCGTTCGGCCGCCACGTATCGGCGATCGCAGCATCATACGTCGTCGGACTGATGTTGTTGTAGTACGCGAACGGACCGTTGATCTGCGCGACGGCTTGCGGCGTTCCGCTGAACGCGCCGCTGCAGCCGTAGTCCAAGCTTGCCGCGCCGATCGAATAGTCGACCGTCGTATCCGGGAAACAGTTGACGAAATCGTCCGGATACGGGAAGTTCGGCGCATAGTTGTAGCGCAGGCTGCGTTCCTGGAGATAATCGACGTCGAAACGCACCAAGTGTTGTTGGCTTAGCTGATTCTGGTAGTTCAGCGTCAAGCCGCCTGCGTTATCGTGCAAGTCGTAGAATGAGTCGCCCAGCCACGAGTTCGTCGCCTGATTGAAGTTCCAGAGCGAATAGACCATGTAGCCGTAGAGCCGGACGAACGACGATGGCGTCAACGCGCGGGTGTAGCTGAGCTTCTCGATCGCGGATTGCGTGGTCTGACTATCCAGGTAGTTGGGCGGCATGTCGCCCAAGCTATTTCCTGAGAACGGCCACGTGAGCGTACGGAAACTGCTCGGACTGGTGTTGAGCGGTTGTCCGACTGGGCCGTTGTAGAGCATTCCGAACGGCCAGGTCATGGGGGCTGGAGCTGTCGGACACGGATTGGACAGCACCGCTTCGAAGCCGCAGTTCGCAATCGACACCGGATCCACAAAGGGACCCGAGTACAGGAACGGGTTCCACGTGTACCCGACGTTATAGAGCGCTTGAAGGTCGTCGGACAACCCGTTGTGCTCGATGGTCCAGTTAAGATTGATGACGCCGTCGGACATGCGCGCGCTCGGGTTGAGGAAGCTTTGCCATGCGCCCTGTGATATGGGCGCGTTGTAGGATGCGGCCGACGTGCAAGGATTCGGAAGCGGGCCGCCGACGATGAACGTCACGAGCGGGCAACCTGGGTCGTTGGCGGCGACGGGGATCGTCGTGTTATCGAGGTTGTGATTATTGCCGAAGTTGTAGCTGGCGTTGACCCACAGCAGCGACGCATAGTAGGTGAAGCGCTTGCTCGGAGTACCGCCGTAGATGTCGGCTTGGTATGTGTTGTTGAGCGCGGGCGTGCCGATCACGAACGTGAAATCTGCGCCGCCCGGATAGGAGCCGCGGCGAATGATCTCGTTGATATAACCCGACATCGAGCGCCCGGCGTCGGCGGGCTCGCCGCCCGTGTAGACCTCTAGGCTTGCGAGGCCATTGGTCAGGAATGCGGTGCCGTTTGCGGAGTCGAAGGCGCGGTTGAGCGGAATGCCTTCGAGCTCGAAGCCGATTTGGTCGTTGGATCCGCCACGGACGCTGAGCGAACCGTTGCCCGCATATCCGCCGCCCGTACCGACGGTACGCGTGACGCCCGGGAGCGAGCCGACCACACCGTTCTGGCTGTACAAGGTCTCCGCGCCGCCGACGCTGCCCTGATAAGAGTTGATCTTCTGCGCGTTTACCGTGTACAGATCACCGGTGACGTTCTTGCTGACGAGTCCGGCTTGCGCCGTCGTCGTGACGCGACCGATCGTGTGGAGCGCGCTGTGCATCACGATGTCAACGTGACTGATCTGGTCGGCCTGTACCGTGATGCCTGGAACGCTCGTCGTCTCGTACGCTGCTTTCACAAGGGTAACGGTATAGGTATCCGGCGAGAGATTGAGCAGCGAAAAGAAACCTGCGCCGTTTGTGATGCCGCTCGCCGTCTGAGATGGCGATGTCGCTGTCACTTTCGCCGCT
>DASRXC010000167.1:0-2300 GCA_035654355.1 Binatus sp. (SeqCode)
GCCCATTGCCAGAACGCCGGCGGACGTTGTGCGGCCGCCATGCGCGCGGCCGCCATCGATTCTGGAGCGCCAGCCGTCGATGCGACAGGCCGGCGAGCGAGGCTTTCCCCCGCCCGCGCCTCCGCTGCCGCTGCGCCGAGCACTCGGTCCTTCAGGCTGCCCGACGGTTCCGCGGCCTCGCATGCGAGCGGCAGCATACCTGCGATGCCGAGCATCGCGGTCACGTCGTCACGGCATTGCGCGCACGACGCGATGTGCGCATCGACCTGCGAGCGATCGTCATCGGAGAGCGCACCAAGGGCATATCCGGCCGTCAAGTCGGAGACGTGAACGTCGTTGCTCATGTTCCCGACAATCCCAATTCAGGCGACTCTAGCCATGCACGCAGCTTTTGCAGCCCCATGCGCATCCTGCCCTTGACCGTGCCGAGCGGCACGCCCATGAGCTCCGCGATCTCGGTCTGCGTGTAGCCGGAGAAATAGGCGAGTTCAAGGCTCTTCTTCTGCTCGGGCGGCAATTGCTCGAGGGCGCGTCGTACTGCGTCGCCGCGCAGCCCAGCCCAAACCTGTTGCCAAACGCCGGGCGCCTCAGTTGGTCCGTCGGGCAGCTCCTCGAGCGAAAGCGTGGTGGCACTTGCCGCGCTTGCGCGGATGCGATCGATCGCACGGTGATGCACGATGGCCATCAGCCATGTGCGCGGGCTGCCGCGCTCCTTGCGGTATGACTTCGCCTGGCGCCACGCTGACAAGAAGGCGTCCTGCACGACGTCTTCGGCGCCTCCGCGATCGCCGACGATGCGATAGGCAAGCGCGTACGCCGGACGGGCATAGCGATCGTAGAGCGCTTCGAGCGCGCGCAAATCGGAGCGCGCAAGCGCGGCCATCAATTGCTGGTCGCCGGCATCACCTGTCATCATGAGGGGTCGTTACATTCCCGATACGCGCCAGCGGGCGGGGCGGATGCAGCGAGGAACCGCAGCCATCGACAAAAGAGGCAAACTGGGGCGGAAGGACTCGAACCTTCGAATGCCAGCTCCAAAGGCTGGTGCCTTACCAACTTGGCGACGCCCCACCGAACCATTTCTGCCGGGCGTCAGTCCTTCGCGTCGCGCACCCTGCGGTCATGCCCTCGCGGGCCTAAAAAACTATGCAAAAGCGCCCAAGCGCGTTGACACGCTTGGGCATCTTCTGCAACGGGTTGTGCTACGTGTTTAAGTTCAGGGTCGCGTTGGCGCCGGCGTTCGTGTTGGGATCGATCGAGGTGATGTTCACGACCACCTGGCCGCCGGATCCGTTGAGGTTGACCGGCTGCGCGAAGTTGCCGTAACTATCCGCCTGCGTGTTCAGCGTGTACGAACCGGTGACGGCTCGCACCACGCCACCGATGATATTCGTCGACGACGTCACCGCGATGCGGACTGCCGCGTTGGGCAGCGTCTGGCCGCGGACCGTGAAGTTCGACCCGACCGTCGAGCCGTTGGAGGGCGCCAAGTTGTTGATGAAGTTCGCCGACGTGCTCGAGCCGCCGCTGCCGGACACAAATGACCAGCTGCGGTCGAACTGCGCGCCGTCCGCGCTTCGGCCGGTCACTTCGACGGTATGGGGACGCGAGGCGAGGTTGTATGCCGGCGTGAACATGAAATCGGTTCGTGAGACGTACGCGTTGCTCGAGACGTCGCGGCCGTCGAACACGATGCGCACGCTGTTCGGATCAACTGGAGAAGTGAACAGCGCCGAGATCGCCGGACGCGTGCTCGCGACGGTCGTATTCGCTGCCGGTCGCAAATGCGTCAAGCCGACGCTCGCCGGCGGCGGATTGTTACTCGACCCGCCCATGGTGATCGCGACCGAACGTGAACTGTCGTCATAGTTGACGTTCGCCCCCAACGACTCCGAGATGAAGCGCAGGGGCACGAGCGTCCGGGCTCCCACGAGGAACGGGGCAACGTCCAGCGTGGTTTGCTGGCCGTTCACCATCGCGGTACTCGAGCCGATGTGGAGCTGGATGTTCCGGCCGTTTCCCGTCGCATTGATCGTGCCGTTGTCGTACACGACGGTCGCGCCTAAGCGCTCGAACACGCCGCGCAGCGGTACGAACACACGTCCAGACCGCTCGATCGGTGGTTGATCGAATTGCACAGGCTGACCGTTGACGCTGATGCTCACGACGTCGGAGCGCACCGTCGCCGGGACGACCAGGAGCATCAATGTGGCGCTTGCGGCCGCGGCCAGCGCCCAGAAACGAAAGTTATTTGGAAACATGTTCTGAGTTGTATCCCCCTTTCGACGAAAGGTAGAACA
>DASRXC010000168.1:0-96008 GCA_035654355.1 Binatus sp. (SeqCode)
TCGCTTAACGCCGAACCGCACGCGCGTGATAGTGCGAGTTGCGGTCGTCATCGCAATGACGCTCATTCTTGCTGGCGCCGCGCCGGCTCCACAGACATCGACGTTTGCGCAACTCGTTCGCCAGTATCTGGCTGAATCGGAATCGCGCGACCCGCTCTTTGCAGACAGCATCGGTATCCATACATACGATGACAGGTTGCCGGACCTCTCGCCTGGCGCGCAGCAGGCTTCGTATGCCTGGGAACGCGCGTGGCGCGCTCGGTTTGCCGCGCTCGACGCAACCACGTTGACATCAGATGAGCGCGCCGATCTGCGCACGCTCACCGACGCGATCGACGCCGATCTGCTTGAGTCCACCAGGATCAAGCCGTATCAGACGGATCCGTCAAGGTACACGGACGCGATCGGCAATGCCGTCTACCAACTGACAAGCCGCAACTACGCGCCGCTCGACCAGCGGGTCCGCGCCGTCGCGACGCGCATCCGTTTCGTGCCGGACATCGTTCGAGCTGCCGAGGCGTCGTTGTCGCATCCGCCTCTTGTCGCTGCCGAGTTAGCAGTCCAGCAGAACCAAGGCAACATCGACTTGTACGAGCGCGACCTCCCACAGCTGGCCAAATCGACTTCGTCCGCCACCCAGGCACTGCTCGCGCGCAATCTTCCGGCTGCGGTGGCGAGCCTCAAAGACTTTCAGGCGTTTCTCTCTGGGCCGTTGCTCAAGCAGGCCGATGGCAATACCCGCGTCGGCGCAGCCGTCTTCGATGCAGAGCTGCGGCTCGTCGACGGCACCGACACGCCACGCGCACAGCTCGTCGCGCGCGCACAAGCGCAGTTCGATGCCGCTCGTCGCGAAATGCTCGCGCTCGCGCGGCCGCTGTACCGTTCGCTCGTCGGCGAGAACCCACCGGCGCAAGCCGCGTCCGAGGACGCGTTGATCGACGCCGTCGTCGCGCCGGTTCTCAACCGCCTCGCCGACCGCCATCCTGCGCGCGATCAGGTTTTCGCGACGGCGCGCGCTGACGTCGCCGCTATCGAGTCGTTCCTTACGAGCAATCCCGTGGTGCGCTTGCCCGCGCCAAACACGCTGCACGTCGCCACGACGCCTGAATTCCAAGCCGGCGTCGCCGGCGCCGGCCTCGACCCGCCGGGACCGTTCACGCCGCTTGCTGGATCGTACTACTACATCGACACGATCCCAGCGTCTTGGAGCGAAGAACGCGTCACGTCGTATCTGCGCGAGAACAACGATTACGAGATGCGCATGCTTTCGCTGCACGAGGCAGTCCCCGGCCATTACGTCCAGTTCCGCTACAATGCGCTGGCCCCGTCGCTCGTCCGCCGGGTCTGGCCAAATGGATCGTTCGTCGAGGGTTGGGCGGTCTACGGCGAAGGCATGATGCTTGACTCGGGATACGGCCGTGGCGACGTCGCGTTGCGTCTCTTCCAATTGAAGTGGCGCTTGCGCGAATACGCGAACGCGATCATCGATGCGCAGTACCATACAGCCGGCCTGACGCAGGCTCAGTGCATGACGCTGTTGACGAAGGCGTTTCAAGAGCGTTCGGAAGCATTGACCAAGTGGCACCGCCTCGAACTTTCGCACGACCAGCTTTCGAGCTATTTCGTCGGCCTTGACGCGATCCAGCAAGCGCGGGGGTCGTTCACCGGAAGCGCCGCGGCGTTCAATGCGCGGCTGCTGGACATGGGCTCGGTCGAGCCACGATTCGTCAGCACGCTGATAACGACGACTCGCTAGCGCCCCTGGCGCGCTGTACATAATTCGGCAATAACCTGTCCGCGAAGTGTCAATAATCCCGGCGTAGCGTTTGGGTCTCCCGGCCTCCTGCCCACATCAGGTCGCCGCATCTTGATGGAGGCTCCGCTATGGATCTCCCTGACGCTCTTGCGAGTGCCGGTGCCGGCATGCGTGTGCAGACCACGCGTCTAGATTCGATCGCTGAAAATCTTGCGAATGCACAGACGCCGGGATACCGCGCACAACGATGCGCGGTCCGCGACTTTGGTGCGCAGATGCGCATCGAGACGATTTCGACGGCGGTGCAAGGTCCGCTGCGTCAAACGGGCGTGCCGACAGATCTTGCGCTCGTCGGACCGGGCTTCTTCGCAGTAGCGGGCGAGCATGGCGTCGAGTATACACGCGATGGACGGATGGCGCTCGACGGCGACGGCACACTGCGTGACGTCCGCGGACGCGCGGTGCTTGGCTCACTCGGGCCCGTCCGTCTGCCGCGCGGCGCGCTCGTCCATTCCGATGGACGCATCTTCTGCCGCGGTGCGATCGTTGACAGGTTGCGTATCGTCGAACTCGATGGCGCAGCGGTGCGCCGGGCCGGGGCATCCGTGCGCGCCGGCTACCTTGAGGACTCAGGCGTCGATCCAATCGCCGAGATGACCGCGCTAGTTGCAGCGCAGCGGTGCTTCGAAGCAAATCAAAAGGCAGCGCAACAAGCGGATGAGGCGCTCAAACGCGCAGTCACCGAACTGCCGGCGGTACATTCGTGAATCGCGCACTTGTGGCCGGCGCATCCGGGATGGCGGCGCAACAGACGGCACTCGACGTCATCGCTACAAACCTTTCAAATGTCGACACACCTGGGTTCCGGGCCGATCGACCAGAGTTCGCATCCTTGATCGATGACGCGGGCCGGCGGATGGGCGCGAGTGCGACGCGGTCGGTCCGACTGTTCTCGCAAGGCAAGATCGAGACGACTTCCAACGATTTCGATCTTGCGATCCGCGGCGATGGGTTGTTTCAAGTCAGAACGACGACCGGCGCCATCGCGTACACGAGGGCCGGCAATTTCACGCCGGACGCCGCCGGCCGTTTGCAGTTGCCCAACGGCGCCAGTCTCACACGTCTGCGCCTACCCGCGGGCGCTCTCGGATGCACCTTCGCCGAAGATGGCCGCGTCCGAGCCCACGTTGGCGGGTCGCAGGAGACTCGTGAGGTCGGCCGCCTCGCGTTGTATGCGTTCACGAATCCGGCGGGACTGCGCCTCGCCGACGATGGTCTGCTCTATCAAACAAACGCGAGTGGTGCGCCGATCTACGGGCGGCCAAAGTCGGGCGGCTTCGGTGTTTTGCGTCAGCGCTGCCTCGAGCATGCGAACATCGACGTGATGACATCGATGATGGCGGTGCTCGCAGCGCAGCGCGCCTATGAAGCGAACGCCAAAAGCGTGCAGGCGGCCGACGAGATGCTGCGCCTCGCCAACAACCTCGAACGATGATGCGCTCCGATACGGCGCTGCTCGATGCTTGCCGTCAGTTCGAGGCTGTTCTGCTGCGCCCGCTTTTCGATAGCCTGAGCGTTGGACGGCTTGCGCCTGCGCAGACCATGGATCCCGACGAGGGCGAAACGTTTGATGGGGCGTGCGCGGGCAACGTCATGCAATCGTACTTCAGCGAGATGCTCGCGCTTGCGCTGGCTCGTTCAGGCGGGTTTGGAATCGCCACGCTGCTTGCATCTCGCCTTGCCGAACAGCCATGATCGCATTTCCTTGCACCGCGCTTGACGAAATGGCTACGACATTCGCCGCAAGCCGCTCGCACGCGGACCGCGATCGCCTGTGCGAGGCCGCGCTGCCGCTGGTCCGGCGGATCGCGATGATGGTTCGACGGCGCTTGCCGCAGCACTTCAGCTATGACGATCTGATAGGCGACGGTTGCCTCGGCTTACTGCGCGCGGTCGACAGATTCGACCCGTCGTTCGGCGTCTCGTTCGAATCATGGGCGGCCCGCATCGTCCGCGGTTCGATGCTTAATGGATTGCGGCGCATGGACGCCGTGCCCGAGCGCGTCCGGCGCGACGCGCGAGCGCTCGATCATGCACGCTGGATCGTTGCGCAGCGTACCGGCGCCTCGCCGAGCGAGCGCGACGCCGCGCAAACGGCCTGTTTGAGCACTTCGAAACTCGACGCCATCCGGCAAGCGAATAGACTCGCCACGTTGTCGATCGACCGTCCGCCGGCCGGCGACTTCGGCGCGCCGATCTCGGAGAGACTCGTCGCCGGCCAGTGCGATCCGGCCGCCGAGGCGAGCGAGCGCGCTTTTCGCGCGATGATCGTCGCAGCGATTACCGCGCTGCCCCGCCGCGAGCGCGCGATCGTCGAAGCGTTTTATCGCGGAGGTGCGACGTTCGGCGACATCGGAAAGCGGCTCGGGGTCAGCAAGCAGCGCGTCTCGCAGTTGCACGGTCGCGCGATCCACGTCTTGCGTATGAAGCTCGCCGCCCTCGCTGCCGACCTATGACGATCAGGCAGCGCGATCAGGCAATGCTGCCGGCCGCGGCGCACGCGCAGCCTCCCGGCAGCGCCGAGGCGTTCGACGCGTTAGAGTCGATCGAGCCGCTGGCCGACAGCGTTCTTGGCGGCGATGCGCGTGCGATCGGGCGCGACATGATCTGGCTAAGCGCGCGGGCACGTCTGCTCTTGCGCGCAGGGCTTGCGATTCGTGCGTTCGTAATGGACGCCCTGACCCACACGTATCAAACGATCACGCTAGGGACGCGCACGATTACGCTCGAGTTCGGGCTTTATCGCTAAGCGGCGCGCACTGCGCGCCGCCGATCAGGTCGACTCGTGCAGCAAAATGCCGGACGATGAGTCTTCGGCCAGCGTCGGCGGGGGAGTCGTTGTACCGAGCGCAGCTTCGGCGTCGAGCAGCGCAGCGTGGCGCGCGAGCAGCGCGCGCATGTCTTGCTTGGCGGCACTGATCTGGTCGTGCTGGCGCTGGAGTTCGCGCTTCGCGTCGTTGATGCGCGCGCGGATCTCACCAAGCTCCTGCTCGAGCTCGAGTTTTGCGCGCTGTCGGATCAGGTCGACCTCTTTGTGCGCCGACGCCTTCACCTCGTCGGCGGTGCGCTGCGCGAGAACCAGCGCGCTTTGCAGGCTATCTTCCATCGCCCGAAACTGCGCCATCTTCTCCTGCAGATCGCTGACCTGCGTTTCGAGCTTTCCGCGCTCGTCGATGTCGGCTTCCATCGTCTCGATGATCTCATCGAGAAACGTGTCGACGTCCTCGCGCGCATACCCCTGGAGCGCCTTGCGAAATTGCTTATGCTGTATGTCGACGGGCGTGATCTTCACGGCAAGGTCCCCCGGCTACCAGGAATCGTACGAACCACCGGCGGCCAGCTCCGGTTCATTGGAGTTGACCTGCACGTTGCTCGGCACGAACAGGAAGATTCCCTCGGAGAGGCGCTGCATCTTGCCATCGAGCGTGTAGACGACACCGCTCAGGAAATCGATCACGCGCTGCGACAGCGCGCGATCCGCCCCCACGAGATTGACGACCACGAGCAAGCGGGCGCGCAGATTGTCGGCGATGTCGCTCACCTCATCGTACTGCCTGGGGCGGAACACCGATACCCCGATCTTGCGTGCGCCGCGTGCGTCGTTGATGGGCACGATCTTCGGCTTGCCCTCATCGTCGAAGAGCTCTTCGTCGAGCTCATCGGCGTCTCGGAATCCCATCGAACTGACGATGTTCGACCAAACACCCATGATCTATTCCTTACCTTTCGCGGGGCGCTGCCCGAACAACGCCGTGCCGACGCGTACCATCGTCGATCCGGCTGCGACTGCGGCCTCGAGGTCGCCCGTCATCCCCATTGAAAGCGTGTCGACGCTCTCATGCTCGTGCGCGAGCGCATCGAATGCCGACCTCGCGCGCTCGAACGCCGCGCTCGAGAACGCGAGATCCGCAGGACCAACCGACATGACGCCGCGTAACCGCAAGTTCGCCAACGCAGCCAACTCACTGCCGAGCGTGATGCACTGCTCTGGCGCAACCCCGTTGCGATCGTCGTGCGCGGCATTGACTTGAATCAGAACGTCGAGCGTCTTGCCCGATTCCCCGGCGACTCTATCGAGCTCGCGGCCCGTCATCGAACTCGTGACCGTTTGCACGACGTCGAACAACGATGCGATCTTGCGTGCTTTACGCTGGATGGAACCGATGAAGTGACGTCTGACGGGTGACGGCCACATGACGCGGGCGAATTTCGCCTGCGCTTCCTGGAGGTAGTTCTCGCCGATATCTGCGATGTTCGCCTGAATCGCCGCCTCGATCGCCTCCGGTCCGAAGCCCTTCGTGACTGCGAGGACGCGGATCGTGCTCGCGTCCCTGCCGACCTGGACGCACGCTCGTTCGATTCTGGCGCGCAGCTCCGCAAGGCGCTGCGCAACATCCCGAACCGGCGCACCGGCTTCGGCATCACTCACACGTTCGATTCGTTCCAATCTGCGGACCGCTTATCCTTCGCGGCCGGCGGCTCCCAGCGATGCCAAAACGCCCTCGGACCACGTCTCGAACCGGCCGGCTTGAATGGCCGCACGCGCAGCTTCGCTCAAACGCAGCATCATCCAAATATTATGAAGACTGACGACACGCGGCGCGAGCATTTCGTTCGCGCGGAAGCAATGCGAGAGATACGCACGCGAGAAGCGCGCGCAGGTCGGGCATTGGCAGGACGGATCGATGGGTGCAAAATCGGTGGCGAAACGAGCATTGCGCAAGTTCAGCCGGCCGCGCATCGTGAGCGCGAGCGCGTGGCGCGCGCAACGCGTGGGGTACACGCAATCGAACATGTCCGCTCCACGCGCGATACAGGCGAGCATGTCTTCGGGCGTGCCGACGCCCATGACGTAGCGAGGTTTGTCGGCAGGCAGCTCGTCGCACACGATGCGCGTCATCGCGAGACTGTGGTTCTTAGCCTCGCCGACCCACAGACCGCCGATCGCATACCCGGGAAAATCCAGCTCGGCGAGCGCTCGGGCGTTTTCCCGTCGCAGCTCTTCGAACGTCGACCCCTGGACGATCGCGAACGCGAGCTGGTCGGTGCGGCGCCGCGCCGCCGCCGCGCGCTGGGCCCATTCTAGCGTGCGCTGCGCCGCCTCGCGCGCGCGACGTTCATCAACGCCGGCGGGCGCGACGTCGTCGAGCACCATCGCGATGTCGCTGCCAAGCTTCTCTTGCAGCGCGACGACGGACTCGGGCGTGAACGTGTGGCGCGTGCCGTCGAGATGCGACGCGAAGTGATACCCCTCGTCGTCGACCGTGCCGAGCGACGCAAGCGAAAATACCTGGAAGCCGCCGCTGTCGGTAAGAATCGGCTGCGGCCAGCTCATGAACGCGTGCAGCCCACCCGCGGCTTCGATGATGTCGGCGCCCGGACGTAGATAAAGATGATACGCATTCGCCAAGATGATGCGCGCACCGGCGCTCTCGAGCTCGTCGGGAGTCAGCCCTTTGACGCTGGCTTGCGTGCCGACCGGCATGAAGATCGGCGTCGGTATCTCGCCATGCGCGGTGCGCAACACTCCCGCGCGCGCGTCGCCGTCAGTCGCCTCAAGGGTAAAGGTTGCCGTCTTCATGCGGGCCCTTTGATCATCGCGATTGTTCGCGCAGCCGATCGACCAAATCGGCGAAATCCTCGGGCCAGGGCGATTCGAACGCAAGCGGCGCTCCGCTTACCGGGTGGACGAAACGCAAACGCGTCGCGTGCAACGCTTGGCGCGGCAGGCCCAGGTCAGGGAAGCCCGCGCCATAGATCGGATCGCCGACCAACGGATGGCCGATGGCGGCGAAGTGCACGCGGATCTGATGCGTGCGGCCTGTCTCCAACGTGACGCGCACGAGCGCGACGTGCCGCGGAGCCGGCGAGCGGTCGCGCTTGCTCGTCCGAGCGGTCGGCAGCGTGAATTTTTCGACGACGCGATAATGCGTGACGGCGCGCTTGCCTTCGTGGCGCACGGCGAAACGCGTGCGCACCGATGGATCGCGCGCGAGCGGCGCATCGATCGCGCCACTGTCGGCGGGCGGAACGCCCCACACGAGCGCGTCGTACTCGCGCTCGACGTGGTGCTCGGCGATCGCAGCGCTCAGCGCTCGCATCGCGCGCTCGCTCTTACCGACCACAAGCAATCCGGATGTATCCTTGTCGAGCCGGTGCACGATCCCCGGGCGCGCCGCATCGGCTGTCGCCGGCAACGGACCGAGCTCCGCCAACAGTGCGTTGACGAGCGTTCCGGTTTGAGTGCCGGGCGCAGGGTGTGTCGCCATTCCGGCAGGTTTGTCGACGACAGCGACATCTGCGTCGTCATAGACCACGCGCACCGGGATGGGCTCGGCCGCGGGGCTGCGCGGAAACCGCGCCGGAAGCGCCGCCTGGACACGTTCGCCTGCGCGCAAATGATGAGCGGGCTTCGCGGGGCGGTCATCGACGCGCACCATGCCCGCACGAACGAGAGCTGACATCTCAGCGCGCGAGCGCTGCGTACGTCGCGCGAGGACAGCGTCCAGCCGATTCCCCGCCTCGGCTTCCGTCGCCGCGAACGCGACGGTCTCACTCACGGCTCGGCCGGATATGACTCGCTCAACGCAGCTGCCGGGGCCGGTGGGGCAGGCTCATCCGCCGCGGTCTGATTGGCCGCGACGGCGCCCGACTGACGCCGCTCGTGCACGAGGATGCGCAACAAGAGCAGCGCGACGCCCACAGTGATCGCCGAGTCGGCCGCGTTGAAGACAGGATAGCCCGTAGTCTTGAAGTCGATGAAGTCTACGACGTAGCCGAGGCGCACGCGGTCGAGGATGTTGCCGATCGCGCCGCCGAGGATCAAACCGAACGCGACGTGAGTGAGCGCGGTCGCGCCGTCTTGGCGGTACCACATGTAGAACACGAAGACCACGGCAAGCGCGAACGCAGCGAGCAACAGCGGGTGCGAACCGAAGAGCCCAAACGCACCACGATGGTTCTGCACGTACGTGAGCCACAGCACGTGCGGGATGACGATGCGACTCTCGTTCGGCAAAAAGTGCGTCGCAATCGCGTGCTTGGTGAGTTGGTCAAGACCGACGATGAGCGCCGCGACCACAAAGAACAGAAGTGACACGTCGTCGCAAATTTTCCGGCGGGCGCGCGGCCTTTCCTGGGTTTGCTATGAGCTACGACGCAGCGGGCTGCGGCTCGTAAGCGTCGACCAGCGTCTCGAGGCGCTGCCCGGTCAACAAGGAGATGTACGCGGGCACCAGCGGCAGCACGCACGGCGACACGAACGACACCACGCCGGCGAGAAAGACCGCGCCGAGCGTAAGCGCTCCGCCGCCGATGTCTGGCCCCGTGCCGACGTTGGCGAGCGCTGGGAATTCTTTGTACAAGAATCCGGTGAACCGCAAGAACGAATTTGTGACGAGGATCAACCCCATGCCGATGACGATCAGCCCGGCCACGATCTCGATCGCGTGTAGATAGCGTTTGAATCGCTTGAGGATCGGCAGCACATAATTGAGCGCGACGCCGGTCAGGATGAACGGAATACCCAGCCCAAGAGAGTAGATTAAGAGATAGACGACGCCAGTTCCCACGCTGCTCGTGCTGCCTGCTAGCGCAAGCACCGCGGCAAGGACCGGGCCGATGCACGGCGACCAACCAGCCGCAAAACCGATGCCCGCCAGCAGCGTCGCGGGATACGATGTCGCCGTGTGCGCGAAATGCAGGCGCTTATCCATCGCGAGGAACGGGACTCTGAACAGGCCCATCATCGAAAGGCCGAGAAGGATGATGATGACGCCGATGACGCGCGCGATGAGCACTTGATGCTCTTTGAACAGCGCGCCGAGTGCGCTCGCCGAGGCGCCGGCCAGCACGAACACGATTGTGAACCCGAGCACGAAGACGGCCGAGTGCGCGAGCAGCGCACGCCGGACTGAAGCGCGCGAGGGGACGGTCTGCGCCGGGGCGGCGGCCGTGGTCATCGAGGGTGCGTTCCTGTCACTGATCGGTTCCGGAGGTGCTTGATTGCTCGCCTTGATTCTCGATGCCGGCCACTGGTTCAGCTATCCGCACGTCGATCCGGTCGCCATCCACATCTACAAAGGGTTCGGCATCAACTGGTATGGGCTCACGTACGTTATGGGCGCCGTGCTGGTGTACCTCCAGTTGCAGAGCAAGAGCAGTCGCGCGCGCACCGGTCTCACTGTCGAGCAAGCGCAAGAATTCATCGTGTACACGATGTTCGGAATCATCATCGGCGGTCGACTCTTCTTCCTCATCGCCGACATGCTCACGCCGATCGACAAGGGCGGCCATTCGCTCACATACTACATCTCCAATCCGCTCGACATCATCGCGATCTGGCAAGGCGGCATGGCGTTCCATGGCGGCCTGATCGGTGGCGTCCTCGGTGCGTGGCTGTATCTGCGTCACACGAAAGTACCCGTGATGCCGGTGCTCGACGAAGCGGTGTTGTGGCTGCCGGTCGCGATCTTGTTCACACGCATCGCGAACTTCATCAAACCTGAACTTCCGGGCCGCGTCACCGACTCGCCGATCGGCTTCCTGTTCCCGGGATACGAAGGGTACCGTTATCCATCGCAGCTCTTCGAAGGCATCGGCATGGTGCTCATCGTGCTGCCACTCGTCTGGTTTGTGCGCTCGCGACCGGACATCTTCCGTACCGGCGCGGTCTTCTGGGCGTTCATCGCCGGTTACGGCTTTGTGCGCACGATCGTCGAATTCTATCGCGAACCCGGCATCGTGCTCCTTGGGCTCACCGGCGCGCAGTATCTCACGATCGCCATGGTGATCCTTGGCGTCGTGATGATGTGGCGCGGCCAGCGCCAACCGGTGAAGGCGACCCCATCGACGCAGAAGCGGCCAGCGAAGGCTTGATGGGGCGCGGCCCGCGCCCTGGTGCGGAGACTTAGGCGAGAACCTTTGTGACCGTCACCGCGAGCTCGTCGCCGGGCTTGACGTCAATCTTCGTGGCAAGCGTTTGCTCTTTGATGTAATCGGACCACGCCGCTATCGCCGCCGAGTAGTCAGGCGGCGCTTCTACAACTGCGCTGATGCGATCGCTGATATGCAGCGCCGCGCGCTTGCGCGCGTCTTGTATCTCGCGCACGATTTCGCGCGCCAGACCTTCCTTTGCGAGCTCCGGCGTGATACGCGTGTCAAGCGCGAGCAGCATGCCGTCTGCCTCAGCTGACGCGTAACCCGACGCCGACTTGCTGTCAACTAGCACGTCGTCGGGGTCGAGTTCGAAGACCTCGCCGTTCGCGTGCACACTGAACTTCTCGCCGGCCGCCACCGCGCGAGCGACCGCTCGCGCGTCTGCGGATGTGAGAGCTGTGCGCAACGCGCCGAGGCGTTTGCCAAATCGCGGACCCAACCGCGGCAGGTTCGGACGCAAGGCGTATTCGATGAACTCGGCATCGATACCGACGACCTGAAGATCTTTGACGTTGAGCTCGTCGAGGATCAACGGTCGAAATCGAGTGAGTGCATCTGCGTCTCCACTCGTGCGCGGTCGCACGAGCGCCAACGCGAGCGGCTGGCGATTCTTCATCTTTGTAGCAGCACGCACTTGGCGACCCAAGTCTACCGCTTCTTGCGCCGCGCTCATCGCTTCGACCAGCGCACGGTCGCTTCGCTCCTGTCGGGCGGCAGGCCACCCTGTCAAGTGCACGCTTTCAGCGGCTTTCGGATCGAGCGCGCGCACGAGCATCTGATAGAGCGATTCAGACAGCATCGGCGTGAAGGGCGCGAGCAGCACGGCAACACTGCACAGACACTCGTACAGCGTTCGGTATGCCGCGCGCTTGTCGGGCGTGTCTCCGGACGCCCAGAAGCGATCGCGCGACAGCCGCACGTACCAGTTCGACAATTCATCGACGAAGGTCTCGATCGCGCGTGCCGCTCCTTGCGCGTCGTACAACTCGAGGCGACGCGTCACGTCAAGCGTGAGATCCTCAAGCCGCGCCGCCGCCCAGCGGTCCATATCCGCGCGTTGAGTCAGCGGAACATCTGGTGGAATGCCGATGCGATCGTCGTTTGCGTAGAGGGTGAAAAAGTTCACCGTGCTCCACACCGTGTTCAAGAATTTGCCGGTGCCCTCGCGGACCAAATCGACAGATGCGCGCTTGACTACGCCAGGCGGGCTTGCGACGAAGAAATACCAGCGCAGCGCGTCTGCGCCGAGCGAGTCGAACACCTCCCACGGATCGAGCACGTTGCCTTTGCTCTTGCTCATCTTCTCGCCGCGCTCGTCGACGACGTGCCCGAGGCAGACGCAGTTGCGATACGTCGGCGCAGGGAAGCGCGCGGGCTCGAGCGCGTTGAGCATCGTGCCGATCGCGTGCAGGCTGTAGAACCAGCCGCGCGTCTGATCTACCGCTTCGCAAATGTAGTCGGCTGGAAAGCTGCGCTTGAAGATCCCTTCGTTCTCGAACGGGTAATGCCACTGGGCATACGGCATCGATCCCGAGTCGAACCACGCGTCGATGACCTCGGGCACGCGTCGATATTCTCGCCCCTCGTGGACGAACGTAATATCGTCGATCGCCGGCCGGTGAAGGTCTAAGCCGGACAGATCGCGACCCGCGCGCTCCGACAGCTCAGCCACGGACCCGATGCAGATGTAGTCGCTCCCGTCCGTCCACAGGGGCAGCGGCGTTCCCCAGAAGCGCTCGCGCGAGAGCGCCCAATCGACGTTGTTCTCGAGCCAGTTGCCGAAACGCCCTTGCTTGATGTTCTCCGGTACCCAATTGATCGCGTCGTTGTTGGCGAGCAGGCTCGCCTTGAACTTCGTCGTGCGGATGAACCACGCGGTCTTCGCGATGTACAGCAGCGGGTCGTCCGTGCGCCAACCAAACGGATACGTGTGGCGGATGGTGCCCGAGCGGAACATCAAGCCTCGCTTTTTGAGGTCTGCGATGATCGGGGGATCCGCATCTTTGAAGAACTCGCCGGCGGCGACGGTAACCTCCGGCACAACGTGGCCGGTGTAGTCGACGCTGTAAAAGATGGGTAGGTCGCGCGCCTTGCCGAGCGCGAGATCGTCCGGACCATACGCGGGCGCGACGTGCACCACGCCCGTACCGTCTTCGGTCGTCACAAACGGCGCAGCGATGACGTAGTGGCGGTCTTTCTCGCTTTGGCAATAGTCGTAGAGCGGCTGATACCGGGTGCCCGCTAGCTCGGCGCCGGTGATGCGCCGCTTTACGGTCACCTGCTCGTCGCCGAACACTTTCGCGACGAGCGGCTCTGCGGCGATCAGAGTCTCTCCCTCGCGCTCGACGAACGCATAGGTAACGTCTGGGTGCACGGCGAGCGCCATGTTCGCCGGCAGGGTCCATGGCGTCGTCGTCCACGCCAAGAATGACGTCGTCGGATCGTCTTTGAGCCGGAACCGCACGAAGATCGATGGGTCATCGGTTTCGCGATACCCGAGAGCGACTTCGCCGTCGGAAAGCGTCGCACCGATGCGCGGATCGTATGGGACCGACTTGTAATCTTGATAGATCAGGCCGGCATCCCACAAGAACTTGAGCAGCCACCACACGCTTTCGATGTACGTGGTGTGCAACGTGAAGTACGGATGTTCGAGATCGGTCCAGTATGCCATGCGCTCGGTCATCCGATTCCAATCGGCGACGTAACGATGGACGCTCTCGCGGCAGCGGCGATTGAATTCGGCGATGCCGATCTCGGCTTCCAATTTGCTCTTGTCCAGGATGCCGATCTCGCGCTCGACCTGATGCTCGACCGGAAGTCCGTGCGTATCCCAACCCGCTTTGCGATCGACAAAACGGCCGCGCATCGTCCAAAAGCGCGGATACAGATCCTTGAACGCGCGTGCGAGCACGTGGTGAACGCCTGGCTGGCCATTAGCCGTCGGCGGACCTTCGAAGACAACGTAAGGCTGGCCGCTCTTGGTTTGCTCGACCGAGCGCTTGAAAATATCCGCTTCGCGCCAGAACTCAAGCACGGCGCGTTCGCGCGCCGGCGCATCGGGCAACATCCCGGGCGTCGGGAACATCTTGTCGCCAGCGGGATCGATCATGCTGCCGAGGCGGCGCGGTCGGGTGTCGCCGAACGCTCGCGTAGCGCCGCGAAGATGCTCTCTTCGGATACGACGCCCGCGAGCTCGCCGTCATCGAACACCGGTAAGCTGCGCGCGCCGCTCTTGATGAGCGCTGCGAGCGCGTCGGCTGCAGGCTGGTCGGCGCGCAACGCGGGCAGTCGGGACGCCTGCGTCATGATGGCGCTTACCGGTGTCTGCGGCCAGAGCATCGGCGGCACCGCGCCAGTGTCGCGTGGGTTCACCAAACCGACGAACGCACCGTCGGCGACGACGGGATACCCCGCCCGACGGTCGTCGCTGATCGCAGCGACGAACGCGGTGAGCGGTGCATCGGCCGCAATCGGGATGAGCGTGCGCGCCATGCAATCACCCGTACGCATGCGCTCGAGCGCGAGTCCAATGCGAGCCTGGCGTCCGCTCGCGATCGCCGCCTGCAACAGGAACAGCGCGATGAATACGAGCCAAATGCCATTCCACATCCTGTGGAACGCCATGGTCGCACCGGCGACGACAAGCAGCGCGGCGACAACCGCACTCACTGCGCTCGCGATGCCCGTCGCGCGCGCTTGGCTCTTGACGAACGACCATATGATCGCGCGCAGAATCCGGCCGCCGTCGCTCGGGAACGCGGGCAGCAGGTTGAAGACGGCGAGCACCGCGTTCGCGACACCGAGAAATAGGCACAGGGTTGGGATCCACTGGACCCTGACGTCCGCGGTCAGCCAGGCGATCCCGCCGAACAGCACAGCCAATGCGATGCTCGCCAGCGGACCCGCTCCCGCCATTTTGATCTCGTCAGCCGGCGTGCCGGGCTCGCGCAAAATACTGGCTACACCACCGAACAAGAAGAGCGTGATGTTGCCGATCGGGATGCCGAGCCGGCGCGCGACCACCGCGTGCGAGAGCTCGTGAATGACCACGCACGCGAACAGCACGAGGGCGCCGATCACGCCAAGCACGATGTCGTTGCTCGTCGAGAGCTTGAAATCGGAGTCGGCGGCGATGGCTTTGACCGACACCGTCGCGGCATAGGCGAACAGAGCAAAGATGATCAGCCAGCTCGGATGCACTGCGATGTCAACGCCGGCGATCTTGCCGATGCGCCAGCTTGAACGGACGACCATGCTATGCGTTTATCTTTTGAGAGGCGGCGCGCCTTCGCGCGCTACGAGCTCGACCAGCCAATCGAACGCCGCCGTGGCTCGCGCTTGTAGCGCCGGCACCCGCGCGCGCAGGTGGTCGCGCAACATCGCACGCTGCGACCACAGCATCTCGGCCATGTCGTCCGTCAAGCTGTCGCGCGCCAACGGCGGCAACGGGTATGAGAGGCTGGACGTGAGCGCACCGATCTTCGGATCGTATGGCACGGCCAGAAACGGCACTCCCAGGCGCGCCG
Source organism: Binatus sp. (SeqCode) (assembly GCA_035654355.1). GTDB lineage: Bacteria > Vulcanimicrobiota > Vulcanimicrobiia > Eremiobacterales > Eremiobacteraceae > JAFAHD01. Next base: position 15,283 of record DASRXC010000168.1, read on the forward strand.
CGAGAATTAGCGCGTGCAAGCGCATGCCGATGACGGCGCTGCAACGCGAAACCAACGCGGTCATCATCGGGAGATCATAGCCTCCACCGAGCAAGACCGGGGCCGATTTGCAGCGGCGGATCACGCTTGCGGCTGCTTCGGCGTCGTGCGGCGGCTGCAACGGCACGAAGATCACGTGCGCGCCATATTTCGTGGAGAGCCGGTCGACGAGCGATGCGAGACGGTCGCTGATTTGGTCAAGCGCCGCCCCCCTGCGGACGACGACCGCGACCAGGTCACGCACGTCGTCGCGCACTCCCTCGCGCACGAAGAAGTCGTCCAGGCGTCGGACGTCGGGAGGATTGGGGTCCGCTAAGAACACGGGATCTGCTGTCAGACGAACTTCGACTGCCGGCAGGAGCGCTTGCAAAGTGCCTTGGCTCGTCTCATCGCGCACGCATGCAAGATCGACCGTGGCGCATGCCCGCTTGACGACTTCGCGGCCGAAATAGTTGAGCGGGCCGACACCCTGCGCCCAGATCGCGGCGCGTCGCCCTGCGCGCTTTGCCTCGCGGATGATGCTGGTGTAATAAAGCAAACTGCGCAGGCTGGTCGCGCTCTGCAGCAAACCGCCGCCGCCGCTGACGACGACGTCGGCGCTGCGGACAGCCTCTGAGACGACGCGCCACGACATGCGTTCGACGGCTTCGACGCCGTACGTTTTTCGCGTCGCCTCAGGCGACTGCGACAACACGCAGATCGTGTCGGCCGGCCTGAGCCTGCGCCAATTCGCGACAAAGACATCCAGTATCGCTTCGTCACCGAAGTTGCCGAAGCCGTAATAACCGGAAAGCAGCAGCCGCGCAGACCGTTCGCTCATCAAGCGGACCGGTCAGCGACCAGAGGCGGCAAGCATGGGACGTAGACGCCGGTAGATCCACTGTGCGATAAATCCGACGATCGCGCCCGCCACGATTCCGTTGAACAACCGCAACACGCTGATGAGCAGCGGGGTGTGGATGTGCGAGAACGTGTCGAGCACGTCGGACACGCCCAGCCCGGCGGCGATCACGATGATCCAGCCGACGGCGCGCCTGTGCGCCGGCGTAAGCGCTGGAAGCAGTATGAGCGCCGGGAAGCCGATGAGGAATTCTTTGAAGCGCGGACGCGCGCCGAGCAGCCATGTGAGGAACGTGCGTAGATGTAGCTCCGACTCTGACACGCCGACATCGGGAAGATTGCCCGAGCGCATGAGCAACAGCACCGCCGCGGCCGCGAGTACGAAAACCGCGAGCAACTGCCACACGCGCACGGGGGCTGCGCCGGCGTCACGCACGCTCGCCGGGTTGCCGAAGAGCGGACTGAAGGCGTACAGCAGCAGTAACAAGATCGGAGGCACCACTAGTAGCGCTTTGACGCCGAAGAATTGCTGCACTTCGAGCATGAAGCTTGCCTGCGCGAGCAATCCGACGACGAAGAGCGCCCCGATCAGCGCAACGCCAACGGCGACGAGCAGGCAGCGTAGTCCGGCAAGCGCATCGGAGCCTGCCGTCCCCGTTGACTCTCGCGCCAGTGGAACGCCGAACCACGACTCCACCTTATCGTTGAAATAGCGCGCCGTCGTGGTGCCAGCAAGCACCGAAAACGTGAGCGCTCCGCCGAGCGCCCACACGCGCCGCGTGATATCGTCGTGGCCGATGAAGTGCAAACCCCAAAACGCGATCAGGGTGACGATGTACGCGGCCCAGTCGAACCACGGCCCCGACCAGCCATAGATATCGAGCAGGATCAAGAAGGCGGCTGTCACGCCGAGCGCGGCAAGACTATACAGCAGGTCGAGCCAGAGTCCGCCAAAGTCGGGAAACGTGGTTGGGCGTCCGAGCTCGAAGCCGTTATTGACGAGTGCATTGCGCAAGCGATGCAGCATCTCGAGGTTCGTCTCTTGCGCTGTCATCGTCTTGTACGAGCCGTCTGCCTGTCGCACTTGTGCGAGATGGGGAAACGGTCGCAAGTAGACGACGCGGATGTTGCGCTCGCGCACGCCGAGGATGTAACGTGCGACGACGGTGTCAAGGTCGAGCTTGTCGAGCTCGAGCCGCGAGATCGCGAGGACGCGAGCCGTGAGACCCGGGATCTTGCGCCCGAGCGTATCGCCGCCTTTTTGGAACTGGGTCGGATCGTACGCTTCGACGTTGCCAAAGACCGGTTGGTATTGGTCTTGGTAGCGCCGGAACGCGTCCGCAGTGCCGTCGAGATTGAACGGGTAGCCGAGCACCTCATTGCGCAGTCCGAAGAAGATCACCGTTCCGATCGAGTCGCCGGCGAGCATCTGACGGAATACGACGTCGATGTGATCCTCGTCGAGGCGTTCGTTGTTCTGCACGCGTGGATCAACGAGCAGACCGAGCCGGTGCGCCTGATCGATGCTCTCCTGCGGTATGCCAAGACCAAGATTATTGAAGTAATCGATCTGCGTGCGCACCTCGAGCACCGCGGGCGACGTGTAATCGCGTGTCTTGCCGCGGGGTAAATCTCGCAACAGCACGACGTTGCGCGGTTCGAGCTGGTTGCGCAAGATGAGCAAGTAGCGCTCGAGGGTCGAGCGGTCGAATACGAGGATATAGACGGCGCCTGATTCGATCGCGTTAGACTGCACAAGTTTGGCGAGGAGCGGGTCGATCAGGGGCGACGTGCGTGCCGCATCGATGATCTGCTGGCCGGTTTCCTCGAACGCGTCATTGCCGAGGTTGATACGGTTGCCCAACTCCTCGTAGACGGCAAGCGACGTGAGACCCGCCGCTTTCATCAGCCGCAGGAGTCCATCCATGTCGTAGCCGTAGGCGCTTGTGAAGTCAGCGAGATCCTGCTGATCCATCGACAGCTCGACGCGATAGCTGGCGCGCTCGTAATGGAAACGAACCGCCGCGGCGACGAGCGACGCCAGCGCGCCGACCAAGACAACAAAAAGAGCCACGCGCCGCATGGCGCTCATGCGCATGGCTCCTGGGGTTTGTGTTCGGCTCGGCTATTGCCTGGTTTTGAGACGCTCCGCGGCCTCTCGCAGTTTTCGCGCGGCAATATCGAGCGCGCTCGCTACCGAATCCATCGTGACGCTTGCAACCCGCTCGCCTTTCTCAGCGGCGACGCGCGCAAACTCTTCGGCGCGCTCACCGAAGCCGCCGTTACGCCATTGCTCGGCGAAGTAGTCGCCAGGCCATTGCCAGTTGCCGCCGCGATACGCAGTCGCAAGCGAATTCGCGCACGCCTCGGGCGTGCCCAGCGTCGCGAGGTGCGCACGCACCGTGTCGGCGTCGACGACGCTAGCGCCGGCGGTGTGCGCTTTGGCGTAGACGGCATCGAGTATGTCGTGATAGAGGCGGTCGGCGACCGCTAAGCGTGTGCTCGGCGCGAGCGGAAGCGCGGCGCGGACACGGTCGACGTAGTCATTGATCAGGGTAGTGGCTTCAGGGGCAACGGTCATAGCGGAATCCTTTCTTCTTTCTTCCTTTTATTATAGCCGGCTGCCGCCGCCGTTGTTTCAGAGCCTCGCCTCGAGGGCCAGGCTGACGCGGTTGCCCTGGAAGCTCGGCAGTCGCGTGGCTCCGAGGTATTGAGCAAAGCTCCCGGAAGCCGCGACCGAGAAACTGCGGTTCGTGTACCGTAGCTCGGGCACGAACTGTTGCCTGCTTTGGATCTGGTGACTCGAGAAGTACACAGTTTGCGCGGTTCCGGCGTTACCGGTCGCAGCGGCCTCGAAATGCCTGCCGAGCGGAAAACGCACAAGCCCTTGAATCGCAAGCTCAGTTTCATGCGGATAGGAATAGTAGCCCACAAGCGCCAGCGGGTACGTGAACTCGTAACCTGACTGGTTGACGAATCCTCCGACTTGAACATCGACGCCGGTGATCCCAAGGTCTTGCATCGCGCCGAAGCCGACCAGCGAATAGCGGTTGCCGTCTGAAAAAGTAGTGTACCTGCCGCGTACGTACGCCGAGGTCGATTTCGACGCCCAACCCAGTTGGCCGGTCAGATTGTCCAGTAGCTCGCCGATCGCCCTCGTTGTGATGAGGTCGACCTGCGCAGACGGCGCAGCCTCGATGCCCGTCTGCGAAAAGCCCGCTTCGTATCGGAAATGACGAACCGATCCGATGACGTCGAGCGCGCCATTAAAACGCGCCGGATATCCTTGGTATTGCGAGTCCAGCGCGCGCACGCGCAGTTGGACGGTGTCGACGTCGCCGAAGACCGCGCTCACACCGATGCGCTGATCGATCGCGAAGCCGGTGGAATCGTGCAGGACGTAGCGCTCGGCGATGAGGCCATATTGGGAGTACGCGTTTGCGTGCCAACGTGGGTCGAACGCCGCGAGCTGCCACGCCTGCCCGTTGCCCCACCCAAAATCGTAGCTGACGAGGGCGTCGGCGAAGCGCTGCGTTTGATCTTGGGGTTCGTCGCCCGCGGCGCGCGCAGCACCTGGCGGCAAGGTCGACATGAGGGAGAGTGCGGCGAGGCAGGCCGCTGCCGCTCGGTGAAGTGAGGGCCCCCGCGACATGATGAGTGCGCCACCCTCACCAGTGTTCAATGTCAACGTGACGTGCTTGGCCTGCGACGGAAGCCGGCCCTGCGCACAATGCAGTGCTGCGGGGCGGACGCTTGCCGCGGCCGGGCACCGCGTCATCTACTCGTCGCGGTATGCGACGCTGCGTGCTGCCGCCGACGGTAGTTATGGGTTTCCGGCGTGCGTGATCCCGCTGCAATCAGGCGAACGCAGCGTGGCGGACGCGGTTCTCGCACTGTTCGACGACACGCGTGTTGCGATTGCGACCGACGACACATCGTTGCTGCCGCCGTCATTGCCGCCGAACGTCATCGTCTTCCCGCGGCGTGACTTCATCGCAGGAGCGTTGCCGAAATCTTGGCCCTCTGCCGATCCTCTCGGGTTCGCAGCTTCATCGCAGATTCCGGGTAAAGCAATGAAGTTCGACGCGACCAGACGGCTACGCGCGGTCGCCATACCTACGCGCGCTCCTGCAGCAGATGTCGCGGCATTGCTCGACGACGAGCTGGCATGGTATCGAGCAAGCGGCATCGGGTTCGCGGTGCTATCGCTGACGATTCCGGGCGAGACTGCGGCTGTCACAACCGCAACGCTCGCCGAGCTGCTTCGCTCAGAGGATCGAGTCATTGCGACTGAACGCGGCTGCGTCGCGATTCTCCCGGGTGCGGACGCAGTCCGAGCGCAACGTGTGGTAGCGCGCTTGTCGATGGGTATGCGCAAAGAAAGCCGGCGCAAGGTCGACGCGGTTCACGCTGCGGCAAGCGAGCCGGCGATCGGCATCGCGATCTGCCCTCATGACGGTACCACGGCAAACGCACTGCTCGCCGTGGCGCGCCGCCGGCCCTCACCGCGCCGTAAGTCGAAGGAGGTTCGCAAGTGACACCCATGGTTGGCGTTCGTAGCTCGTACATCGTGACGATGATCGCATTGGCGAGCGCTGCATTCGGCGTGATCGCCGCGCTCGCATGGAATTCCGCGATCAGCGATCTCATCAAATTGTATCTGCCGGCAGGCAAAGGCATCGCGAGCGAGTTCATCTACGCGATCATCGTGACGATTCTCGCGATCATCGTCCTCAACGCCCTCGGACGAATCGCACAGTCCACCGGCGGAGAGTCGAAGATCAAGTAGGACTTTGACGACGCAACTCGCAGCGCTCGCGATCACGAGCGCCGTCACGGTTGCGCTGGTGGCCGTGGCCAGGCCATACCGCGGCAAACCTACGTGGGGGCCCATAACGCACACGGCGCTGACCGCGTGGTCATTTGCGCTTCCGTTTCTCGTGCCCAGCGCGCTCGGCTTGCCGGCACTTACCGCGATGTCGGCTCTGCGGGCGGCGCTGGTCGGAATCGCACTTTACGCGTTGACGCTGGCGCTCACGCTTGGTTTCCCCCGTTTTAGCCGCCGCTCTTCGACATTCATTATACTCGCACGGCACGCGACGACGGCACCGCTGCGCACGTTTGTCGTGATGACCGTTGTCGCGCCCGTACTTGAGGAATATGTCTTTCGCGGCTTCTTGTTCGACGTGTTCGCGCGCTGGGGGATAATCAGCGCAGTTGTCGCAACGTCATTGCTCTTCGTGATATCTCATCGCGACCGTGCCGGCGCCGCCCTGTTCGCAATCGCAGGTGTTGCGTTTGCGCTCTTGCGCATCAACGGCGACGGCGTCGCGCTCCCGATCATCGCCCACGCGGTCGCCAACGTCTGCGCATTTACGACGTTCGTGCAACTGAAGCGTGTTGCTCCCTGGCTAGTTGATCAGCCGGCAGAGTCGGGATCGCGGGCGGTCGCGCCAGAATCGACCTGACCGCGTAGGAAGCTGTTGCGATAGCCATACACGGCGTACACGATCACTCCTACGACGAACCAAACCACGAAACGGATCCAGGTCGCTGCCGGCAAGGCGATCATCATCCACAGACATGAGAGGCAACCCAGCACGGACATCGCCAAGCCGAACGGCGCCTTGAACGGACGATGCGCGTGCGGCGCGACGAATCGCAGCACGAACACACCGATGCTCACGATCACGAACGCAGACAACGTGCCGATGTTCACCAATTCCAACAGCTTCTCGAGCGGCACGATGAGCGCGAGGAACGCCACGATGACGCCGGTGATCATCGTCATGCGCGCCGGCGTCCGAAAGCGCGGGTGCACGGCGGCGAACACCGGCGGCAGCATGCGGTCCCGCGCCATCACATAGAAGATGCGCGTCTGGCCGAGCAGCGAGGTGACCATCACGCTGGTCGTGCCGGCGATTGCGCCGGCGGTGATCGCAGCGACGAAGAAATGATTATTTCCGGCGAGGCGCACCGCTTGGCCCATAGCGGAGTTGACGTCGACGTGCTGCCAGGGGACCACGCCGACGGTAAACACCGAGATTAGGATGTAAAGGATGCCACCGATGATGAGCGAGCCGATGACGCCGATCGGAACGTCGCGCTGCGGATTACGCGATTCCTCAGCGGCGACTGTCACCGTGTCGAAGCCGATGTACGCAAAGAAGACGAGTGCGGCGCTGCGCACCACCGCGTGAAAGCCGTTGGGCACGAAGGGCGAGAAATTGGCGGGATGCAGCGCGCCAAAACAGGCGATAAAGAAAATCACGAACGCGGCGACTTGGATCCACACGAAGACCGCATTGGTAGTGGCCGATTCTTGGATGCCGATCGCAAGCAGCGCGCTGATGAACAAGACCACCACTGCGGCGATCAGGTCGTAATGCGACGCAGCTAAATCTATATGGAGCGTGTTGAAATGCCACGATCCAAGCGACGCAGGTGACCACGAGGTCGCGAGCTGGGCGCTTTGCAGCCACTCCGGCAGCGTGATGTTGATGCTTTGCAAGCCCTCTTGCACGTAGCCGGAGAACGACGAAGCGACGGGCGCTGCCGAGATGCCATACTCGAGGATCAGATCCCAGCCGATGATCCAGGCGACGAACTCGCCGAGCGTCGCATAGGCGTAGGTATAGGCACTGCCCGCGACCGGCACCATCGATGCGAATTCAGCGTAGCACAGCGCGACGAAGACGCACGCCGCCCCTGACAGCACAAACGCGAGGATCACTCCTGGTCCTGCTGCTTGCGCGCCAGGACCCATTGTCGTGAAGATGCCGCCGAGCATCGTGCCTAGGCCGATGCCGATGAGTGCCGGCACGCCGAGCACGCGACGCAACGTCGGACGGCCTTCCTCTTCGGGCCGGACGCGAGCAAGCGGCTGCACCGCCATGAGATTGGAGAGCGTTTTAAAAACGCGCTCGCGGACACTCATAGATGTCGGGTTGCGACGTTGTCTTGCGCGGTCCTTTTACTCGAGCCGCAATCGATCGCGAAGGGACCAGTTAGCGGTATTTGACCACCAGCGTTTTCAACTCGGTCATCTCATCCATCGCGTAACGAACGCCCTCGCGGCCGAAGCCGCTATCCTTGACGCCGCCATAGGCGAAGTTATCCACGCGCAACGTCGGGTAGTCGTTCGCGATGACACCGCCGACTTGGAGGTCCTCGAAAGCTTTGGCGATCGTGCGCACATCAAACGTGAAGACGCCGGCCTGAAGGCCGTACCTCGTCGCATTGACGTGCGCGAATGCTTCGTCGATCGAGTCAACGGCGGTAAGGGTCGCGACCGGTCCGAACACCTCTTCGCTCTCGACCTTCATCGCCGGTGTCGTGCCTGTGAGAATCGTCGGCTCGATGACGTTGCCGAGGCGCGTCCCGCCGCTGACCACTTTGGCGCCGGCGCCAACCGCTTCTCCGATCCACGACTCGACGCGATCCGCGCTTGCGGTGTCGATGAGTGGACCGACGATCGTCGAGGCTTGGGCTGGATCGCCGATGCCCAGCGCCTTGGTCTCGTCGCGATACAGCTGCGCGAAGCGCTCGTAAACCGGACGCTCCACGAAGATGCGCTGCACCTTGATGCAGACCTGGCCCGATTGCGCGAACGAGCCGATCGCGCAGCGCTTGGCTGCCCACGGCAGATCGGCATCGGCCGCGACGACCGCCGCGGCGTTGCCGCCCAACTCGAGGACGACGCGTTTCTTGCCCGCGATGCTTTTCAGATGCCATCCGACCTTCGCCGAGCCGGTGAACGACAGCATCGCGATGCGCTCGTCAGTCGCCAGCCGCTCGGCGACCGGAATGGGTGCGTGGACGACGGAGAGCGCGTCCGGTGGCAGACCTGCGTCGTAACAGACGTCCGCCAGCATCAACGCGGACAACGGCGCTTGCGGCGGCGGTTTGAGCACTACCGTGTTGCCGACGGCGAAGGCCGGCGCCAGTTTGTGCGCAACCAAGTTGAGCGGGAAATTGAACGGCGAGATCGCGCCGATGACGCCGATCGGAAATCGTTGGACGATCGAGGTGTATCCGACAGTTGCGGCCGACAGGTCCAGCGGGAGAACTTCGCCGCCCGTGCGCGTCGATTCTTCGGCCGCCAGCGTAAAGGTTGTGACGGCGCGATCGACTTCGATGCCGCTGTACGTCCGCGGTTTCCCGCTCTCGGCGATCATGAGCTCGATGAACGCATCGCGCCGCTCGCGCAAGCGGGTGGCGATGCCGAGCAGCAGCTCTTTGCGCTTGTAGCGCGGCCACGCACGAAAACCCACATACGCGCGCTGTGCCGCTGTGATCGCGTCGTCGAGATCCTTGTCGCTAGCAACGCCGATCGTCGCGACGATCGCACCATCGTACGGGTTTGTCACGGGCTCGGCTGTGGCCGTCGCGCGCCGCTCGCCGGCGATCGGCAGCGGCCAATGCTTGATGCCCGGCGCGGCAGCGACGCCAGACTGCGAGTTCATTTATCGGAGCTTGGGCCGGATGTTTGATCCTTGAACCAGCCGCTGGGTTCGACCGCGAGGTTCACGTTGATCTGCTTGACCTCCGTGTACTGATCGTACCCATGCGTGCCGAGCTCTCGACCGATGCCGGACTGCTTGTAGCCGCCCCAAGGCGCTTCGTTATACGTCGGATGATAGGTGTTGATCCAGGTGATGCCCGCGCGCAGCTTCTTGATCACGCGATGCGCCTTGGCGATGTCGTTCGTGAAGACAGCGCCGGCTAAACCGTACACGGTGTCGTTGGCGAGCTTCACCGCTTCGGCTTCATCCTTGAAACGCTGGACGACGAGAACCGGGCCGAAGATCTCTTCTTGTACGATGCGCATGTCGGGCTTTGTGTTGCTGAAGATCGTGGGCTCGATGAAGTTGCCGCGCGCACCGAGCTCGCCGGTAGGCCTGCCGCCTCCCGTCTCGAGCTTCGCTCCCTCAGCGATACCTGTCTTGATATAGTCCTCGACCTTTTGCGAATGGGCCTTGCTGATAAGTGGACCCATTTCGGTTGTCTCGTCGAACCCATCACCGACCGTGATCTGGCGCGCGCGCTCCACCAGCCTCTTGACGAACTTGTCGTGAATAGAATCTTCAAGCAGCAGCCGCGAGCCCGCCGAGCACACTTGGCCGGCGTTGGCGAAGATCCCGAAGAGCGCGTAGTCGACCGCTGTATCAAAATCAGCGTCGGCAAACACGATGTTGGGCGACTTGCCGCCTAATTCGAGCGAGATCTTTTTGAGGTTGCCGGTCGCTGCTTGCATGATTGAGCGGCCGGTCTTCGTGCCGCCCGTGAACGCGACTTTGTCGACGTCGGAACTTTCCGCTATGGCTGCGCCGACGATCGGTCCTGCGCCCACGACGATGTTGACGACGCCCTTCGGGAATTCGAGTCCGTCGACAAAGTCCGCCAAACGCAAGACAGTGAGCGGTGTCAGCTCGGACGGTTTTAACACGCACGTATTGCCGGCCGCCAGTGCGGGCGCGAGCTTCCACGCGGCCATGAGCAACGGGTAATTCCACGGGATGATCTGGCCGCAAACGCCGATCGGCTCGCGCACGACCATCGTCGCTGACGGCGCCGGCACTTCGAACGTCTCCCCGTGCGGCTTGGTCGCCAAGCCCGCGTAGTAACGGAAGCAATTCGCGGCATCGGCGACGTCGTACTCGGTTTCGCGTACGGGCTTCCCGTTGTTGAGCGTCTCGAGGCGCGCGAGTTCAGCCGCGTTCTCTTCAATCTTATCGGCCAGCTTGAAAAGCAGCTTTGCACGGTCTTGCGCGGGCGTGTCGCGCCACGGACCGTCATCAAAGGCGCGCCGCGCAGCCGCGATCGCACTCTGCGCGTCCTGTTTCGTGCCTTCGGCGACGCGCGCGACGACCTCGCCGTTGCTCGGATTGATCAGCTCGCGCACGCCTCCGTCCGACGCGGGCACCCACGCGCCGTCGATGTACATCAAACAGACGCCGTTTTTCGTCTTGAGATTCTTGAGCAGATTTTCAGACACCGCCAGCATTTTGATTCGGGACCTCCATCGTCGCCGGGTTTACAGTGCCCGGCGCTCTAACTCCGCATGTCTCTTCTTCGGCAGCGAGCGCTCCAAGGCATCGAGCGATTCAGCCATCGCGCTGCACACAAGATCCGCTTCTTTTTCGCTGATCGTCAAGGGTGGCTCGACGCGCACGACCAGCGCATTGACAAGCGTGCCCGCGACGAGAATGCCCCGTGAGAGCATCTCCTTGCCGAACGCGAAGCCCAGTTCGTTGCTCGCGAATTCGATCGCCATCATCAGACCGCGACCGCGCACGTCGAGCACGATATCTTCGTGCCCCTCCGCGCCGTGCTTCATGCCGGCCACCATGCGCGCACCCATGCGAGCCGCGCGTTCGGGCAAGTTCTCGTCGATCAGCACGTTGATGGTCGCCAGCGCAGCCGCGCACGCCAACGGGTTGCCGCCGAACGTGGTCGTGTGGAGGAACGGGTTGTTGAACAACCGCGAAAAAACGGCCTTCGTGCCGATGACCGCACCTGCCGGGATGACGCCGCCGCCGAACGCCTTGGCCAGGCACATGATGTCGGGTGCGATGCCGTACTGTTCGCAGCAGAACATCGTGCCCGTGCGGCCCATGCCGGTCTGGACTTCGTCGAGGATCAGCAGCGCGCCGTACTCATCGCACAACGCTCGTACGCCGGGTAGATAGTCGTCTTCGGGGATGTTGACGCCGCCTTCGCCCTGGATCGGCTCGAGAATCACGGCGCCGACCTCTTCGCCCACCATCTTGAGCGTATGCAAGCGCCGGCGCAGTTCGATCAGGTCGTTGAACGGCACGTGCTCGATATTGGGCAGCATCGCGCCAAAGGGCCGCCGGAACTCGCCCTTCGCGCTCGCCGACAGCGCGCCGTAACTCTTGCCATGAAAGCCGCGCGTCGCGCCAATGATCGTCTGCTTGCCGGAGTCATATGCGCGTGCGAGCTTGAGCGCCGCTTCGATCGCTTCCGTACCGCTGTTACAGAAGAACACGTATTCAAGGTCGCCTGGCGTAAGCAGCGCGAGCGTCTTCGCGAGCATCGCGCGCAATGGGTCGAGTAGATCCTGACTGTGCAGCGGTTGGCGGCGCAGCTGTGCGGCGACCGCCTTTACGACGCGCGGGTTGCGGTGGCCGACGTTGAAGATGCCGAATCCGCCGAGACAGTCGATGAACTCGCGCCCGTTGACGTCGCGATATGCGTTCAACCCCGCATCCGACCACTCCACGGCGGCGGCCGCGTGCTCGACGGACGTCGCCTTACGATACTCGAGGAAGCCAGGGTTGACATGTTCGCGGAAGTTCTCCACGGTCTCGCGGGTGATCCACGCGGCGTCCTCCGGCGTGATCTCCGCTTTCTCGATCAGCGCGAGGACTTTTTTCGCGTAGGCGTTCGCTTGCGCGGCGTTCTGGTTCATGCGAGCACCGTCTCGCAGGCCGACGCTAGACGCTTGAGTCCTTCGTCGAGATCGTCGTCGCTGACGATAAGCGGCACGAGCACGCGGATCACGGACGCCCTCGTGCCGGCCGACATGAGCAGCAATCCACGCTCGCGAGCCTGCGCGATGATTTGTTTCGAGACTGGCTCGACGTCTGCTGAGTCGATGAACTCCATCGCGAACATCGCGCCGCGTCCGCGGACGTCGCCGATCCGCGAAGGATATCGGCGTTGGAGCGCGCGCATCGCCGCTTCGATCCGCTTTCCGATGAGGCCGGCGCGCTGCACCAAACGTTCATCTTCGAAAATATCGAGCACCGCGAGCGCGGCGGCGCAGGCGAGCGGGTTGCCGGCATAGGTCCCGCCGAGTCCGCCGGGCGCGGGCGCGTCCATGATCTCCGCTTTGCCGACGACCGCCGCTAACGGGAGGCCGGCCGCGATGCTCTTCGCGATGCACAAGAGATCCGCTTCAATGCCCGCATGTTCAATATCGAACATCGCCCCAGTCCGCCCGAATCCGGTCTGGATCTCGTCGCATATCAACACGATCCCATGACGGGTCGCGATCTCGCGCAATGCGCGCAAGAACTCGAGCGGCGCCGGCACGAAACCGCCCTCACCGAGGATTGGCTCGATGATGATCGCTGCGACCCGGTCAGGTGCGACTTGCGATTCAAAAACATCTTGCAGCGCGCGCAGGCTTCGCTCAGTCGTCCAGCCCTCGTATTCGTAGGGGAACGGCGTGTGATAGATCTCGCTGCAAAACGGGCCGAAGTGCTGCTTGTACGGTTCGTTCTTGCCGGTCATTGAAAGGGCGAGCAGAGTGCGCCCGTGGTAGCCGTGCGCGAACGCGATCACCGCCGGACGGCCTGTGTACTCGCGCGCGATCTTCACTGCGTTCTCGGTCGCTTCAGCGCCGGTGTTCAGCAGCAGCGTCTTTTTGCGCGTCGGCCCCGGCGCGAGACGATTGAGCCGCTGCGCCAACTCGACATACGAATCGTACATCGCCACTTGGAAGCACACGTGGCTGAAGCGCTCGAGCTGAGCACGCACGGCTTCAGCGACGCGTGGGTTCGAGTGACCGACGTTGAGCACACCGATCCCGCCGACGAAGTCGATGTATTGCTTGCCGTCGACGTCCCAGACGTGGACGCCGTCGCCGCGCTCGACGAAAAGCGGGTGAGCGTTGCCCACGCCGCGCGTGACCTCGTTGGCGCGCGCCTCGAGGAGCGTTGCGGTCCGCGACGTTGCGATGGCCACCGTACGGAGGTCCTTTCTTGTCCCGCGATTTACGCTGATTTGAGGTTCAACTACAGTGTATCAGGGAGGGGTCGCCGAAAGCCACGTGCTCGGACCACAAAATAATGGCATTACTTCGTAGCGCGAACACATCGGAAGTTCCCTCATGAACGTTCGTCAGGCGCTCGGCCTGGACTCGTTGCGGACCGCGACGCTGGTCGCGGGCGGCGAGGGGCTCGAACGCGACGTGCGCTGGGCGCACGTCATCGACATGCCGGACCCAGCGCCTTGGGTGCGCCCAGGGCAGCTGCTCCTGACGACTGGCTTCTCCTGGCCGAAAGATGAGCGCGCTGAGCGCACCCAAATCGCGTCGCTTGCTAACGCGGGTCTTGCCGGCATGGCGCTTGCGGTACCGCGCTACCTGCAGCGCTTCTCCGACGTCGCCCGCGACGAGGCCGATCGCCTCGCGCTGCCCTTGCTCGAAATTCCATTCGAGGTGCCGTTCGCCGAGATCACGGAGGAGCTTCATCGCGCGATCCTCGCCGAGCAATATCAGGTCATCGAGCGCGCCGAAGAGATCCACCGCGAGCTGACGCTTGCGGCGGCGCGCGGCTCGAATCTTCAGGAGCTCGCGCGCACGCTGGGCGTGCTGATCTGGCGCTCGATCACTTTTGAAGACCCGAACGGCAAGCTGCTCGCATATTATGCCTCCGGCGCCGCAGACGACGAAGTACGGCGCGAGACGCTCGCGCAGTCGCGCAGTCCGCTGGCGATGATGGAGGAGATGGAAGGTCGCGGCTTGATGAGCCAGATCCGGGCAAGCACCGGACCGCTGCGCATCGACGCGATCCCCGAGATCGGGTTATCGAGTCCGCGGGTCGTCTGTCCGATCCGCATCGGCTCGGAACTCGTCGGTCTGGTGTGGATCATCGAGGGCGAGTCGAGTCTATCAGAGCTCGACAACCGCGCTGCGGAACAGGCGGCCTTGGTCGCTGCGGTGCACATCGCACATCAACGCGAGCTTGCGAGCACCGAAGCGCGCTTGGGATACGCGTCGTTTCTCTCGCTGCTCGAGGGTGGAGAGGATGATGCGCAAGCCGTCGAGCGCGCGCGCCTGTTAGGGTTCGATCCGCACGGCAAACACCGTGTCGGCGTTGCCGTGATCCCCGAGCCGCTCCCGCTCAGCCGCGAAGCGTTCCTTCGGCGCGAACGCGTCGCCGAGCAACTGCGCGCAAGACTGGCAGCGAATGGGGTCAACCCGCAATTGACGGCGCAACTCAATCGTGTCGCTTTCTTGCTACCGGAACGCGGCGAACCACTCGACCTCATCGGCGATTTAAGCGACGACGGCGTCGTCATCGTGGTCGGGCGGGCATACGCCGGAACGCAAGGCGTGCGTCGAAGCTACCGAGAGGCGCTGTCCTTGCTGAATTATCAGAGCGGCTCGCGGGTTCGCACATTCGAGGAAGCGCTTGTGCCGCGCGTGCTAATGGGCGATTCAGCGGCGCGCTCTGCATTCATCGAGGACCTCTTCGGCCCGCTCAAATCCCAGCGCGGCGGTCCGGCGCTGACCAGGGCGCTTATCACCCTTGCGGCGTCCGGCTTCAATTCTAAGGAGACCGCGCAAGCGCTTGACATCCACCCCAACACCTTGCGCTACCGGCTCGCGCGCGCGGTCGAGGCAACTCATCTCGACCTCGAGGATCCGGACGTCCGCTTCAAACTGCAACTCGCCGTCAGAGTTTTGGACTTCCTCGATAAAGATGAGAAGGAAAATTGTGGCATTCAGACATAGTCGGGGGCTTTATTTCTTAGTACACTCTTAACCATTAAAGGCGCCGGACCGACCTCCGTTGAGGACGGGCTCACGTTAGGAGTTTGTCGCATGTCGTTTCTCCGGATCACGGTTGCTTTGACGGCGGCCGTTTGTGTGTTTTCGCTCGGGGCCCGAGCGCTCGCCGGCACCACCGGAGGTATCCAAGGCAGGGCGATCGATCAATCCAACAGCGCGCCGGTCGCCGACGCGACGATCACGGCCGCTGCACCTTCGCAGACGGCGACGACAAAAAGTGAGGCAAGCGGGCACTTCGCCTTCATCTCGCTGGCACCCGACACGTACACGCTCACGGCTACCAAGACTGGTTTCACGACGATCAGCGTTCCGGGCGTCACTGTGATCGCGGACCAGACTCGCAACGTCACCCTGGTGATGCCCGAGGCCGTCAAGACGCTCGGCACCGTGACCACGACGGCGAACCAGTCGCTCGTGCGGCCCGGAACGACCAGCAACGTATTCTCGGTCAACGCGGTGACCCAAAAAGCGGTGCAGGCTGTCGCGGGCGCTGGCAGTCTCAACCAATCGTACGGCGCGATCGCGACGTCGCCCGGCGTCGTCTACCAGCAAGGACAGCAGGGCTGGTATCAAAGCGTCATCATCCGCGGCGGCGACATCGACCAGACCGCGTATGAGATGGACGGCGTGCCGACGATGCGCGTGTCGGATTCCGGCACGTTGCAAACGCTCTCCAATCTCGGCCAGGCGGAGTTGCAGGTCTACACCGGCGGCACGCCGGCGTCGGCAGAGGCGTCGGGCATCGCCGGGTACGTCAATCAAGTGGTCCGGCAGGGAACGTACCCAGCGTTCGGCGAGCTGACGTTAGGAATCGGCTCTCCTGCACTCTACAACAAGTTCATGGCAGAGTACGGTGGCGCAACAGCCGACAGGCAATGGACCTACTACATCGGCTTTGCGAATTCGGCTCAGGCCTTCCGCTACGGTGACCAGAATAACGGCGCAGGCAACCCGCTGTTCTTCTTCCCGCTCGTCATTCCGTCCAATAACGGCACCGTGTACGACGGTTCGGGCACCGCGATCTTCGCGCCCGGTCAGACCTATGCCCAAGCGACGAATACCGATGTCGAATCAGTCATCAACATCCACTACGGCATCCAGCATGCCCATGATACCGGGCGGGATGACGTCCAGGCGCTGTACGTCTACAGCAACCTGACCCAGAATTTCTATAGCTCGCAGAACGATCTCGGCCTCAACGTGCCAAGCGCGCTGATCGCGGCGTACGGCTCGAGTCCGATGCTGTACCTCGACATCCCGTTCTATAACGGCTCGATCTATCAAGCCCCGGATCCAAATCAGTTGACGACCCAGCTGTTCCCCAACACCGGCACCGACCGCATGGCGCTCGCGCCGATCCCGTTGAGTGAACGCGAAGGGTCCCAAAACGGCATGGGCCTGTTCAAGCTGCAATACCAGAAGAATTTCAACTCACAGACCTATTTGCGCGTCCTCGGCGCCGACAATTATGGATGGTGGTTCATCACCGGTCCGGTCAGCGCGAATTTGACCTTCGGCGATCAGTTGCCCGACTACGAGGTCATCACGCATAACTGGGTCGGTTCGGTGCAATTCTCGCGCCAGATGAACGACAAGAACCTGCTCAATGCGACGGCGTCGTATTTCACCGGCAAGCTGCAGACGTATTCAATGGGTTTCTTCGACGGCTTCATGACGAATCTCGTCGACGCCGGCGGCAATTGCTACGATAGCAGCGGCGCGTTTTCGACGTGCTTCGGCTCGAATGCGGACCCGACCGCGCTGCCGGTCAATCGCGGCACGGCCTGCTCGCCCGCCGGCGGCCCGATCTTGCCGCCATGCATAACCAATCTTGCTCCGGCCGTGCCGCCGCCGGGAACGCCCGGAGCGCTCAACGGCGCACAGTGGCTCATCACCGAGAACGGCGCCAACGCGCAAATCGACAACGTGAGACCTGACTTCATCGCAGCGTCGGTCAGCGATCAGTGGCGGCCCAACGACAAAACGACGATCAGCGTTGGCCTCCGCTTCCAAGATTATACCTACACGATCCCCAACATGGTCAACGGCTATCCGGCGCGCGCGTTCTGGTTCTCGGCATACAACCGCGAGTTCTGCTTTAGTCCAGGCCAGGGGCCTGGGCTGGGCTTGCAGCAACGCACCGACGCTGCGGGTGACATCGGAGTTGACCCGGCGACTGGAGCTCCGTTGGCGTGTCCGGCGACGCCAGGCGGAGCCACCTTCGGTCAGCCAGTCAACCTGCAGAACTTCGCCGGCGGCAAGACGACCGACGTCGAGTGGGAGCCGCGTATCGCGTTCACCCAGGCTCTATCCGCGAATACCGTCATCCGCGGATCGTATGGCCGCTACTCGCGCCCGGCGCCGACCTCCTACACCGAATTCAATACCGTTCAGCAGAACCTGCCCGCGTTCATCAGCTCGTTCTTGCCGTTCGGATACAACTCGCCGTTTCACCAGATTCACGCCGACGTCGCAAACAATTACGATTTGTCGCTCGAACAACAGATCCCGCACACCGACATGTCGTTCAAAGTGACGCCGTTCTGGCGCAGCACGCAGAATCAGATCCAGTACCTGTCGCTCAACGCGCAGGGTGTGGTCGACGGGCTCAATGTCGGCCAGCAGACGTCAAAGGGCGTCGAATTCACGTTCAATAAAGGCAACTTCGCGGCCAACGGCTTCGCGCTGCTGCTAACCGCGACGTACACGAATAGCACCATCCGCTACAACGATTTCTCCAACGGCCGCAATGTCATCGATCTGATGAACGAATACATCCAGCAATACAATAGCTTCACCTCGGCGTGCGCGGCCGCGACGCCAAGCTTGAATGGCCCGTGCGGTTTGCAGGGCAGTGGTCTGGCGCATGCGTGCTTCCTGCCCGGCAGCACGACGCCGGACGACGCGTGCGGGGTCGGCTCGATCGCAAATCCCTACTTCGGCCAGGCGCTGCAGCCGCTGTTCGATCGCAACGGCTCGTATACGACCTACGACCAGATCCCCGCGCCGTTCAACAACGCGATCGGGTTTGCGACGCCTTTCGAAACGACGTTAGTCCTCAATTACAAACACGACAAGTGGACGATCACCCCGAACTTGACGTACAGCACCCAGGGCAAGTATGGTTCGCCGCTCGTGTGGCCCGGCTACGACCCGACGACGTGCACCGGCACGACGGTCGGCAACGCTGCCGACACGACGACGTGCGGCAACTTCCTGTTCATCCCGGACAAGTTCACCGGGCATTTCGACAACCTCGGCGCGTTCGCGCAGCCACAGCGCCTGACCGCCGGGTTGCAGGTCGGCTACGAAGTCAATCCGCATATGTCAGCGCTTCTGACCTTCGCCAATCTCGTCGACACGTGTTATCAGCACCACCAACCGTGGGATAACGGCTCGACCTGCATGTATGCACAGCTTGCATCGAACTTGCTCGCGCCGGCCGGCAACTTCGTAGCCAATCCGCCGATCCAGCTGGCGTTCCCATACGGAAACTGGTACAACAACCTCGAGATCGGGCAAGAGGGGCAAAAACTTCCGGTCCAGGCGACGCTGCAGGTCACCTTCAAGCTGTAGCTTCGCACCCAGATCGTGGCACGCACGGAGCTGACCGGCCTCCTGCGCCGAATGCACGCGGCATATCGGCAGTCGGCTGCGACCGGAGAGCCGGTCGACGAAGTATTCGAGCGGCGCGAGCTGTCGCGTCGCGATTTTCTCGCACGTTCGTCCGGCGCGGCGCTGTCTGCGGCAGTGCCTCTTACGCTGTTTGGCGGGTGCGCGCATTCAGGGGCGCGCGATGCCGACGTCAGCCGCATCGAACTCCGGTTTGACCGCGCCGGCCCTAGCACGCCGCGCGTCGCCATCATCGGCGGCGGGCTTGCGGGCGTCACGTGCGCGTACCGGCTGCGCCAAGCGGGCATCGCCAGCACCATCTACGAGGCAGGAGGTGGGCTCGGCGGCCGGACGTGGACGCTGCGCGGCTTTTTCGAACAGGGCCAAACCGCCGAGAACGGCGGCGAGTTTATCTCCACCGAGCACGTCGCCACACGCAAACTTGCTGCTGAGCTTGGCCTTACTCTGGATGACCTTCGGGCTTGGGACGACGGCCGGCATACGAGCGGCGACGTCTACTGGGTGCATGGCCAGCGCTATCCGATCAAGCAAATGCTCGCAGATTATGGCGCAGTGTATCCAAAACTCGAGCGCGACAACTCCGCGGCTGGGATCGTGCGCTACGATCGGCATAACCAAGCCGGTTACAAACTTGACCACACATCCGCGCACGAGTGGCTCGAGCGCAACGTGCCTGGCGGACTGCAGTCCAACCTCGGCTGGCTGCTCGATCTAAATGCGACGACTGAGAACGGGGGCGAGTCGACCGAACAGAACTCGCTCGAGTTCATCTACATGCTTGCCGACATGCCGAGCTTGAATCCCAAGGGCGGCTTCTATCTCGTTGGAACTGACGAGCGCTACCGCGTGCGCGAGGGCAACGATCAGATGGTCGCGCGCATGGCGAGGACGTTGCCGGCCGATTCGATCAATTCGGGCACGCGCCTGACGGCACTGAGCCGGCGCGCCGATGGAAGTTACTTATGCACACTTTCTAACCCGCAGCGCACCTTCGATGCTGCCTTCGATCACGTGGTGCTCGCATTGCCGTTCAAGACGCTGCGCGATTGCGATCTCTCGCGCGCCGGGTTCTCGCCAGTCAAGATGGCGGCGATTCGGCAGCTCCCCATGGGCACGAACATCAAGCTGCACGTGCAGTTTACCAGTCGTGTATGGCTCGCGCACGGCTCGAACGGCGCGACATATTCGGACACGGGCTATCAGCAGACGTGGGAAGATACCCGCGCGCAATCCGGGAGCGCCGGCGTGCTCATCCAGTACAACGGCGGACACGCTGGTGCAGCATGGAATGCGCCGTCGTTCGGACCTGCCGACCCAAGTTTCGTGCGCGGGTTCTTCAAGCAGCTCGAGCCTTTGTATCCCGGCATCGGCGCGCAATGGAATGGCAAAGCGTTCCTCGATAACTGGCCAAAAGATCGCTGGCACCGCGGTTCGTATTCGTACTGGGGCTTGGGCAACAGCACGACCTTCGTCGGCATCGAGCCGGTACGCCAAGGCAACGTCCACTTCTGCGGCGAGCACTGCTCGGTGCAATTCGGCGGATTCATGAATGGGGCGGTCGAGACCGGCGAAGCCGCGGCGCGCGAGGTCATGCATGACGTCAAGGGAGCGGCCGCTGCGGCGCTCATCGGTGCGCGCCGTGCCGTTTGAAAATATCATTTCAGTCGCGGACTCCGGGCTGCGCCGCAACGTGCTGTCGTTTTGGGAAGTCACCGCGCAATCGGTGGCCAACATCGCGCCGTCCGCGACGCCGGCGCTCGTCGTCCCGTTAGTGTATGCAAGCGCCGGCAACGTTTCGTGGCTATATTACGCATTCGCGACGATCGCGCTGATGTTCGTCGCCTACAATGTCAACCAGTTCGCGAAGCGTTCGGCCTCGCCAGGGTCGCTCTACCTGTTCGTCTCGCAGGGGCTCGGACCAACCTGGGGCGTGTTGTCCGGTTGGTCGGCGGTGATCTCGTACTTGATCGTCGGCGGCTCGGTGCTCGCCGGATTGGCCAACTACGCGGTCGTGCTTGCGCACGATGCCGGTCTGACCAAAGCGGATACCCTCGTCACGGTCGTCGCGATGGGCCTTGCCGCCTGGCTCGCGTGGTTTGTCGCCTATCGCGACGTCAAACTCTCCGCGCAATTCATGCTCTTTATCGAGTTCGCAATCGTCACGCTTATTCTCGTGCTCGCGGTCGCGTACTTCGTAAAAGCCGGCCGTGTTTTCGACCGCGAACAATTCACGCTCACCGGTCTTTCGATCACAAGCCTCCGGCAAGGATTGGTCCTCGCGATCTTCAGCTTTGTCGGCTTTGAGAGCGCCACCGCGCTCGGTCACGAAGCGAAGAACCCGCTTCGGACCATCCCGCGAGCGGTCATGATCAGCGTGATCGTGGTCGGTCTGCTCTTCATGTTCTCGACGTACGTTTTGGTGTTCGCGTTCCGTGGACACCAACCGCCGCTCGACCAATCGAATGCGCCGCTGGGCGTGCTCGCCACGTTAGCAGGCGTGCCGTACTTCGGAACTTTAATCGCGGTCGGAGTCGTGATCAGCTTTTTCGCCTGTTCGCTCGCCTGCATCAACGCAGGCGCGCGCGTCCTGTTCGCGATGTCGCGCCACGGACTGTTCCATTCGGCGGCAGGCACGACGCACGCATCCAACGCGACGCCTTACGTCGCTGTGACGTTCGCGGCGGTCGTCGTGTTCGTGGTTCCGGCGACGCTGTTCTTGGCGCGCACGGCGATCATGGATGTGTACGGAGATCTCGCCGAAATCGGTACGTTGGCAGTTCTTTTCGCCTACGTGCTCGTTTCAATCGCCGCACCGGCTTACTTGCGGCGGCGTGGCGAACGGAGCGCGGGCGCGGTCGTCATGGCAGCTGTCTCGGTTGCTCTGTTAGTGCTCCCCATTTACAGCAGCTTCTTCCCGCCGCCATCGCCCTGGTATCTCCCGTATGTATTCCTGGCGCTGCTGGCGCTTGGCGCCGTGCGCTTCATCTACTTGCGCGTGCGCCAGCCCAAGATGATCGCTGACATCGAAGCCGACTTGGTTTCGGCCTAGGGAGCGGATCGCTCTACTTCGCGAGTTTGCGCAGCGCTTTGGGTGGAAGCAGCGCGGTCATCGTCGCGCCGCCGGCCGACCAGCGCTCGACCTCCAGCAGGCACACCGCTGCTTTCTTGACCTCAAGCGAAAGGTCGGTGTTGCCGGCAAGTAGGTATCCGATCAATCTGCCAAGCTGCGGCATGTGTCCGACCAGCGCGACGCACGTCAAGTCCTTGCACGCGCGCAGTTCGGCCGCGGTCTTTGCGGGCTCGGCGTCGGGTTCCAGCGATTTGAGCACGCGGATGCTCGACGGGTCGATGTTATAGGCCTCGCAGATGCACGCGGACGTTTGGCGCGCGCGTTCGTAGCCGCTATCGAAAACATCTTCGATCTCGATGCCCAGCCGCACCATGCCGCGCGCGACTTTGGCCATCTCTTTTTCGCCTTCGTCGGAAAGCGGCCGCAGCGAATCGTCAGGATACTGCCGCGGGTCCGCTTTCCCCGCATCGGCATGCCGGACGATGATGGCGTGTATCACGGCCCTAGCCTACGCGCTCGGCGGTCGCGACGCCTCGTAGCGGGTATCGGCCTCGCGCCACACGTCCGGGACTTCGATGCGCGGAACTCCCGGTGGATACATGCCATGCGGATGCGATCCCATCCACGAGCGCGAAAGCACGACTAAGTACTCGAAATTCTCCCACAAGGCGTCGCCGGTCCGGCGGCGCGCGACCGCCGTGTACGGCAGCATTCGGTCCCAGGTGCCCGACGCTATCGAAGCCCACATGGCGACGGCGATATCACGATCGACTGCTCCCATCCGCACGAGTAGGCCCATGTTTTCGAAGAAGTTGCCCACGTCGTTTATCTTGCCAATGAACTCCGCGTTTTCACGTGTGCGGGCACTCGGGTATCTAACCTCGTAGCGGAATTCTGGATCCTCGAGCCGCGCGGGAAGATCGGTCATGACAAGGTTCTGCGCGGCTTCGAGGTGCGGTGTCTGCGCTGCTTCTTGCAATTGCGTCATCGCGGCGATCTGATTGCTGTTGCGCGCGTGGCGCAGCTGAAACAGCGCCGCAATCGCGGTCGCTGCGATGACGACGAACGTTCCGAGTGCCGCCAATGCGTTCAGGAGTTCGAGGCTCATGCCGCTCAGTCGTCGACGCGATAAAGCGCGATCATCCCTCCGTCCATATGATCGCTTACGTGACAATGGAAAAGCCACACGCCTGGATTGTCAGGCACCATGTCGACCGTCACCATCTGCGCGGGCGACAACGCGACGACGTCGGTACGCTGGCCGTTGTTCAGCACGGTATTGCCGTGCCAATGCGGGGTATGGAAGTTGAATCCCATACCGATCGTCGCGAGATACCAGCGCACGTGCTCGCCTTTGCGCATCGACATCATCGGACCATTGCCGTAGAGATACCCGTTGATCGCTCCCTTGAAGTTGCCGTCAACGAAGCCGGATCCGTTCAGCGTGAAAAAGCCCTCCGTATCGAGCGGGAAGGCTTGCCCGCGTTCCGTTTGCTTGACGGCCGGCGCGAAACGTGCGATGTTCTCCTTGATGTACCAGCTTTGGTTCTCATCAAAGTAATTGAAGAGCTCGACAAATTCGTGGTCTACGCCTTTGGGCGTTCCGTCGGCATTGGCCATGCCGCGCGCGGTCACGATGATAGCACCGACGAGCCCCGAGTCGACATCTTTTTGCTCGTCGACGTGCGAGTGATACAGCCACATGATGGAGCTCGGATCGTTGGGTCCAGGTCCAGCGCGCTCGGGCACATCCCATTCGTAGGTCAACGTTTTCCCAGGCAGCACCGCTTGGCTGACATCGTGTGGATCGCCATCGTTGTAGGCGACGCCTTCAGAGTCTTTATTGTAAAACACGCCATGCGCATGCATGCTGTACGGCCGTGATGCGTTGTTCTTGAATACGATCTTGATCGTGTCTCCGACTTGAGCGTGCAAGATCGGCCCGAGAATGCCAAGGTATTGCTGGTCGGCTGGCCGAGGCTTGAGCTTGGTGAACGTCGCGTCGGTATATTCGCGGTAGATCGCCTTGCGATAGATGGGGCCGATGCGGTGGGGGCTGTTCGCGGTATAGGCGCGCTCCATCATCGTGAACGGCTTGCCACTGATCTGATTGATGCCGCTCGGCACGTAGTTCCAATCGACCTCGTCAGCGGAGATATAGTACGTGCGCGTCGTTGGCGGCACGCTTTGGTCGGATGCCGACGTCTGGGTGGAACCGCTGTGGGCACAGCCCGCAAGTAAAAACGGGGTGAGCACGCAATAGAAAAACGCGACTCGAACTAGCTTCACAGCATCTCCGATCCATGAACAAACGCGAGCAGCAGGGTCCAAACCTCTGACCCCGCCTCTTAGCCTCACATTTTCGTCACGCCGGCGTGGCGAACCCGCGTCGGTAAAAAAAAGGCGCGCCCAAGCAGGAGCTCAGGCGCGACATGGACCGGTCGCCTGTTATGGATTGAGGTAGATGTGCTGGTTCTTGGGCGGCAGGGCCGGGTTTCTCCATGTTGTGCCGTCTTCGAACGCGATGTGAAGCGGCACGCACTGCGGCAGGCCCGTACCGATCGGGAACGTGCTCCCTGGGATCCCGAATTTGTGCTTGATCTCAGCGTGCGGCGAGAACTTCCCGACGTCCCTGACTTCCGCTTTGAGGATACCGTTGGCGACCAGGCCGAATTGTATCTCCGTCATGACCTTTGAAGAAACGTTCTTGTAGTCAATGGCGAGCTGGGGATTGGCGGTTGTGGTGCTCGGCTGATAATACATCCCGCCCCACGGGTCCGCCCAGCGACCGCCATACCAGCCCGGCGTGTAGCCATACCAGCCGCCTGTCTGGTTGACGTTGAGCGCGGCGCTGCAATGGTTCACATGAATGAGCTCGGATGCCGGCATAGCATGCTGCTGGGGCGACGGCTGCGCCATCATCGAGGGCGTGGGGTCAGCGCTCGCCCGAAGCGTCAACATACAAATCGCGATGGTGCTTAGGAGTAGGAGCGCGAAAGCGCGCGGGATCCGCATACGAAAAATCTCCTCCGGTTGGAAACGCAGTGTGAGCGAGGCCCTTAAGCCACTGGATTTGGGCGGAACAGGGCTCGAACCTGTGACCCCCTCCTTGTAAGGGAGGTGCTCTACCAGCTGAGCTATCCGCCCGCAATTCTGCTTGAAATCGAGAACGCCCAAATGAGGGTGGCGTTCAGTGAGTCAGTTAGGGAGGCGTTCACCTACTACCGCGCTGGTGCCTATTGAGACAGCGCCCGCCCGCCTAGAACAAGCCATCCACAACTTCCTCACGTGGCTGCCAGATCGCCGGTGCGACAGCCAAGCGGTAACCACCGCTATGTGGCGTTCGCGAACCCGGACGTGGCGCACGCGTACCGGCTGGCCTCTCCGGGAAACTTGCCCTAAGACCTAGGCGCGCGAGTTGTCTCATCTGGAACGACCACCCTGAGCGAAATAGTTACTTAAGACGTGCTTAAGCGCTTTGTTCGCACGCGTTGCGTCTGCGCGCGCCTTTTGGAAAAGTCTTTCCGCAAGGGCACGCCGACGACGTAGGGAAGAAGCAGCGCAGCGCGCTAAACGCACGCTCGCATTTTGATGCGGGCAGTTATAGCGTTGCCAAGTTGGCTATTTTGCCAGGAGGAATGATGATTCGACGCTCTCTCGTCTCATGCGTGGTGCTGTGCATGATGTTCGTCATCGCAGGCTGCGCTGGCAGCGGCAGTTACCCGAACGCGGTGACGGTCCCACAACAGAGCACCGCCACAACGAGTCCACAACATGTCAACGCCACGGCGCAAGTCGTCGCGAACGGCTGCACCTTGACGCCCATCAAGAATCTACAAGTGTCAGCGACGGACCTCGGGACGCTTACGTCTGCCGGAGCGAACGCGTCGTTCACCGCGTGCACGCAGTCCTTTAGCAACTACACGGTCACGGTAGCACCGGCGGGCATCGTCTCGCTCTCGCCGTCGTCTCCTGTCACGCCCACCGAGCCGCCGAACGGCACGGCGTACTCCGCGACGATAACCGTGACGGCGCTGGCCAATGGTACCGCCACGATTACGATCACCGACAAGAAAGGCAACGTCAAGACCGTGACGGTCACGGTGGCGGTGCCGACCGGCATCATCACCTTTAATCCGGCCTCGCCGGAGAATTTTGCAGCGGGGTTCCAAAACGGCATTATCGCTATCAGCGAAGGCGGCTATAGCGGAGGATTCTCCATCACGGCGTGCTCGGGCACAGGTGGCACCCCCGGCGGTTGTAGCCTTGTACCCGCTCCACAGGACCACTTCAACGGCGGGATCGTGGATTGTTCGAATGGTTCGTCTGGGAACCAAAACAGGTTGAGCGCCGAAATCCAAACCTCGGCACCGACTACCCTGTTGCTCAATTCGGACCCGGTAGGTACGGCCGCGGCGATTTCGTGCACCGTCACGGTGTCAGACTCATTTGGGCACCACGCCGACTACACGTTTACAGCCCCCAACACGGTACCGAGCGGGCAAATCGTAATTAGTCCCTCTTCAGTCAACTTTGGGCCTGGTCAGCAACCCTTCAGTGCGTCAGTAAGCGAAAGCGGCTACTTCGGGGGCTTCTCCATCCAGAGTTGTAACCCCGTCAGTTTGTCGGGTAGTTGCGCGGTATCTGGTGGGGTAGGGGTAGCGACTTGCACCGGCGGTTCCGCCCCGAACCTGAATGTCATGAACGCAGTCTTGACGGTCGCTATGAACACCACTACCTTGAACGTTCAGTCCCTGCCACAGGGAACCGGCTTGCCGACAGTGACGTGTGTCCTCCAAGTACAAGACACGCTCGGGAACCTAAGCAGTCCCTTCACGTTCACCGCCCCAGCACAGTAAGTACAACACAACCCAGACTACGTGCAAGCGCGTCAGCGCAGACGCGTCGCGCAACGCGGAGTGAGAGGGATGCAAATCCGCACTCCGCGTTTTGCTTTCTTGCAAACGCCACGTGTGGGATTTGGCTCCTGCGACGTGGTGGCGATGCGTTCGCGCTCCAAGCACTGCTCGGGCACTCGTCGCTCGCGATGACGAAGCGCTGTGTTGCGATGCGTGCAAATGATGTGGCTATACTGGTCCAGCCCTCGACCAAGTACTTAAGGCATTTTACCTCGAGCGCTCGGGCACACCTCCGATAACGACGAGCTATCCAGTAGGTAATGTTTTGACCTCGCTGGACTGTCTCTCGTGTTTGGGAACATAGCAAGTGAGTATCATCGCCACGATCCAGCCCACGAAAGGTACGAAGTTCAAAGCCAGAATCCACCACTTGCGTGGGCGCTTCCATGCGAAGCCGATGTACGATGGCAAGAATGCGAGGCTCACAAGGCCAGCCAGCATCCCAGCATTGAAGGAAGTCGAGCGAGCGTCACCCATGTCGTTTGCGAAGCCATAAACAAAATCGGGCGATATCGCTCCAACGAGATTCCAAATGACAAAATTAGCCAGAATCCACGCACCTACTCGAAGTATTGCTGTCAAGAACGAATGCATGATACTTTCCTTCGCTGCGCCGTTGACTTCTGTTAAGAATTCGAATAGTCGCGCATTACTAGTCTAGCACCGCGACGGCCGCCGCGTATTCGGTAGAATTACGTACTACGAGATGCTCCGGCGCTTCAACATGACGTTCGACTATCGTAATAACAAAGTCTATCTCGACTTGAGTAAGTACGGCAGCTCAACCAAGTTCTAGGCTAAGAGGCTTGCATCATCAGCAAAAATGCGCACCGCGCGGATGCGTTGCAGCCGCGCGGTCGTAGATGGTACCCCCAAGGGAATTCGAATCCCTGTCGCCGCCTTGAAAGGGCGGTGTCCTAGGCCTCTAGACGATGGGGGCGCGAGCCATCGATGTCATGCGTGGGCCCGGCAGGACTTGAACCTGCGACCAACCGGTTATGAGCCGGCCGCTCTAACCACTGAGCTACAGGCCCCGGCCGCCCGCCGCACCCTCATAGTATATAGAAGCGCGTCGCGGCGAGTCAAGGCGCGAAGGCCGAGCGCCCAGGATAGACCGCGGCTTCTCCAAGCATCGCTTCGATCGCCATAAGCCGGTTGTATTTTTCGACGCGGTCGCTGCGCGACATCGAACCCGTTTTGATCTGTCCGGCGTTGAGCGCGACGCTGATATCGGCGATCGTCGTGTCGCCGGTCTCGCCCGAACGATGCGAGATGACCGTACCGTATTGTGCACGCTGCGCGGTCTGCACGCACTTGATCGTTTCGGTCAACGATCCGATCTGATTGACCTTCACGAGAATCGCGTTGGCAACATGTTCCTTGATGCCGCGCTTGAGGAACTTCACGTTCGTGACGAAGAGATCGTCGCCCACCAGCTGCACGCGATCGCCCAATGCCTCGGTCAGCTCGCGCCAGCCGTGCCAGTCATCCTCGCCGAGCCCGTCTTCGATTGACACGATTGGGAAGCTCTTGCACAGCCGCTCGTAAAGCGCGATCATCTTGGCGACCGAAAGCGGCTTTGCGCCGATTTCTGCGCGATACCCACCCTCTTCTTTGAATTCGCTCGCGGCCGGATCGAGCGCGATGAAGATGTCCTTTCCCGGTTTGTATCCGGCGGCGACGATCGCGTCGACTATTAGGCCGAGTGCTTCATCGATGTGATGCAGCGGCGGTGCATAACCGCCTTCGTCGCCGACGAGTGTTTGAAGTTTCTTCTTGCGCAACAAACCGCCGAGCGCGTGGAACACTTCCGACCCATAGCGCACCGCTTCGGTCAGCGACGGCGCGCCGGCCGGCACGATCATGCACTCTTGGAATTGCAGCGCGCCCTCGGCATGCTTGCCGCCGTTGATGACATTCATCATCGGCACCGGCATCGTCATGCCTTGGACGCCGCCGAGATAACGATACAGCGGCTGCTCGAGAGATGCAGCGGCGGCGTGCGCGCACGCTAGCGAGACGCCGAGAATCGCGTTCGCACCGAGCTTGCTCTTGTTCGGCGTGCCATCGAGCGCGATCATGGCTTCGTCGATGGCGACCTGGTCAAGCACACTCATGCCGCGCAACCGTGCGGCAATCGCTTGATTGACGTTGTTGACGGCTTTGAGAACGCCCTTGCCCCCGTAGCGCTTCTTGTCGCCATCGCGCAACTCGACGGCTTCGTGGCTTCCGGTGGACGCGCCCGAAGGAACTGACGCCTCGCCAACGGCGCCGTAACTGGTGGCCACCGCTACCGATACCGTCGGGTTGCCGCGCGAATCGAGAATCTCGCGGGCACGGATGTCCTCAATCAGGGGAGCGCTAAAGTTCGCGCTCACTCAACCACCCAACGGGTCACCGAACGATTGTACCGGTGCAGCTCGCTCGCGCGGAAGAACAATTTGATCTCACGCTTAGCGGCACTCGCACTGTCCGAGCCGTGCACGAGATTGCGCCCGACGGTAGCGCCGAAGTCGCCGCGGATGGATCCGGGCGTCGCAGCGAGCGGATCGGTCGCGCCGATGGTCGTGCGGCACATCTCGATCGCCTTCGGACCTTCGACCACCATCGCGACGATTGGACAGCTGGTGATGTACTCGGTAAGGCTTTTGAAGAACGGCTTTCCGATGTGTTCGCGGTAATGCGCGCGCGCCAGCGCGTTCGATACGCTCAGCATTTTCATCGCGATGATCTGCAACCCGCGCCGCTCGAAGCGGGTGATGATCTCGCCGGTGAGGCTGCGCTGCACGCCATCGGGCTTAACGAGTATTAAAGTGCGTTCGACCAATGCTCGAGCTCCGTTTCTTGCGCTTACATCCGCTCCGGCCGGGGGTTTGTCCTCGCGTATGCGAACGGTCGGGCAATGCCGGACGATACCAACACGGCAACACCGCTCGTCGACGAAGCCGCCTTACGTAAGGGTGCCGCCGAGTTGACGTATTTCCGAAGCGTACGCTGCGTTGGATCGGTTGAGTCGACCAACGCGTTGGCGCTCTCGATGCTTGAAGATGCCTCAGCGCCGGGTCTCACGATCATCGCGGAAGAGCAGACTTCGGGGCGCGGCCGAGCGGGGCGCGCGTGGGAGTCACCCGCCGGCGCGGGCCTGCTCATGTCGACCATCATGCCGATCGAGATACCCCAGGATGCGTTACCGGCGCTCGGCTTTTGGGCTAGCCTTTGCGCGGCAGAGGCGATCATCGATGCGTGCAGCGTGTGGCCGACGTTGAAATGGCCGAACGATTTGATGCTCGGCGCGCTCAAAATTGCGGGAGTACTCATCGAGGGCCGAACGCTCGGCACGTTCACGCGCGCAGTGATCGGCATCGGCATCAACGCCAATCGTCCAAGCGACGTGTCCGGCGACCTCGCTGGCATCGCGGCATGGCTCTCGGATGCATCCGGCACACCTGTCGAAAGAACCGAGCTCGCGCTCGCGATCTTGCGCGCGTACGACCACCGCTACGATGCGCTGATCGCGCGGCCGGTCGACGTGATCCGTGAATGGTCGCGGCGATCCGCGATCGCGGGCCGCCCGCTGCGCGTGACAGATGCGCGAGGCGAGTTGATGCACGAAGGCACTGCGCGCGGACTGTCCGACGACGGCGCCCTGTTATTGGAAACGAAAGACGGACCGGTGTCGGTCCGTCTTGGTGATGTCTCGGCGTTGTGACGAGTCTATGGCCCGAATCGGATACCGTTTGCAGCGATCGTTGGAATATCGAATGCCGATGTGCTGGAGGACGAAAGCGGCGCCAAGAACACCTGGACATCTGTGATATCCGAAACGTAGAGATTCCCGGTCGCGTCAAGCGCCGGATACTCTGGGTTCGAAAGCGTGCCAGATATCGTGATGGCTGGTGTGCTCGTATTGGTGAATGGAGGCGTGAACTCTTGGACGTTACTCGTCGACACATTGCATACCCAAAGATTGCCTGCCCCATCGAATCCGATACCCCAGGCACCAGCTACTGGAATCGTAACCGCCGGTGCGCTGGAGCTTGAGAACGGAGCGTTGTAGACAGCGACATAGCCATGCGTCTGGTCAGCCACATAGAGGCTGCCGCCGTGGATCTTCAAACCGATCGGCTGACTCAGTCCTGTTGCAATCGTAAAGGCCGCCGTGCTTGTGCCGCTGAGCGGGGCGTTGTAGACGGTGACGTTCCCGGCGTTTCGATTTGCGACGTAAAGATTTCCGAGTATGTCAAGGTCGATTCCCTCAGGTCCGGACCCGGTTGTGATTGAAAACGTGGACGTGCTCGCGTTTGTGAAGGGCGGCGTAAACACGTCGACCATGTCCTGACCGAAGTTGCCCACATAGAGCCGACCCTTCCGGTCGAACGCGACATCGTCCACGTCCGTCGAGGTACCATCTTTGAATGCGACGGCGGGGACGGACGAGGCCGAGAAGGGCGGGGCAAATATTTGAACTACACCGCTGCCGCCATCATTCGCTACGTATAAACGCGTCATCGGAAACGGCGTCGGCCCGGGAGCACCTCCCGTTGAGCCTGCGGAGCATGCTGCGAGGATTGGGAGCGCGAGCGCGACGAGGGCGAGTGTGCCTATGTGTATCTTTCTCATATGGAAAGTCTCCTATAGCCATACGCGCGAACTAGCGGAGCGCCGAAGCGCCCGAAGTTCCAGCCTGGATGCAATGAACGGGGAAAGAATGCCTTTCAAACCCTTTGGCCCGACCGGTTCAAGAAGCCGGGCGAACGGATCCAAACCATCCTGTGGGATTCGAGCGGCTTAATGTTTTGGCAAACTCGAAACGTCTCGGTGATGCGACCTTGACCGGCTGTGGTTCTCGGGTTGCGCGAGGTTAGAAGACGGCAACCCGCGGATAGCGGCCGCAACTTCGCGAAACGAAAGACGGACCATTGCTGATCCGTCTTAGAGGAGCACCGGTTGTCGGCGGCGACGCGCATGCAGCAACGCCGATGGCGTGACGTTACGGTCCGAATCGTATACCATTAGAGGCCGGCGTTGTAAATGCGAACGCGGGCGTGCTGCTAGCCGAAAGCGGCGCCATATAGACGGTGATCGTAAGCTCGGTCGAAATGTAGAGGTTCCCCGAACCGTCGAGCGCCGGATACAGCGCATCTGCCGTACCGGTAGGTATCGTGAGTGTAGGCGTGCTGCTGCTGCTGAATGGCGGCGTGAACTCTTGAACGTTTGAACTCGAGCCCAGGCGATCCACAGCCCACAGGTGCCCAGTCGAGTCGAAGGCGATTCCCCAGACATTCGCGACCGGGAAACTGAACGCCGGGGTGCTTGTGTTCGTAAAGGGCGGGGTGAAGACTCGCACGTTGCCGCCCGCTGCGGCGTAGAGGTTTCCGGCGCTATCGAGCTTGACACCACGTATGGACCCGCCGCCGCCGCTGAACGTCGCGACCGCCGTGCTCGCGGCGCTTAGCGGTGCGTCATAAATCGTGATCTGCGAGCTGCCCTCATTGCCGACGTAGAGGTTCCCAGCTGTATCGACATCTATGCCCTCGGGCGCGCTGACGCCGTTTGTGATCGAGAACGACGATGTGCTTGCGTTCGTGAACGGCGGCGCGAAAACATCAACCGCGCTGGTTCCGAAACTGCCGACGTACAAGCGGCCTCTCCGGTCGAATGCTACGTCGTCGACGTCAGACGACGCCCCATCTTTGAAGGCTACCGCTGGCGTCGAGCTCGCGGAAAATGGCGGTGCAAATATCTGTACCATGCCGGAGCCGCCATCGTTCGCCACGTAAAGTCTCGTCATCGGGAACGGCGTCGGCGGCGGCGGCGACGTCGATGAAGAACTGCAGCCCACGATCACAGGCAACGCGGCCAGTGCGATACCCAAAAACGCCCTACGAAACTGAATCATATGGCCTCTCTCAAACCGTTGCGGGGGGCTCCCAAAAGGACGAAAACAACACCCCCGAGCTTCAGGTTCGGCCGCGCTTCCGCGGCGGAAGCCCAAAGGCCTGGGATTAGGTCGCCGATTTTAAAGCGCGACACTCCCGAACCGCCCACAACTTGCGTCCGTCGGGAAATTGCATTCTCACTGGACTTGTCGCAGGTGCTTCGTGCTCTTTGCTATTTAAAAACGGAAGGCAAACCGATGTGGGCCAATGTTTTAGTTGGCGCGACGTTTCCATTCGCGTTGTTCTGCAAACTAGAGCGACGTCGCGAATGCCTGTTCGGCGTGATAGGAAGAGCGGACCAACGGTCCTGAGACTACCTGATGGAATCCCATCGGCTTGATCGACTCTGCGAACCAACGGAACTTCTCGGGGTTGACGTAGCTAACCACGTTCAGATGCCGCTTCGTGGGCTGCAGATACTGCCCTAAGGTCAAGATGTCGACGCCGACAGCGCGAAGATCGCGCGCAGCCTGAAGCACGTCTTCATCGGTTTCGCCCAAACCGAGCATCATGCCAGACTTCGTGAACTTGTTTGGTCGCATCTGCTTCGCATTGGCAAGCACCGCGAGCGACTGGTCGTAGGCGCAGCGCCGGTCACGCACGTGCGGCGTAAGCACTCGCGTCGTTTCGACATTATGCGCGAAGACGTCCGGTTCGGCGTCGATGACCGTCTTGAGCGCCGCGACGTCGCCGCGATAATCCGACGTCAAGACTTCGATCTTCACGTGCGGCGTGCGGTGCCGAATAGCGCGGATCGAGTCGGCCATCTGTTGCGCGCCGCCGTCTGGAAGGTCGTCGCGGTCGACACATGTGATCACCGCGTAATTGAGTTTCAAGTCTTCGATCGACTTCGCGAGCTTGAACGGTTCGAGCGCATCCAGCTCGTACGGCTTGCCTGTCTTGACGTTGCAGAAACGGCAGCCGCGCGTGCAGGTGTCGCCAAGGATCATGAACGTCGCGGTGCCGACGCCCCAGCACTCAGCGATATTCGGGCACATCGCTTCCTGGCACACGGTGTGCAGCGCTCGTTCTTTGACGATGCCGCGCAGCTTCTGGTAGTTATCGCCGCTCGGCAGCTTGACTTTGAGCCATTCCGGCTTGCGCTGGATCATGACGCCGCTGCCTGGCTGGTGACATCGAGGTCGAATGCGGTCTTCATCGCTTGCAAGAGCGGAGACTTCGCGTCTTGCACAGTGACTTCCCGGCCCAGCTCGCGCGCGATGGACGTGACCGATACGCCCGGCATGCCGCAGGGATTGATCAATTGGAAGTAGCTGAGGTCCGTGCACACATCGAGCGCGAGCCCATGATACGTGACGCCAGAGCGCACCGCGGCGCCGATCGACGCGATCTTCGCACCGTGCACGAACGCGCCGGCGTGATCCGGACGTTGTTGCGCTTCGATACCAAAAGTCGCGAGGGCTTCGTTGATGGCGCGCTCCATCTTGCGCACGAAGGCTTGCACCTCACGCAGCCGCGGCAACTTGAAGATCGGATAGGCGACGAGTTGGCCGGGTCCGTGGTACGTGAGATCTCCACCGCGCTCGATCTCGTAGTATTCGACGCCGCGCCTGCGCAGCTCGTCCTGCGAAACCAACAGATTCTGGCCTTTGCCGGACTTGCCCATCGTGAGCACCGGCTCGTGTTCGCAGAACAGCAGCGTGTCGGGGCGAGCATCGGCAACCCGCTCCGCGTGCAAGCGCAATTGAAGATCCCATGCATCCTTGTAGCGGATGCGCCCGAGATCTTCGAACAGCGCTCGTGTCACGTCTTTGCGGGGACGGGCGTCGCCGGCGCGTTCGCGATGTGGATCGCGCGCCCGTGCAACACCTCGGCTGCCTCCATGATCGGTTCGGAGAAGGTCGGATGCGGATGAATCGTCAGCCCGATGTCCTCGGCCGTCGCGCCCATCTCGATCGCAAGCGCGCCCTCGGCAATCATCGCTTCCGCCATCGGCGAGAAGATCGCCATGCCGATCAGGAGGTCGGTCTTCTTGTCCGTGATGATCTTCACGATCCCGTCGGAAAGCCCGATCGTGCGCGCGCGACCGAGCGCCGCTAAACGGAAGCGGCCGATCCCGACGTCATAACCTGCTGCTTTTGCTTGCTCTTCGGACATGCCCACGGTGGCGACTTGCGGATCGGTATAGACGCAATTGGGAACCGCGAGCGGATCGTAGGCCGATGGTAATCCCGCGATCACTTCGGCAGCGACAACGCCCTCTTTCATTGCTTTGTGCGCGAGTAGCGGCGCACCCGTGATGTCGCCGACCGCGTAGATATTTGGAACGTTCGTGCGGCGCGTCGCGTCGACCGGGATGAAGCCGCGCTCGGCCTTGACTCCGACGCGCTCGAGCTGCAAGCTCGCGCTGCGCGGACGCCGGCCGACGGCGACGAGGATCTTCTCAAAATCCATCGGCTCGCCGATCTCGCCTTCGAAGGTGACCCGCACTTTCTTACCGACCTCTTGCGCGCGCACGGCCTTGGTCTTTAGGAAGATATTGATGCCTTGCTTCTGCTTGAGCGTCCGCACGAGCAGATTAGAAATTTCGACATCGGTCTCTGCGAGCGCGCGGTCCATCATCTCGACGACGGTCACTTCGGCGCCGAGCCGTTTGTAGATCGTCGCGAACTCGAGACCGATCACGCCCGCGCCAAGGATTAAAATGCTCTTGGGAATCTCGTTGAGCGTGACCGCGTCATCCGAGTTGAGGATCTGGATACTGTTGCGCTCGAAACCCGGCAGTGCGATCGGCTCGGAACCGGTGGCGATCACGAAGTTGTCGGCGAAGATCTGCTCGGCGCGGCCATCCTGCTTCTTCACGCGCACGCTCTTGTCGTCGACGAACTCGACATCGCCGGTCATCGATTCGACCTTGTTGACCTTGAACAGCGTCGCGATGCCGTTCACGAGGTCATCGATCATCTTCGACTTCCATTGATTGAGCTTGCCGAGGTTGACGTCCGGCTCACCGAACTCAATGCCCATCGCCGAGACCTCGTGAGCCGCCGCGATGACCTCGCCGATGTGGAGCAATGCCTTGCTCGGCATGCAGCCCCAGTTGAGGCACACGCCGCCGAGCCGCTCCCGCTCGATGCAAAGAACGTTTTTCTTGAGCTGCCCGAGCCGGATCGCCGCGGTGTAACCGCCCGGGCCGCCACCGATGACGATCGCATCGTACTTCGTGGGCATATTTCAGCCCTCCATAAGCATGACGTCGGGCGCTGCGAGCGCGGCGGCGACGTCTTTGACGAACTGTGCGGCGATCGCGCCGTCGACAACGCGGTGGTCGAACGAAATAGACAGGTACGTCATCTGGCGGATCACGATCTGGCCATCGCGCACGACCGGACGCGGTTGGATCGAGTGTGTGCCGAGGATGCCGACCTCGGGCCAATTGATGACCGGGAAGGTGAACAACCCGCCGACCGAACCGACATTGGTGATCGTGAACGTGCCGCCCGTGATCTCTTCGTGCGAAAGTTTGCCCGCGCGCGCTTTTTCGGCAAGCTCCGCGATCTCGTGCGCGAGCTCGAAGATCGTCTTATGGTCGGCCTGGTGGATGACCGGTACGACAAGCCCCGCATCGGTGTTGGCCGCGATACCGATGTTGTAATCTTTCTTGAGGATGATCTCGTGTTTCTCGTCGTCGAGCGACGCGTTCATGAACGGGTGGCGCTTGAGCGCCGCGCACGCAGCCTTGACGAAGAACGGCAGGTACGTCAGCTTGATGCCGCGCTCGGCAGCCGCCTCTTTGGCGCGCGCACGCATGGCGACCAGTTCGGTGACATCGGCTTCATCGACATGCAGCGTGTGCGCAGCAGTGTGCTTGCTGTGCACCATGTGGTCGGCGATGACGCGGCGCAAGCCGCGCAGCGGCACGCGTTCAGTCTCGCCCGTCGGCGGCGGCAGCACGCGCGCGGGAACGGACGGTCGAGCGGTTTCCGGTCCGCGTGCGGGCGCAGCGCCGCCGGCGGCGGCGACGCGTTCGACATCCTCACGCCGTATGCGCCCGCCTTCACCGCTGCCGCGCACACGATTGAGATCGACGCCTTTCTCGCGCGCGAACTTGCGAATCGCAGGCGCGGCGAGCGGCCGGCCGCCCGGACCAAGCACCGCGCTTTCGGACGCGGCGATTGCACCGGCTTGTCCGTTGCCCGCACCGGTCGTGCCCTTACTAGAAGAAGCTTCTTGCGCTTTGACGGGTTTCGCCGGCTCCGTCTTGGATGGCTCGGCTTTGACAGCGGGCTCTTCGCGTTTGGCTTGAGCGGGCGCCGCTGCGGTGTGATCGTCGAGCGTCTCGCCTTCTTTGCCGAAGATGGCGATCGGCTTGCCGATGGGAACGACTTCGCCTTCCTTCGCGACTTGCTTGAGCAAGATGCCTTCATAGGGTGACGGCACTTCGACCGTCACCTTGTCGGTCATAACCTCGACGAAGGGCTGGTCTTGCTTGACATGCTCGCCTTCCTTGACGAGCCACTTGACGATCTCGCCTTCGATGACCGACTCGGCCAGTTCGGGCATCTCGTATTCGACGGGCATGTTCGTTCCTCGATTCGCGCGTAGACGAATTAGAAGTTGAGCGTCTTCTTGATCCCGCGCACCAGGCGCTCGACGTTGGGCATGTATGCCTTCTCGAGCGCGTATGGGAACGGTGTATCCCACCCGGTCACGCGTACGATCGGGCCTTCGAGATGCTCGATCGCGTTTTCAGCCAAGAATGCGGCGATCTCGCCCATGTAGCCGCCGATGCGCGGCGCCTCTTGCAGCAGCACCGCGTGGCCTGTTTTGGCGACGGACGCAAGGATGGTTTCGGTGTCGTACGGTTGCAGCGTGCGCAGGTCGATCACTTCGACTTCCACGCCTTCCTTTTCCATGGCGACCGCGCCCTCTTGGGCCAGCGGCACCATTGCGCCGTACGCGATGACGGTTGCGTGCTTGCCGTCGCGCACGATCGACGCTTTGCCAAGCGGCACTTCGTACGCGCCCTCAGGAAGCTCACTCTTCACGGTACGATAGATCTTCTTCGGTTCCATGAAGAGGACTGGATCGTCGTCGCGGATCGACGAGATGAGCAATCCCTTGGCATCGTATGGATTGCTCGGCACGACAACCTTGATGCCGGGCGTTGCGACGTAGTACGCCTCCGGGGATTGCGAGTGGTAGCTGCCGCCGCGCACGCCGCCGCCGTATGGCGAGCGCACGACCATCGGCACCTTGAACTCGCCGGCCGAACGATAGCGCAGCTTCGCGGCCTCCGAGACGAACATGTCAAAGCCGGGATACAGGAAATCGATGAACTGGATCTCGGCGACCGGGCGCAGTCCGTACAGCGCCATGCCGATCGCCGCGCCGATGATACCGAGCTCGGCGAGCGGCGTATCGATGACGCGCTCCTTGCCGAACATGTCGATGAGCCCTTCGGTCACCAAAAAGACGCCGCCGCGGATGCCGATGTCCTCGCCGAGCGTGACGACGCTGTCGTCGCGCGTCATCTCGTCGATGAGCGCTGAGCGAATCGCCTGCACCATCGTGAAGGCTTGTTTCTTTTCTGCTTGGACGGTTGCCATGATCTCTTGCCGCGCCTCCTACGACACGCCGAGCTCGGCGGCGAGTTCCGCGCGCTCTGCTTCGAGATGAGGTGTTCGTTTTGCGTAAACGTAGTCGAGCACGGTCAGCGGTTCAGGCACCGAGCTGGCCTCGGCCTTTGCGAATTCCTCAGCGACTTCGGCCTTGACCTCATCGAGAAGCTTCTGCTCTTTGGCATCATCCCACAGCTTCTTCCCGACTAAAAACGCACGGAAGCGGTTGATAGGATCGCGTTGCGTGCGCCACATCTCCAGCTCACCCTTCGGGCGATAGCGCGTGTCGTCGTCCGCGGATGAGTGCGGACCATAACGATACGTGTAGGCCTCGATGAGCGTCGGACCGCCGCCCGCGCGCGCCTTGTCGGCGGCGAGCTTGGTCACGCCATATACCGCAAGAATGTCATTGCCGTCGACCAGGTAGCCGTCCATGCCGTACGCGCGGGCCTTTTCGGCGATCGTCTTCGTGTGTGTCTGCTCTTCGAGACGCACTGAGATCGCGTATTGGTTGTTCTGACAGAAGAAAATGACCGGCGAGCCATAGACCGCCGCGAAGTTCAATCCGACATGGAAGTCGCCTTCGCTGGTCGCGCCATCACCGAAATACGTGATCGTGAGATCCTTCGTCTTGCGATAGCGCTGCGCCATAGCGGTGCCCACTGCCTCGGTGATCTTGTTGCCGACCGTCGATGACGGCGGCACGATGTGTAACTCGTTGCTGCCCGAGCCGTGCGGCATCATGCGTCCTTGCGTGGGGTCGAGCATGCGCCCGAGCACGTGCGCGAACCACTGCGAGCCCTTGAGGCCCTTCACCAACTGGCTTCCCTGCGAGCGATGATCGCCATATATCCAGTCGGCCTTCGTCAGCACGAGCGCGCTGCCAACCTGCGACGCCTCTTGCCCCGAGACCTGAGCGTAGAATCCCGCGCGGCCTTGGCGAACGAGGATGTAGCCGCGGTCATCGACGGCGCGGACGAACACCATCCAGCGATACATCACTAACAACTGCTCGTTGGTCAGTCCGAGCGATGCGATGTCGCCGACGGGCTTACCGTCGTACTCCAAGAACTTGATCGGGGTGTCGGTAAAGGGCTTGATATCCATGGAAAAAGGGGTTGCCTCCGCAACGCAGGGGTTTCGACAGACTATTTTGTCGAGTTCGCCCTTCTTTGGATATCGACCATTCCCTCCGCTTGGCGGAAGTTCACGAGCTCGCGTTGAGCAAAGGTCGAGGTGCTCGAATCAGCATATCCCTCTGTTGAATTTTTCTTTTCGCCTCGCGGGAGAAACCCATCAATGCTAGCGCGCACGCCTAACATGAGCGACTACGAGTCGGCGCGACGGACGTTCAGCCTCGACGTGCCGGCTGACTTCAATTTCGCGTCAAACGTGATCGATGGTTGGGCGCAAGACCCGCGCAAACTCGCGATGGTGTGGACCGGCGAGTCGGGTGAGCGGCGCGATTTCACATTCGAGCACTTCTCCCACGCGTCGTCACGGCTGGCCAACGCGCTAGACTCGCTCGGCGTGCGAGCAGGCGAATGCGCGCTGCTCGTTGCATCGCGAATCCCGCAGTGGTGGGAAGCACTGCTCGGCTGCATGCGTGCAGGAGTGATTCCGGTTCCCGGCACGACGCTGCTCACGCCGAAAGACTTCGTGTATCGTGCGAATACCGCGGGCGCTGTCGCTGCGTTCGTCGACGAAGCGAATCTAGCCAAGCTGCTCGAGGTGCGCGATCAGTGCCCGACGCTTAAGAACATCATCGTGTTCGGTCCGGCGCAGCAGGGCGCTCAGTCGTTTTCCGATCTGATCTCGCAGGCGGCGCCTGTCTATCGAGGCCGGCGCACGAAGTCATCCGATCCCGCGCTGATATACTTCACGTCGGGCACGACCGGCAATCAGAAGATGGTCCTGCACACGCAAGCGTCGTATCCGCTCGGCCACACGATTACGGGGAAGTTCTGGCTCGATCTCGGTCCCGATGACCTGCACTGGAACCTCTCGGACACCGGCTGGGCGAAGGCTGCGTGGAGCAGCGTGTTCGGTCCCTGGATCTGCGGGAGCGCGATCTTCGTCAACAACACGGGCGGAAAGTTCAACGCCGCTCAAACGCTGCAGCTGCTCGAAGAATATCCGATCACCACGCTGTGTGGACCGCCGACAGCGTATCGCATGCTCGTGTTGGAGGCGCTCGAGCGTTTCAAGCCAAAGGCGCTGCGGCATTGCGTCGCCGCGGGTGAGCCGCTCAACCCGGAAGTGATCGAGACATGGCAGCGGCACACCGGCATGACGATCCGCGATGGCTACGGGCAGACCGAAACCGTGTTGCTTTGCGGCAACTTTCCACCGCTGACGGTCAAACCAGGATCGATGGGCAAGCCGTCGCCCGGCTTCGAGATCGGCGTGATCGATCACGACGGCTCCGTCTTGCCGCCGGGCAAAGAGGGCGATATCGCGGTGCGCGTTTCGCCCGTGCGGCCGGTCGGTTTGTTCAAAGAGTATTGGAAAAACCCGGAGGAGATGGCGAAATCGTTCCGCGGCGATTGGTACATCACGGGCGACCGCGCGTACGTCGACGAAGACGGCTACTTCTGGTTTGTCGGACGCGGCGACGACGTCATCAATT
Source organism: Binatus sp. (SeqCode) (assembly GCA_035654355.1). Classification (GTDB taxonomy): domain Bacteria; phylum Vulcanimicrobiota; class Vulcanimicrobiia; order Eremiobacterales; family Eremiobacteraceae; genus JAFAHD01. Next base: position 56,479 of record DASRXC010000168.1, read on the forward strand.
CGGCCGGCTACCGCATCGGTCCGTTCGAAGTTGAGAGCGCGCTCATCGAACATCCCGCGGTCGCCGAGTCAGCGGTAGTCGCGTCACCCGACGAAATGCGCGGAGAAGTCGTCAAAGCGTTCGTCGTGCTCGCGCCTGGCCATAGCGCTTCGGATGCGCTCGGGGCGGAACTTCAAGAGCACTGCAAGCGATTGACTGCTCCCTACAAATACCCGCGCGAGATTGAGTTTGTGGGCGAATTGCCCAAGACGATCTCCGGTAAGATTCGGCGTGTCGAGTTGCGCGAACGCGAAAAACAGCGCAAGGCCGGCGCATGAGCACCCCGTCAAACTGTGAGAGGAGACGAATCCCATCAAGCTGACACCCTTCGCTTTCAACAAGATATCCGTCGGACTGTATCGCAACACGATGAGCCCTCCCATCGACGCCGACGTGCAAGGCGATCTCTTGCGCGAACTGCGTCATGGGTATCCGTCGCTCACGCAGATCCCCAATGGCGTTCTGTTCAGCGATCCGGCGAAGGGGCGCGCGATGATCATCGATCAGACACACGTCGAGGCGTCAGAGAACAGCCCGCACGTGGCGCCGGCCGCACTCGACCGCTTGATCGATGATTTTCGGGCGGCTGTGCCGGTCATCGATTTCCAACCGCCTTACCGCGTTCGCGTCGAAGGCACCGGCACGATCCAAGCGCTCGAGGGCGTGAATCCCGCGCAGGTGCTGCTCGCTCACGCGCCGCCGCGACTCGCATGGGATCAGATCGGCGGCCGGTGCACGCACGCGTGCGTGCGATATCTATTCACCGACGATGCCGGCATTCAGCGCGACGTCCACGTCGAGCCGCTGTTCGCGCAGCCCGACAAGTTCTACGTGATGGCGATCTCGATCAATAGCGCCGGTGTGGTCGACTCCTTGAATGCTGCAATGGAGCAAGCGCACAACGAAGTAGACGTCATCGAGCGCTTGAGCGATCGCATCGTCTCGGATCTCGTGAACGGGGCATGAGCTCGGGGGCAGCGTCTCCCGAACGGCCGCCCGCACTGCATTCGAGCCGGCTCACGCTCGAACCAATCAATCAGGCGCACGCGAGTGCACTGCTCGAGCATCTCCAAGATGCGCGGCTCTTCCGATACACGCCGCACTGGTTGCCAACGACACTCGATGAGCTACGCGAGCGATTTGCGATTTTCGAAACCGGACGCTCGTTCAAGGGATCGAAACAGTTTAATTGGGCAGCCAGACGCGAAGACGATCATGCCTATGTCGGTATGGCGCAGGTGACGTTTCTCGAAGAAGGTCCAATGCTGGGTTATCTGGTTTTCGTGCCGTTCTGGAAGATGGGATTCGCCAAGGAAGCGGCAGCGGCCGTAGTGGGATACTTGAAGGATGAGCTGAGACTGCCGGCGGTTTGGACGTCTGTCGATGCCGAGAACGTAGACTCGATCAAGGTCCTCGAATCGCTGCATTTCAAGCGCACCGCAAAGCTACCGTCAGAGCTTGTCAAAGATGGTACAGATTACCGGTACGAGCGGCAATTCTGACGCGTTACGGACAGAGGCGGTGACTATACCTTGAAGAGCTCGATCGGCTTTGCGCCCGTGTACATCACGACGCCCTTTGTCTCCGTGTACAGATCGAGCGTCTGCATCGCAAGTTCTCTGCCAAAGCCCGATTGCTTGTAGCCGCCGAACGGCACGCCGGGCATGATCGAGATCGGCGAATTGATCGCCACGCCACCCGACTTCAACCCACTCGCAACGCGCTGTGCACGACCGGCATCGCGCGTCCACACCGAAGCCGCAAGCCCATAGATCGAATCGTTGGCGAGCGCAAGCGCTTCTGCTTCGTCTTTGAATGTCGAAACGACCGCGACCGGGCCGAATATCTCCTCTTGCGACACGCGCATCGAACCGGTGACTTTGTCGATCACCGTCGGCTTCAAGAAGTTGCCTGCGGACAGCGGGCCATCCGGGCGCGTGCCGCCGCACGCGATGCTCGCGCCTTCCTGAGCGGCGATTCCGACGTAGCCTTCGATCTTCTCCAACTGCCGTTTTGAGATGATCGCACCGACCTGCGTCGCCGGATCCAGCGGATCGCCGACCTTTAGCGCCTGCGCTTTGGTCACGAACTTGTGAATAAAATCTTCGTAGACGCGTTCGTGCAGCAGAAGGCGCGAGCGCGCATCACACGATTGTCCGGCATTATAGAAGATCGCGTGCAGCGCACCAGAGACCGCCGCGTCGACGTCCGCATCTTCGAAGACCAGGTTAGGCGACTTACCGCCCAGCTCGAGCGTCAGCCTTTTGATGGTGCCGGCTGCCAGCTCCATGATGGTGCGTCCGGTCGATGTCTCGCCAGTGAACGCGATCTTATCAACATCCGGATGGGCTGCGAGGTGCGCACCGATCGTCGCGCCAGGTCCAGGCAACACGTTGACGACGCCGGGCGGACAGCCCGCCTCTAAGCAGATCTGGCCAAGCAGAATCGCCGTGATCGGCGTGGGGCTCGCGGGTTTGAGCACGATCGTGCAACCGGCAGCGAGCGCCGGAGCAACCTTCCACGAAGCCATCAACAACGGATAGTTCCACGGCACGATCTGGGCGCAGACGCCCACCGGCTCTTTGAGAGTATAATTGAAGAAATTGGGCGGCGCCGGGATGGTCTCACCCGTCAGCTTGGTCACCGCGCCGCCATAGAACTCGAAATCCTCGATGACCTGGCTGATCTCGGCCTTGGCGCCGGCGATCGTCTTGCCGCTGTTGAGGACCTCAATGCGGGCGAGGTCGTCGAGCCGCTCGCTGATGATGGACGCGATCTTGAACAGCACGCGCGCGCGGCGGGCGGGAGGCATCGTCTTCCACTTGCCATCCAGCGCCTTGCGCGCTGCTTGCACCGCGAGATCTGCGTCGTGGATGCCCGCCGACGCGACGTCGGCTATCTTCTCGTTCGTGGCCGGATTGATGGCCTCCATCGTCGCACCGCTGTGCGCCTTGACGGACTCGCCATTGATCAAAAGGTCGTACGTCTTTGTTTCGAGGACGGTCGCCATGAAAATCTCCGTTATGGGCGTTCGATGATGGTTGCGATGCCTTGGCCGACGCCGATGCACATCGTCGCCAAACCACGCTTTGCGTCGCGCGCGTGCATCGCGTGCAGGAGCGTGACGAGAATGCGGGCCCCACTGCAGCCGAGGGGATGACCGAGCGCGATCGCACCGCCGTTCACGTTGACGCGTTGCGGCGGGATCTCAAGCTCGCGGATGCACGCCAGTGATTGGGAAGCGAAGGCTTCGTTCAATTCGACCAGATCGATGTCATCGATTCGCAAGCCTGCGCGCGCGAGTGCTTTTTGCGTCGCGGGGATCGGGCCGAGACCCATGTAGTTCGGGTCGACGCCGGCGACTGCACTGGTGACGATGCGCGCCAACGGCGTGATCCCGCGGCGCTTCGCCTCGTCCGCCGTCATCAAGACCACACCCGCGGCGCCGTCGTTGATTCCGCTCGAATTACCGGCGGTCACCGTGCCGTGCTCGCGAAAGGCGGGCTTGAGCTTCGCGAGCTGCTCCATCGTCGTGTCAGGACGTGGATGTTCATCTTCAAGGAAGATCTCCGGCGGACCGTCTTTGCGCGCTTTGCCGTTGCGCGGCAGCGGCACGCCGACCAGTTCGGCGACGAAGGCGCCGCTGCGCTGCGCGGCACCAGTCTTGCGCTGACTCGCGAGCGCGAATTCATCCTGCTCCTGCCGGCTGATGCGATACTTCTGAGCGACGTTCTCGGCCGTCTCGCCCATCGAGATCGGCGGGTAGCCGCGTTCGGTCAGAACCGGATTGTACATCCGCGCGCCCAGCGTCGTGTCGTAGAGCTGCGGACCGCGCGCGAACTCGGCTTCAGGTTTGGGCATCACGTACGGCGCGCGCGTCATGCTCTCGACGCCGCCGGCGAGGAAAATATCTCCGGTATCAGCGCCGATGGCTTGAGCGGCAAAGTTGATCGCCTGCAATCCCGAACCGCAAAGGCGGTTGACGGTCGCGCCCGCGACCGATTCGGGAAATCCCGCGGCCAGGACCGACATCCGCGCGACATTGCGGTTATCTTCGCCGGCCTGATTGCTGCAGCCCCAGACGACGTCCTCGATGTCGATCGGCTCGATACCGGACCGGCGGCATAATTCGTTGAGCACGATCGCCGACATGTCATCGGGACGAATGTGTCGCAGCGACCCGGCATACTTGCCGATCGGCGTGCGCGCGGCAACGGCGATGACGACTTCTCGCATGGGCTCCTTAGGAGTTGTTCAAAAGGGTAGGGAACGAGTTTTCGTGCCGGACGTTGTGAAAACCCGCCGCATCTATGAAGGCCGCGTTCTCAACGTGCGCGTCGACGACGTGACGTTGCCGAACGGCCGCACCGCCGCGTTCGAGATCGTCGAACATAACGGCGGCGTGTGCATCATCGCGCAGCCGGCGCCGAACAAAATCGTCCTTGTGCGCCAATACCGGCCGGCGACCGGGCGCACGCTGTTGGAAGTACCCGCCGGGAAACTTGAGAGCGGCGAGGATCCACTCGTGTGCGCTCGCCGCGAGCTGATCGAAGAAACCGGCTATCGGTGCGAGCGCTTGCGTCGCTTGTGGTCCTTCTATACTGCGCCAGGTTTTTGCAGCGAACTCCTCCACCTGTTCGTCGCCGAGGGCTTAACGCCGGGTCGTGCAGAGCCCGAGCAAAATGAGTCGATCGATGTCGAGATCATGGATGTGAACGAAGCCTGGGCGATGGTTGAACGCGACGAGGTTCCAGACGCGAAGACGCAGATCGCTCTCTCGTGGGCAAAAATGCACTCATGATGCGTTCAGCCGATAGGGCGTATGTACGTCAGCCGTGCGGGTAGCGGCGCCACCACTGGAACGCGATCCAACCGATTCCTAAGGCGACGAAGCCGATCGTCCACGCATCCCACGACCAGCCGAGCATCGTTTGAAGGATAAGAAAACCGGCCACCGCGGCCACCGCGCCGAACAGCCAGAGATTGCGTAGCTCGCGCAGGTCAGCGGTTCGCGCGTAAGCGCTTATCGCAGGTGTCGCAGAAATAGTTGTGCTTGCCGTCGGTGTCGTACACCGAATGGCTATAGTACATCGCGCAGCGTGCGTTGTAGCAGTGCTTCAGCCCGAAGATGTGCCCGAGCGCATGCACCGATTCTTTTAGGGTACGATTGAAGAGCACAACGTCATCGGGTTTTTCGTTGTAGAACTCGGGGCGCAAGCGGTAGGTCGATACGACCGCGATCCGGTCGCTGTCGCTGGCGTCGCCGAAGATAAAGCTGTGCGACGTCTTGTAAAGATCCTCGCTCATGATGCCGAGCAAAAAGCCTTCGCGATTGGGTTGCGCGCCCATGATCTTATTGAAGACAGTCGACAGGAAATACTGATGCCGCGTGGCGTTGGCAAGCGAGGAGGAGAGGGTGAGCGCCTTTTCGATTGCGAACTTGTGCAGGAAACGCTCCTCGAGACACGGAGCGAGGCGTTCGCAGAAGTCGGAACCGATGGTGTTGATGGGCACGAGCCCAATCTTTTCCACGGCTTCTCACCTTCAACCGCGCGCTGCGAAGTCCTTCGCACGACAACTCGCCGGAGAACGACGTGACATGATCATCGGACTTGGAACCGACGTCGCCGAAGTCGAGCGCTTCAAATTCACGCCCGACAAACTTGCGCGCTTTGCGAAGAAGGTATTTACGCCTGAAGAGATGGCGCACGCGCTGCGCCACCGCCACTTCGCCGAGCGACTCGCGGGCGCGTTCGCGGCGAAGGAAGCGACGCGTAAAGCATTCGGTCACGCGATTCCTTGGCGGCTTGTCGGCGTGCGCCACGAGCGCAGCGGTAAGCCGTATGTCGCGTTGTCCGGCGGCGCCGAGCGGCTCACAACGCTGCGCGGCGTCAGCCGAATGCATCTGACGATCTCGCACAGTCGCCACAACGCGGTCGCGACCGTGATCCTCGAAGCCGATGACGTCGTCGTGGCGCCGCTGCCGCGCAGCGCGGAATCCGCGGTCGCCCGATGAACGCCCTTACCGCCCAGGAGATGCGCGCGGCCGATCGGCGCGCGGTCGAAGACGTGGGCATTCCGCCCGTCATCTTGATGGAGTCGGCCGGCCGCGCCACTGCCGACCTCGTTCGAGACTTCCTCGAGGACGTCCACGGCGAGCCGATCCGCATCGCCATCGTCGCCGGCCCTGGCAACAACGGCGGCGACGCGCTGGTCGCGGCGCGATATCTGATGCAGCTCGGCTTCGAGCCCGACATCTACATGGCGGCTAAGCGCGAAGATTGCAACGATCTGTGCCGGGCGCAGCTCGAGATCATCGAGAGCCTGGGCGCATCCATCAGCTTCCTGCGCGAGCAATCCCCAGAGTTCTTCCGTTCCGGTTTACGCTCGGCGTATCTTGTCATCGACGGCCTTTTGGGGACTGGAGCTTCGGGGCCGCTGCGCGAGGCATATCGCACGTGGGTCAATGAGATCAACATCGCTGACCGCGACGTGATCGCCGTCGACATCCCGACCGGCATCGATCCGAGCAGCGGCATGGTGCCCGGCCCAGCGGTATCCGCGACTGCGACGGTGACGATGGCCGCGCCAAAAGTCGGCATGCTCTTGTATCCCGCCGCGTCATATGTCGGCGAGCTATGGGTCGCTAACATCGGCATCCCGCCCGCGATCCTCGCCGATGTCGGCGGCCGTTATCACGTGATGACCAAAGAACAGTTCTTCTTTTGGCTGCCAGCACGCAGCGCGTTGGCGAACAAGCGCACTGCGGGCGACGTGGTCATCATCGGCGGCAGCCCGCAGTTCGTCGGCGCACCCGCGCTGTCGGCGCTGGGCGCGCAATACGCCGGCGCCGGCTACGTCACGATTGCGTGTCCGGCCGCAGCAGCGGGGCCGATCGGCTATCACGTGATGGAGCAAGTCATCGCGCCCTGGCCTGAGGGCGACGAGCAGGCCGTCGTTGCGTTCTTGCTCGACCGCACGCGTCATGCCGGTTCAGTCGTCATCGGCCCAGGGCTCGGGCGGGAAGAAGCGACGCAATCGATCGTGCGCTCTTTCATCCACGAGACGACGCGGCCGCTCGTCGTGGACGCCGACGCGTTGTTCGCGCTCGGCGGCCACGAGGGACTCATCGACGGCAAGAAAGCCGTGCTCACGCCGCACGACGGCGAGTTCGCGCGCTTGCTGGGCGAGAACGCTGATACGGCGATCACCAACCGCATCAAGGCGGCGGACGATTTCGCGACCGCGCACGACATCACGCTGCTGCTCAAGGGGCCGCGGTCTATCGTCGCCACCAAAGAGGTGTCGTACGTCAACCTCACCGGAAACGAGTTGCTCGCGACGGCCGGCACCGGCGATGTGCTCTCTGGCATCATCGGCGCGATGGTCGCCGCGGGTTGTACGATCCGGCAGGCCGCTGCGATCGGAGCGTACTGGCACGGCGTCGCGGCCGACTACCTCGCCGAGCAGCACAAGCACAGCATCGTTGCGAGCGACGTTGCCCGATCGCTCCAAGACGCGCTCCATTGGCTGCACGACCGCGAAGATGTCGATGACGGATTCTTGAGGCGCATCGTCTAAGGCGAGCCAAGTGACCGCGATTGCGCCCGCTGAGCGCGCTGCTCGCCTGCGCGAGCTGCTGCACCGCTACAACGAAGAGTACTACGTCCGCGATTCGCCGACGGTCGGCGACGCCGAGTATGACGCGCTGATGCGCGAGCTGCGCGAGCTCGAATCGGCACACCCCGATCTGCAAACTCCCGACAGTCCGACGCAGCGCATCGGTGCAGCACCATCGTCCACGTTCGCGTCCTTCCACCACGGCGTGCCGATGCTTTCGCTCAGCAACGCGTTCGGCGAGGACGAGCTGCGCGCGTGGCACGCGCGGGTTATCCGCCAATTCGACCGCGATCCTGGCGCGTACACCGTTGAATTGAAGATCGACGGTTTGGCGATTTCGCTACGCTACCGCGATGGAGTGTTCGAGTCGGGTGCAACGCGCGGCGATGGCGTCACGGGCGAAGACGTGAGCGCAAACTTGCGGACGGTTCGCTCGATCCCGCTGCGCTTGCAGGCGCCGGTGAACGGGGTGCTTGAGGTGCGCGGCGAGGTCTACATGCGCCGGTCGGACTTTGACCGTCTCAACGAGCAGCGCGTTGCGGAAGGCGAGTCGCCATTCGCCAATCCGCGCAATTCGGCCGCCGGAAGCTTGCGGCAAATCGATCCAGCGATGACCGCGAAGCGCCCGCTGCGTTTCTTCGCCTACGGCGTGGGCGCGAACCAACCGTCTTTGCGCGTGGCCTCGCAATCGGATCTGCTGGCCGCGCTCGACGCCTTCGGTTTTCCAGTCAACAAAGAAACGCGGCGTTTCGAGTCCTTCGATGACGTCGTCGCCTTCTGTGATTCGTGGGAGGTCAAGCGCGCGCAGCTCGATTACGGCACGGACGGCGTTGTCGTCAAGGTCGATTCGCTGGCTGCGCAACGCGAACTTGGGTCGGTCGGGCGCGAACCGCGCTGGGCGGTCGCCTTCAAGTATCCGCCCGAAGAAGTCACGACCACATTGCGCTCGATCGAAGTCAACGTCGGCCGCACCGGCAGCGTCAATCCGTACGCGGTGCTCGAGCCGGTGCAGGTCGGCGGCGTGACGGTTTCGATGGCCACCCTACACAACGAGGATTACATCCACGCCAAGGATATCCGGGTCGGCGACATCGTCACGGTGCGACGCGCAGGCGAGGTGATTCCCGAGATCGTCGGGCCGCTCGTCGCTGCGCGCGAAGGCAAGCACTTACCGGTCTACCATCTGCCCACGCACTGTCCGGTTTGCGGCACCCCGGTCGTGCGCGCCGAGGGAGAGGCGATGGCGTACTGCCCCAATGCAGTGTGCCCGTCGCAGCTCGTGGAGCGCCTTGCGCACTTCTCTTCGCGTGGCGCGATGGATATCGACGGCCTCGGCTATCAGTCTGCACGCGCGGTGATCGACGCCGGTTTTGTCCATGACGTCGGCGATGTCTACTCGCTCACGAGCGAGCAGCTGCTCTCGTTGCCGCGCATGGGCGAAAAATCCGCCTCGAACCTGCTCGCGGCGATCGAGCGCAGCAAAACGCGCCCGTATGCGCGCGTGTTGTACGCCCTTGGCATCCGCTTCGTCGGCTTCCAGAACGCGCAGCTGATCGCCGACGCGGCAGGCGATATGGACACGCTCGAATCGATGAGCGCCGAACAGCTCGAGGCGGTGGAACAAGTCGGCCCGGTGATCGCCAAGAGCGTCGTGTCGTTCTTCGCCCAGCCCCAGAACCGCGCGATCGTCGAAAAGCTGCGGCGCGCAGGCGTCAATCTACGCGGCGTCGCAAAACCACAAGCTGCGAGCGGTCCGCTTCTCGGAAAGTCGTTCGTGCTCACGGGAACGCTGCCGTCGCTCACACGCGAAGAGGCGACGGCGATGATCGTCGGCGCCGGTGGCAAAGTCAGCGGATCGGTCAGCAAGAAAACGGACTACGTCGTGGCGGGCGACGCCGCCGGCAGCAAACTGACGAAAGCCGAAGCGCTCGGGGTGAAGGTCATCGACGAGGCGGGACTGCGCGACCTGCTCGCGTAGAGCTCGTGCATAAAACGATCAGCGCACTCTATCGAGTGCGCTGCTTCATTTCTGATCAGGTCAACCGGTGCTACGAGTTATCGTACAGCTTCACTTGACCGATGTGGTTCGCCCAGTACCACATGCGCTCGAGCGCGTAGCCGATCTTGCCTAGAACCATGAGCTCGAACGCGCGGCCTGCCGGGAAGAACGCGACGATGACCAAGAATGCTACGACGTAGAACGTGACGCCGAGCGAGCCCCAGAATTTTGTCGAGGCCGACGCGTTGGCTTTCGCGCGCATCGGCGCCGGTTCGAAGTACGCGCGGCGTGCCGCCTGCGCTGCGACTGGCGGGCGATAGACGGGCGCCGCGTTCGCGGCTGCTTGCGGCGTTCGCACGTATCCGCCTTGCTGCGTGCCGATCTGGTCTACCGCGAAACTGCGCGATGCGACCGGCGCGAGATCCTCAGCGGGGCCGCCGAGCATCTTGGCGATTTTGCGCTTGCCGTCGTCATTGAGATCGACGAAGTCGGCGATCGTGCGATAGCCGCCGTGCTCGCCGATCGCGGCCTGCGACTTGACCTTGATGAGCCCGCGCACGGTCGAGTTGATGCTGCGCATGTCGACGGTCGTGAAAAGGACGGTGCCTTCGGGCACTTCCTGTTGGAACGTCACGACCAGGCCCTTCTCATCAAGATGAGTGGCCCGGCCGGTGATATCGAGCTTGAGATCCGCGTTGCGCGCGGTTACCGAGACCGGAAGAGCCAGCGCGACGGGAAGCTCACCAGTGTCGATCGCCTCAGCCATGCAGGTGCATACCTCTCCCCACAGTATCGGCAGCCGGGACCATTCCCTTAAGAGGTTTTGGCCTCCTCAAGGGCCCGCAACAGCTCGCGATTCGCCCGTTCGAAGTCCGCGACGGCGGCATGATCGCCGCTGGTGATCGCGATATGTGCGCGCGGATCGGCCAGCACGCGGCGCAGGTACCGGCCGGTGTACGAGCGTTCGTCGAGCGCGACCTGCTCGGGAGTGCCGGTCGCAATCACACGTCCACCTTTTTCTCCGCCTTCCGGCCCGAGATCGATGATATGGTCCGCCGTCTTTATGACGTCGAGATTGTGCTCGATCACAAGCACGGTGTTGCCTGCGTCAACGAGGCGATCCAGCACGCGCAGCAAGTGAGCGATGTCGGCGAAATGCAAGCCGGTGGTCGGCTCGTCCAAGATGTAGAACGTACGTCCGGTGCCGCGGCGAGACAATTCGGTCGCAAGCTTGACGCGCTGAGCCTCACCGCCGGACAGCGTCGTCGCCGGCTGGCCCATCTGGATATAGCCCAGGCCGACATCGCAGATCGTGTGCAGCTTGCTGTACACCCGCGGCACATTGGCGAAGAACTCCGCCGCCTCGTCGACGCGCATCTCGAGCACGTCGGCGATCGTCTTACCTTTATATGTGACGTCCAGCGTCTGCTGGTTGTAGCGCTTGCCTTTGCAGACTTCGCACGGCACGTAGACGTCGGGCAAGAAATGCATCTCGATCTTGATGATGCCGTCGCCGGCACAGGCTTCGCAGCGTCCGCCCTTGACGTTGAATGAGAAGCGCCCCGGAGCGTAGCCTCTTGCGCGCGCTTCGGGCGTCAGCGAGAACAATTCCCGGATGGGATCGAACGCGCCGGTGTAGGTCGCGGGATTGCTGCGCGGCGTGCGGCCGATCGGGGATTGGTCGATGACGATCGCTTTGTCGAGCGCTTCTAACCCGCTCACGCGTCCGTACGTCTCATCCGGCGGCTGCCCGTGCAGATGATGTGAGAGCGCACGGTAGAGCACGAGATCGACGAGACTCGACTTCCCTGAGCCCGACACACCCGTCACCGCGGTCAACACGCCTAGCGGAAAATCGACATCGATGCCGTGCAAGTTGTTGGCGCGCGCGTTCTTGATCGAAAGCGTGCCGGTCGACGTGCGTCGCGAACGTGGGATTGGGATAAAGACGTCGCCCCTGAGATATCTGCCCGTCAGCGATGCGGGCGCCGCCTCGATGTCCGCGATGGTCCCCGCCGCGACGACGTTGCCGCCTTCCTTGCCCGCGCCGGGCCCAATGTCGACAAGATAGTCGGCTTCGCGCATCGTCTCTTCGTCGTGCTCGACGACGATCAACGTGTTGCCGAGATCGCGCAGCGTCTTGAGCGTCGCCAGCAGACGCGCGTTATCGCGTTGATGCAAGCCAATCGACGGCTCATCGAGAACGTAGAGCACTCCCACTAATGACGAGCCGATCTGCGTCGCCAGCCGGATGCGTTGACCTTCGCCGCCCGAGAGCGTCATCGCCGCGCGATCCAGCGTGAGATACTCAAGCCCGACATTGACCAAGAAGCCTAACCGTGCGCGCAGCTCTTTGACGATCTGACGCGCGATCTGCTCCTCACGCGCGGTGAGCGCCAGTTTTTCCATGAACGCGAGCGCGCGATCGACCGGCAACGCCGTCAGCTGCGCGATGTTGCGCTCGCCGATGGTCACGGCCAGCGCTTCGGGTTTGAGACGCGCGCCTTTGCAGGTCGGGCACTTGACCGACGTCATGAGCGCGTCGATCTCTTCCTTTACATAGTCGGACGTCGTCTCTTCGTAGCGGCGCTGCAGCTGCGGGATGATGCCGCGGTAGTGACCTTCGTAATGCCACTTCTTGCCGGACTTTGTGCGGAACGTAAAACGGCGCTTATCTTCCTCGTCTTCGTCGCCGTACAGGATCAGGTCGAGCAGCTCGCGCGGGATTTTCTTGACGGGCGTGTCGAGATCGTAGCCCTCGCTGCGCAGCAACGACTCAACTTGCTGCACGTAAAACGCGTTCATGCCCGCGGCGAGATTCTTGGTCCACGGCACTACCGCGCCTTCGCGGAACGTCTTGTTCCGGTCGGGGATCACCAGGCGCGGATCGATCTCGATCTTGACGCCGAGCCCGGTGCAGTCTGGGCACGCGCCGTATGGCGAGTTGAATGAGAACAGTCGTGGCGCAAGCTCTTCGAACGAGAGCCCGCAGTGACTGCACGAGAGCTTCTCGGAGAACGGGATCTCCTCGGGCCGTTTGTAACCGCCATTACTCGCCGCCGGGCGCTCGACCAACGCGGTCACAAGGCCTTGGGTCAACCGCAACGCAGTCTCGACCGAATCGGTGAGCCGCTTGCGCAGGCCTTCTTTCATCACCAAGCGGTCGATGACGACCTCGACGGTGTGCTTGCGTTTCTTGTCGAGGTTGATCTTGTCGCGCAGCTCGCGGATCTCGCCGTCCACCCGCACGCGCGCGTACCCGTCTTTGACCGCTTGCTCGAACAGCTTTTGATACTCGCCCTTGCGCCCGCGGACCATTGGCGCGAGCAGCTGGATGCGCGATCCCTCCGGCAGCTTGAGGATCTGGTCGACGATCTGCTCCGCGCTCTGCGGCGCGATGGGCCGACCGCAATTGGGGCAGTGCGGCTTGCCGATGCGCGCGTATATCAACCGCAGATAGTCGTAGATCTCGGTGACCGTGCCCACGGTCGAGCGCGGATTGTGGCTGGCCGATTTCTGGTCGATCGATATCGAGGGCGAAAGCCCCTCGATGTAGTCGACGTCGGGCTTTTCCATCTGCCCAAGGAACTGCCGGGCGTAGGATGAGAGCGATTCGACGTAGCGGCGTTGGCCTTCGGCGTAGATCGTGTCGAACGCGAGCGAGCTCTTGCCCGAGCCGCTCAACCCGGTGATGACGATGAGCTGATTGCGCGGCAGCTGGAGATCGATGTTCTTGAGATTGTGCTCGCGCGCGCCCTTGATGACGATCGATTCCAGTCCGTGACGGGCTGGAATCGGTCTGACTGGAGCGGCAAGCGGGTCCGACGCGGCGCCATTGGGTTTTTGCGGCATGAAGAATGTCTCGTTTCGCCGAGGCGGCTTATGACTCCCGTGACTTGCGCTGATGAGCGAGCCTAACGGTTTGTCGTATTGACAGGTGCCAACTCGGCGAGCGCAGTCGGCAGTTCACCAATGTTGACAATCGTGGCATCCGCGGGACGTGCGTCCATGGGTGGCGTTTCGCCACGGACATTGACCCATATCGCGCGCATCGCAGCCGCGTGCGCGCCCACGATGTCGCGGTTGAAGCGATCGCCGACCATCACGCTTTCGTCCGGCGTGACGCCGACGAGGCTCATCGCGTGCTCGAAGATCTTCGGGTCGGGCTTGACCAGCTGCATCTCGCCGGCGAGAATGACGTGATCGAAAAAGCGGCCCAACTCGAGTCGCGCGATCTTGACATCGTGCGTCTCGGCGAAGCCGTTGGTGATGATCGCCATCTTATACTTTCCGTGCAAAGCTTGGAGCACTTGGACAGCCTCGGGGAATAGCTCGACGCGCTCGATGCGCAGCTCATCGTAGCGCCGCGCGATGCGCGACGCGAGCCCCGCATCGTCGACGCGGAAGCGGCGCAGCGCCGCGCGCCACATCGAGGGGCGGATGTCGCCGGCTTTCGGCGGCGCCGCGCCCGGCTCGAGGCTTTCCCAAAAGTCGATCGCTGACTCGACGTAGGCGACAGCGAGCTTGTTCGCGTCCAAGCGCAGCTCGGGCGACACCTCGAGCACCGCGGCTTCAGCACAGCGCTCGAGCGACAGCGTATCTTCAACAAGCGTATCGTCGAGGTCGAAAAAGATCGCTTTGATCAGAAGAGCGCAGCCTCGCGTAACGCTTGGCCGAAAACCGTCGGCGCCTTGCGCGAGAGCGCCGGGTCGCCCGCATCCGGCAACTGCTTGCGCAGCTCCCACAGCTCGTCGCGCAACGCGGCGGCCTTTTCAAATTCGAGGCGTGCGGCGGCCGCCTTCATCTCCTTCTCGAGCTTCTCGATGGTCGCCAGCAGTACGTCACGCGGTACTTCCTTCAGCTGCCTGCTCGCGCTGCGGCGCTTGCCGTCGTCGGTCGCGCCCACGGTCGACAAGATATCGCGCACAGACTTGAGGATCGACTTCGGATCGATGTGGTGCTCTTCGTTGTAGGCGAGCTGCTTCGCGCGCCGGCGTTCCGTCTCGTTGATCGCGCGCTCCATCGATTGCGTGACGTTGTCCGCGTACATGAGCACCGTGCCGCTGACGTGGCGTGCGGCCCGGCCGATCGTCTGGATCAGTGACGTTTCCGAGCGCAAATAGCCTTCCTTATCGGCGTCGAGGATCGCGACAAGCGAAACCTCCGGCAGATCCAATCCTTCGCGCAGCAGATTGATGCCTACGAGGCAGTCGAATTCGCCTAAACGCAGGTCGCGCAGGATGGCGATGCGCTCGAGCGTGTCGATCTCGGAGTGCAAGTAACGGGCGCGCACGCCCATCTCGATGAGATAATCGGTGAGATCCTCGGCCATTTTCTTGGTCAAGGTCGTGACGAGCACGCGTTCTCCCGCTTCCGCGCGCTTGCGCACTTCCTCCATCAAATCGTCGACCTGGCCTTTGGTCGGGCGCACCTCGACTTTGGGATCGACCAATCCGGTCGGCCGGATGATCTGCTCGACAAGCTGCGTCGCATGGCGCCGTTCGTATTCGCCCGGGGTCGCCGACACGTATACCACTTGGTTGATGTGCTTATCGAATTCTTCGAACGTCAGCGGCCGGTTATCGATCGCGGACGGCAGGCGGAAACCATACTCGACGAGCGCTTCCTTACGCGTGCGATCGCCTTGGTACATCCCGTGCACCTGCGGCAGCGTCACGTGCGACTCGTCGACGAATAGCAGCCAATCGTCAGGGAAGAAGTCGAGCAGACAGAACGGCGTCTGGCCCGGCGCGCGTCCGGTGAGATGGCGCGAATAATTTTCGATGCCGTTGCAGTAGCCGAGCTCCCGCAGCATCTCGACGTCGTTGCGCGTGCGCAGTTCGAGCCGCTGGGCTTCGAGCAATTTGTTCTCTCTCTTGAGATACGCGAGCCGTTCTTCGAGTTCTGCCTCGATGCTCGCGATCGCGCGTTTCAATTTCTCTTCCGGCGTGATGAAGTGTTTAGCCGGGAAGATCATCAGCTCGTCCATATCCTCGAGCATCTCGCCCGTGATCTGATTGACGCGCGTGATGTGGTCGATCTGGTCGCCGAAAAAGTCCAGCCGCGTAATGATCTCGTCATCGACCGCGACGAACTCGAGCACGTCGCCGCGCACGCGGAAGGTGCCGCGCACCATCGCCAGGTCGTTCCGTGTGTACTGCATGTCGACCAGCTTGCGCAGCAGTTTGTCGCGGTCGTATTCTTGGCCGCGGCGCAGCTGCAAGGACATCTCGATGTAGTCCGAAGGCGAGCCTAAGCCGAAGATGCATGAGACCGACGCGACGATGATGGTGTCGCGCCTTGTCAGCAGCGACTGGGTGGCGGAGTGCCGTAGCCGCTCGATCTCTTCATTAATAGATGAGTCTTTTTCGATGTACGTGTCCGATGACGGGATGTACGCCTCGGGCTGATAGTAATCGAAGTAGGAGACGAAATACTCGACGGCGTTCTTCGGGAAGAATTCCTTGAACTCGCCGCACAGCTGCGCCGCCAGCGTCTTGTTGTGGCACAGAACGAGCGTCGGCTTGCGCACGCGCTCGATCGTCCACGCCATCGTCGCCGTCTTCCCGCTGCCGGTGACGCCGAGTAAGGTCTGAGCGCGGTCGCCGCGCTCGATGCCGGCGGCGAGCGCATCGATCGCCTCTGGCTGGTCGCCTGACGGTTTGAATGGGGCTTCGACGTTGAACTGAGCCATGGGTTCCTTATCGATTGTGGGCCGAGGCCGCGAGGGGTCGAACTACTCTATTCGGAGAACATCTGTATGGGCCTCCGGGCCCATCTTCACCTGACGCTCGATGGGAGACCGCTGTTATGGCTACGGCAAAACCGGTCCTCTTCTCCGGCAATTCCAACCGCGCGCTCGCAGTTGAGATCGCGCACATCATGGGCACCCACGTCGGTAAGGCGCTCGTCACGACCTTTGCCAACGAAGAGTGCCGCATCGAGATCCACGAAAACGTCCGCGGCGCGGACGCATTCGTGATCCAGTCGATCTGCAAGCCGCCTGAAGTCGGCCGCTCCGTGAACGATTCGCTCATGGAGATGTTGCTCATGATCGATGCGCTACGCCGCGCCTCCGCGTACCGCATCACTGCGGTGATCCCGTACTACGGGTACGCGAAACAAGACAAGAAGACCAAAGGCCGCGAGCCGATCTCGGCCAAGCTCGTCGCGAACCTGCTGACCACGGCGGGCGTGCAGCGCATCCTCACCGTCGACCTGCACGCGGCACAGATCCAGGGCTTCTTCGACGACCCGGTCGACAACCTCACCGCCAGCTTCATCTTGGCCAACCATCTCATCAATACGAAGAAGTTGCGCGGTCCGGGCGTCGTCGTCGTGTCACCGGACGCCGGCGGCGTCGCGCGCGCCGAAGCGTTTGCAAAAAAACTTCAATCGTCGGTGGCGATCGTCTTTAAGCGCCGGCCGCGGCCCGACGTCAACGAAGTCAGTGAAGTCGTCGGCGATCTCAAGGGCAAGACGGCAGTCATCATCGATGACATGATCTCGACCGGTGGCACGCTGGTCAAAGCATCCGAAGCCCTGCTCGAGCGCGGCGCGACGTCGGTCATCACCTGCGCGACCCACGGCATTTTCGCCGCCGGCGCCGCCAAAAAGCTCAACGATTCCGCGATCAGCGAGATTGTAGTCACAAACACAGTGCCGGTCCCCGAGGACATCCGCGGCGACAAGATCAAAGTACTTTCGGTCGGGCGGCTCCTCGCTGAAACGATCCGGCGTATTTCCGCCAATCGTTCGGTTTCGGAGCTGTACAATGAACACGAGCGCACGCTCGGGCAAGACGGCGCCGAAGACCAACCACTTTTTAGCTTGGCCGCTGCAAACGTCGCCTCTGAAACCGAAACCGTCGAAGCGGCCGGCGTCCGCGACGTCGTCGAGTCAACAAGAAAGGCATAATGGAGACCATCACGATCACCGCGAAGCCGCGGTCGCAGACCGGCAGTCACGCGGTCAACAAATTGCGCAACGAGGGCAAGGTTCCAGGGGTCGTCTACGGACATCAATTCTCGGACCCCGTGCCAGTCATATTCGATGCCAAGGACTTGCGCTCCGCGCTCGCCGGGCACAACATCAATTCGGTGTTTTCGCTCGAGATCGAAGGCCACAAACCGACCCCGGTCATGGTGCACGAACGTCAGCATGACGTGATCAGCCACCATCTGATCCACCTCGATCTGTACGCGGTCAACCTCAATGAAGCAGTCGAAGCGAACGTGTCGATCGTGATGGTGGGCAGCGCGCCCGGCGTCAAGGAAGGCGGCGTGCTCGACATCGTCCTGCGCGAGATCGCGGTCGAAGCGTTGCCTGGTTCGATCCCCGATCATATCGATGTCGATGTCTCGGCGCTTAACATCGGCGACAACGTGCACGTGCGCGACTTAACAGTGCCGGCCGGCGTGAAGATCGTCGAAGATCCGGATGACATCGTGCTGTCCGTGCTCGCACCGCAGAAGGCCGAGGAGGAAGTCCCGGCGGTTGTCGGCGCGGAGCTGGCGCAGCCCGAACTTATCGGCGAGAAGAAACCGGCCGAAGAAGAAGCTCCCGAGGAGACTTAGGCGGCGCGCCGCTCGGACGACGTGCAAACGCCCCGGAATCCGTGCCTCATCGTGGGGCTCGGAAATCCGGGGCGTTCGTATGTCCGCACCAGACACAACATCGGGTTTCGAGTCGTCGAAGCACTGGCACAGGCGCACGCCGCTCCGCCCTGGCGCACCCGCTTTCACGCGCGCATGACGCAGTTGTCGGATCTTGACGCGATTTTGGCGATGCCGCAGACTTACATGAACGCATCGGGCGAAAGCGTCGCCGATATCGCCGGCTACTACAAGATCTCGATCAAACACATCTTCGTCGTGGTCGACGACGCCAATCTACCGTTCGGCCGCTTGCGTTTGCGCCGCTCGGGCAGCGATGGCGGCCATAACGGCTTGAAGTCAGTCATAGAGATGGTTGGCTCTACAGGCTTCGCGCGTTTGCGCTGCGGCATCGGCCGACAAGACGGCGACTTGATAGATCACGTCATCACCGCGTTCAGCAAAGAAGAGGAGCGCGCGCTACCGGAGATGATCGGCCGCTGCGTCGCGGGCATCGAAACGTTTTTGGACGCAGGGATTGAAGCGGCCATCGCCTTGATCAACGCGGCAGGCGGAGACGCAACGGCATCCGGGTAAGTATTCAATAGCGTGCAAGACTTGATGCCTCAACTCGGCCGATGGCTCGTGGTGGCGGGCATCGTGCTCATCGTGCTCGGCGCGCTCTTCATCTTCGCCAAGCCACTGCACATCGGGTCGCTGCCCGGCGATGTGACTGTCGCCGGCAAAGGCTGGCAGATCAGCCTGCTGCTCGGCACCTCGCTCGTGCTGTCGATCCTGTTGACGCTGGCGCTCAATCTGCTGTTCAGGCGGCGTTGAGATGCCGATGAGTCGATAGAGCGATGTCAAGCGTCTTCGAAAACCCAGATCCGCACTCGCTGCCGACATGCAAACCGTTTCTCGGCCGTCCCTTTGTCGTGCGTGTGGACGAAACAGCCGTGTCCTCGCAAACCTTTGCCTCCGACATCGTCTTTATGCATCGCCTCGGCGTCCTGCCGGTACTCGTGCACGATGTGGCTGAGCGCGAACCTGCGCAGCGCCTGATCGGCTACATCAACCGCGTCGGTGGCGATGCAGTGGGGATCGACGGCCTCGCGGCGAGTACGCTGACGTTAGCGGCGACGGAGAACGGCGCGGTCGAACTGCGCGGCGTGAACGCGTCGTTGCTACAGTTGTTGCTCGGGCAGGGCTACATCCCAGTCGTCGCATCGCAAGGCTCCGCAATTTCCGGCGTGCCGATGACGATCGATGTTGACGAGACCGCGCGTGCGCTCGCGGGTGCGATCGGCGCGATCCGTTTGCTCTTCGGCTCGCAGCCTGGCGGCGTGCCGTCAGACGGCGATGGAGTTATTGCGGAATTGACGTCTTCAGAGGCGCTTGCATTGGTCAGCAGCGGTGGGCTCTCCACTGCTCTCGCGCATTGCTTGACCTCGGCGGCGCTCGGCGTGCGCGCCGGAGTCGAGGCCGCGCAGATACTCGATCTTTCGAGCGCTCACGCCGCTATCGTCGAGCTGCTCACCGCACAACACTTGGGCACGCAGGTGGTCTCGAACATCCACCTCGCGTAGGCGACGCACACCCAGACCAAAATTGACCCCCGGCTAAACGTCCAGCACTAGGGCGCGCGGATCCCAGTTTGGATTCTCGCCGGCATAGCCGCGCGGGTTGCTGACCACACGAGTGTCGCCGATAAAGTAGTCTACTGGATCGTGCATGTGACCGTGGATCCACAATTGTGGGTGCAGCCGCTCGACCAGCACGTCGAGATCGCTTGCGAAAAAGCCGTTTAGTGGCGAGCCCTCAAAACGCGGATGCTGGCTGCGAAATGACGGCGCCGTATGCGTCACGACGACGACTTTGCCGGCGTCGCGGGGATACTCGCGGTCGAGCCACTCGACGCCCTCTTTGTGCAACGCCATCAGGTCGTCGACGGTCACGCCGCGCATGTCGAAGTATTTGAGCACGCGCGCGACCGCAGCCGCATCCTGGCCGCCGCGCATATCGGTCCAGAGATTTGCGCCCAGAAACGTGACGCCTCCGAGATCGACCCGTTCTTGCTCGAGCAGATGGACGTGCTTGAACGGCGCGGCCGCCTCGCGAAACGCGGGCAGCACGTCGCTGAAGACTTTGTGATCGAACTCGTGGTTGCCGAGCACCGCGACCACCGGCACGTCGGGACGCAGCGTTTCTAACCAGTGTCCGAAGCGCTCGGAGTCGTCCTCGGTATCGCCGGCGACGACTAGCACGTCGGCGCTCGGCTGAAGCGGCGCCATCGGGTGCTCTTCTAAATGAAGATCCGAGACGATTTGGAGCTTCACGCGGTAGTTCTGCGGCTGCCCGGATCTGTCAGAGGCACTCCCTCGCGGCAGAGCGGACACTGCTCGGGTGGAAAGTCGGAAAGCGGCAGGTCGAGCAGAGCGGTGACCGGCATTGGCAGCGCGGGTTTGCCGCGTTTGACGATTGCGCCGATCGCGACGAGCTCGCCGCGAGCCTTCGAGACGACATCGATCACCTCAGCCACCGACTTGCCCGTCGTCATCACGTCCTCGATCACCGCCACGCGCTCGCCGGGCGCTATCGCAAAGCCGCGGCGCAGCACTGGCACGCCGCCTTCCTTCTCGACGAATATGTCGCGCACGCCCAACGCTTTGGCGACCACATATCCGGGGATGATTCCGCCCACGGCGGCGCTGACTACCAGCTGAGGCTGCGACGAACGCAAGAGATCGGCGAGCGCGCCGCAGACGGCCTCGGCGGTTGGCGGATCCTCGAAAATGCGAAACTTTTGGATGAAGCGATCGCTGTGCAGCCCTGACGATAGCAAGAAATGGCCTGACAGCATCGCACCGCGCCGCTCGAACAGCGCCAGCACCTCCTGTGCCGTCATCCGCTAGATCGCGCCGAGTGGCTTGACCGCACGCAGCTCCGCAACGATCGCGCCGGCAGCGGCAGCTGGGTCAGGGGCCGCTGTGATCGGACGGCCGACGACGATGAAGTTCGCGCCCGCCATCGCCGCCTCCATCGGCGTCGCAACGCGGCGTTGGTCGTTGCTCGCGGCGCCGGCGGGACGGATGCCTGGGCAGACGATCAATAGCGCATCGTCCGCACGCGCCATCACGATCGAGGCCTCGTCGACCGCGCAGACCACGCCGTCGATGCGGTTGCGTAGGGCCAGCTCCGCACGCACTGCGACCAGCTCGTGCGGGTCAAGGTCCTCACCAGCCACGACAAGTTCTTCCTTAGATAAGCTGGTCAGGACGGTCACCGCCAACAACCGCATGGCGGTGCCACCCTCGTTCGCCTCGTCGCGCGCCTTGGCAGCGGCGGCCAGCATCTCGGCACCGCCCGAAGCATGCACGGTCAGCAGATCGGGTTTGTAGCGCGCGAGCGAGCTGACGCCGGCGTACACCGTGTTGGGGATGTCGAGCAGCTTGAGGTCCAAAAATACGTGCGCGCCGCGGGACTGCAGCGCCTCGATGATACGATCGCCGTAGCCGTAGAACGCCTGATAGCCGACTTTGTACCAGTTCACGACCGAGCACGTCTTGTCGACCACCGAGTTCGCCTTCTCGAAGGTCGGTTCGTCGAGCGCGACGATCAGCTCGGTCATCTCGTCACCGGCGCCGCTTGCGGCTTGCGATCGGCGGGCCAGCGCTTGGCAGCAAAACCTGGATTCGCTAGACCGGTCAGTGCGCGCACGCTGGCAAAACCCCTGCGGCGCGCTTCTTGCGCGATCGCCTCGCGCACATGTGCCGCAACTTCGGGGTCGCGGAAGTTCGCCGTCCCGATCCCGACGGCAGTTGCGCCGGCCATCATCAACTCGAGTGCGTCCTGTCCGGCCTCGATGCCGCCCATTCCGATGATCGGGATGCGTACCGTCTGGGCTGCTTCCCACACCTGATAGACCGCGACCGGCCGGATCGCGGGCCCGGTGAGCCCACCCGTGCCATTCGCTAACGTCGGCCGTGCATGCTGGACGTCGATCGCCATGCCGCGCAGCGAATTGATGAGCGAAATCGCATCAGCTCCCGCCTCTTCGGCAGCACGTGCGATGGGGCGAATGTCCGTCACGTTGGGCGTGAGCTTCGCAATCAACGGCAGCTTGATGCGGCGTTTCACCGCGGCGACGACCGCATCGGTCGTGCGTGGATCGACGGCGAAGCACTCGCCTTCGCTGTCGACATTGGGGCACGAGACGTCCAGTTCGATCGCCGCGACGCCCGGCAGACCGTCGAGCGCCGATGCGACATCGACGAATTCACCGACGGTGAACCCAGCGGCGCTCGCGATCACCGTTGTCGGGACCTTTGGAATCTTCGGCGCTTCGTGCTCCACGAAATATTCGATGCCCGGCCCCTCGAGACCGATCGCGTTGAGCATCCCTGCGGGTGTGAGCGCGATGCGTGGCATCGCATTGCCGAGACGCGGCTCGCGCGTGACGCTCTTGAGCGTGATCGCGCCATACGCGCCGATGTCGACGACGCGCGCGAACTCCGCGCCGCGGTTGTAGCAGCCGCTTGCGGCGATCGTCGGATTCGTCAGCGTGACGTGACCGATGTCGACGGTGAGATCGACGTCGAGCGGCGTGCCGTTGGCCGAGCTCACGCGTACGCCTCCAACCACATCACATCGGCAGCGGGGAACACGGTGCCATCGATGCACACGCGCGCGAAGTCATAGGTACGCGAGTCGCGCGGCGACGGCGGATAGCCGGATCCTTGCGGACTCCCGCGACGCACCGGCACGACGCAGCCCCAACACGTGCCCATCGAGCAGCCGAATGTCTCTTCCATCGAGATCTCGCACGCGATCTTCGACGCGGTCGCGTGCGCACACAGCGCGCGTAGCATGTCTACCGGCCCGCAACCGTAGATGATATCTGCTCCATCCGAGCGCTTGACGAGATCGAGAACGGTGGCTCGTTCGCCGTCGCTGCCGTCATCGGTGCAAAGAGTGATGTCGGCGCCGGCTTCACGCAACTGCGCGATACCCGTTAGGTGCGCTTTGGTTCGCGCGCCGACGATGGCGCGCACGTTCACGCCGGCAGCGCGCAGTTCGCGCGTCAGCATCCAAAATGGCACGATGCCGATGCCGCCGGCAGCGATGAGCGCCGTCGACCCTTTGACAGGAATGCTAAACTGGTTGCCCAGCGGCCCGATGCAGGACACGCCCGTTCCAACCGAGAGCCTGGCCAGACGCCGAGTGCGATCGCCCCACTCGCGGAACAACAGCGTGAATTCATCGTCGCGAGTCGTCCAGATGCCCAACGGCAGCCGGACTGAGAAAACACCTGGAACGTCGACCGCGACGTAGCCCGCCGGGCGCGCGCTTCGCGCGATGCGCGGGCTGCGGAAGCCCAGACACCAAAAACCGGGGGCGACTTGCTCCCGGTTGATCAAGGTGGCGGTTTCCAGCAACGGCGCCTCGGATGCCATTGACCCGTTTTCTTCGCGTACCTTGACACACGCCCCTCGAAACGTGACTGGCGTCATATTCTTGCGGTGACACCTGGTACGGGACGTCTGGCATGAACCGGCAGCGGGCATTTTCCGTTATATCTATATGAGGGGACCACTGGAGCTAGACCCAATGCAAGGAATACTCGTCTTCAATACTCTCGCCGAAGCGGTGGCAAGCGGCTTCGAAGTTTTCGACCGCACACCCGAAGGCTATCTCGTGCGCAAACGCACCGAGCGCGGTTGGGCGATCGCTCTGGCCAAGCAACACAAAGCAGCCTAACGCATTTGTGAACCCCCGCTCGCGCGGGTTAGATAAGAACAAGCAAGGCGGACCACGGTCCGCCTTGACTTTTTCAAGGACGCTGGGACGCGCGGGGTGCGCTGCGCATCTCAGCGTCTTCCTTTATAACGGGTCACACCGTGCAAATGTTTCGGCGTTCTCGCTGCTACGGGCGCGGCGTTGTGCCAGCGACCGCATACGTCACCGAGACGGACGCTTGGATGCTTCCCGTTCCGGGCTCGACCGGAGGTGGTGCTGCGGCCACCGCGACAGACAGTCGCGCCATCGGCACAGGCGGAGCGAAGCCGGGTGCGCCGCCAAGACTGATCGAGACGACCGAGCCGAGACGCACGCCGGCCGCCGACGCGGCGACATCCGCGAGTTCGCGCGCTTGCTTGACGGCGCGCTGGACGGCTTGCTTGTACAACGCGTCGCGCTGCGTGGTGTCGAAGCTCAAGCCATATGACTGATTCGCGCCGGCACGGATGCCGGCATCGATCGCCGTGCCCGTCTTGTCGACCGATGTCTTGAAGCTGACGCTCTCTGAAGCGACGTACGCCCCTTTGACCGTTTCGGTCGGCTGACGATAGAACAGATTGAATCCGCTCGTCGTGATGTTAGAAGCCGGAATTCCCATGCCTTTGAGCGCGTTGATGACCGCATTCGCGCGATTCGAGATGTCGCCCACCGCGGCTTGCGCGCTGGGCGCCTCGCCCTCAACGCCTAAGGTGATGCGCGCCTCGTCGGGTGTGTAGTCGACCGAACCGACGCCCGTCACCGTTACGGTGGATGCATGATGCGCCATCATCATCGTCATCATGTCCGGCGACATCGCCGGCATCGGTGCCGGCTGTGGCGCTGCATATGCTGCGCAGGGGATCAACGCGATGGCGACCAGCGCGAGCGGCCTCAAGCATGAACGCATGTGCTCGTCTCCTTCTTCATATGCCGGCAGCGCGAAGGGGAGCGACGGCCCGCTTCTCGTAGCGCGTCGTCTCGCCGGCGGGAATGCTTTCGAGCAGCACGATCTCTCGCGCCGCGACGACGCATGGTTGCGGCGCGTGGATGCGCGACACCTCGCGTACACCATGCTTGGCGCGGGCGATGGTCAAGTGCGGCAGCGCGTCGTGTTCGAAAACAGCGCCCAATTTGGCAAAGGCCGCGCGCACGGTCCCGGCGCAGCGCTCGAACGGCTGGTGCCGTGTCGAGCACGTGTATGCGATCACGTGCGGGCGGCGCTTCTTTCCAAAGCCGCCGAGCGTGTCGAAGACGATCTCGAACTGCGCACAAGAGCCTGCGGCCTGCTCCAAGGCAGCGGCAAAACTCGGAATACTTTCGCTCTCCACGCGCCCGACGTATGCCAGCGTCACGTGGAGCTTTTCAGGGCGCTCCGAGCGCAGCCCGGGCATCGCCGCGGCTACCGACTCCATCGCGCGCAGCGCGGTCTCGCGCGCTTGCTCGTCGAGCTCGATCGCGGCGAAGATGGCCATGGGCCGGCGTTCGGGCAGGCCCGGTTTCACGCCCGCTTAATGTGATGCTTGGCTGCCCGGCGGTATGCTAAGAGCTAGTGAGAACGTGCTAACCACCGTCGCTAGGAACGACAGGAGCACCGAACCTATGTCGCAATCATCCTCGTCTTCCCATATTTCCGAATCCGCCAAGCGCAAAATCCTTGTCGTCGAAGACGACGTCCAAATCGCCAAAGTTCTCCGCCTCGAACTCGAGCATGAAGGCTTCGAGGTCGAAGTATGCGGAGACGGCGCCAGCGCCATCGAGCGCGCGCTCAAAGGCCCCGACCTCATCATCCTCGATCTCCTGCTCCCGCGCATCGACGGGCTTGAAGTCTGCCGGCGCGTGCGGCGCCACTCATCGGTGCCGATCATCATGCTCACCGCCAAGGATGCGGTGCCCGATCGGGTGACAGGCCTCGACACCGGCGCGAATGACTATCTCTCCAAACCGTTTTCGATCGAGGAGCTGCTCGCACGCATCCGCGTGCAGCTGCGCGAGCGCGAACCGGGCGAGCGGCTGCTGCAGATCAAAGATCTCAAGCTCAATCGCGACACGCACGAAGTGTGGCGTGGCGAGCGTGGGATCAGCCTCACGGCCAAGGAGTTCTCGCTGCTGGAATTCCTCATGATGTATCCCAACAAAGTGCACACGCGCGACGAGATCTTCAACAGCGTGTGGGGCTCCGATTTCTTGGGCGAGTCGAACCTGATCGACGTCTACATCCGGTACTTGCGCAATAAGATAGATGACTCAGCCGATGAAAAGCTCATCCAGACCGTTCGAGGTGTCGGTTACGCCCTCCGCGCCTGAACGCGCGCACCAGCTGCCCTTCTTCCAAAGTATGCGCTGGCGCCTGAGCTTTTGGTATCTCGCTGCGGTGGGATTGCTGTTGTTCGTCTTCGCGGCGGTCGTCATGCTCGGCGCATACCGCGTTCTCTACCTCTCGGCTGCCGAGCGCGTCGAAGGCGCATCGATGGCGCTGCAATCATATGCACGAGCGGGCAATCCCCTTTTCGGATCGGCGTCGGTCGTCGAAATGCTCTCGCAAGAGAGCCAGCTCAACTCATTCGCAGGCCCAGGTTTGTTCGTCGAAGCGTTCAACCCGGCCGGCGCGCGGATCGGCGCAAGCAGCAATCTAGCTGATGCCGACTTGCCGACCTCGGGCTATCGCCGCTGGCACATGGAAGGCATTTCGCCCGGTAATTGGGGCACGGCGCACACGGCGCTTGGCCCAGTGCTTGCGCATTGGCATACGATCAGCGAAAACGGCCGCCCGGTAGCGACGATCTACGTCGCCCAGTCGCTCGCGAGCGTGAACCAGACCTTAGGTGCGTTCGCGACGTTCCTGCTCATCAGCTTCGTCGGCGCGGTTATCCTGATCGTGCTCTCTGGGCTGTGGCTGACCCGCACGGCGATCGGACCGATCAACGAGATGTCGCGCGCGATCCAGGATATCGGCGGCACAGATCTGACCAAGCGCTTGAACTGGCAGGGGCGGCGAGACGAGCTTGGCCTGCTCGCGGCACAGTTCGACGACATGCTCGCACGGCTAGAGGCTGCGTTCGGACGCGAGCGGCGTTTCATCTCCGACGCGTCGCACGAGTTGAAGACGCCGTTGACCGTGATCAACGCCAATGCGCAGATGCTGGAACGCTGGGGTGATCGCGATGATCAGGTGCGCCGCGACGCGCTTGAAGCCATTCGCAACGAGAGCGCGCAGATGGCGCGTGTCATCAATTCGATGCTCATGCTGGCCAAGACCGATACGGGAACCGGCTTGGCCGTCGAACCGCTCAGTTTGCGCGCAGTCGTCACCGATGTCGCCAACTCGCTGCAGCCGCGAGCTGCCGAAAAAGGTCTCACTCTTGAAACGCATTGCGACGGCGACGCGTATGTGCTGGGGGAGCCGGGCCTCATCCGCCAGCTTGTCGTCAACCTGACCGAAAACGCGATAAAATTCACGCAATCCGGCGGGGTCACGATCTCGACAAGCGCGCACAACGGCCACGCGCAAGTGGACATCGCCGACACCGGCGCGGGCATCGACGCGGAGTCGCTGCCACACATCTTTGAGCGCTTCTACCGCGCGGACCCGGCCCACTCGCGTGCGGTCGAAGGCACAGGCTTGGGTTTGGCCGTGGTGCGCAGCATCGTGCGCGCGCACGGCGGCGATATCACGGTCAAGAGCACGGTGGGATCAGGCACGACGGTGTCGGTGACGCTGCCGGCGCTCACGCTGTCGAGTGACGCCGATGCGTGAGATGAGGTGCCGCGGCCGCACTGATTCATTCACCGCGCCCTCACAACGGGCTCATGCGCGGTTCATGTGCGCGACGGCCGCGCACGGTAAGGTCTGGGATGAGAGGGCTCGCGGCCCGCTCACCCATCCCTTCATGAAGCGCTCCAAGATTATCGCCACCGCTCTCGCCGCGCTGGCGGCTCCACTTGTCATCATGCTGTCGGCTAAAGCCGACCTGGCGCAGTCTAATGATGGCGCACCCGTCATCAATATCAAGTCGACCGGTGGGCGCATCTACGTTCACCCTGGCGAGCCGGACGGTCAGGTGCGTATCCCCGGCAATCCAGTGGGCGTTCAGATGAATCGCTTCAATGTCGATCCGCAGACGATGGGCACGTTCTGCTTCCCTCGCCCGCAGTCGCTCGCGGCGACGCGACGCGGCTTTCGCCCAGGCGCGCCTGCGCCAACGGCCGGTGGCGCGGCCGGATGCACGCCGCACAAATTGCCATTACGCGAAGGCCCGCATGGCGTCGCGATCACCAACCCTGGCAGCGACGTGGAACTCGGCGTGCCAAATCGTTACGAGCTCTTGCACATCGAGGCCGGCAATAGCCCCGTGCTCATCGAGCACACGCGCGGGCCGTTCTTCATAACGGGGCAAAACGATGTCACGTTGCACAACGTGGCCGGCCAGGGCGCGGTGCTCACCGCGGGCAACATCGACTCGCGCAATCCCCAAGGCTCATTTGTCGGCGGTTCGTCCAACGGGCGGATCACGGTCGTCTCAGGAGCAGCGCTGGAGCACACTCAGCTTTACGACCGCTTCGGCGAGGTCGACTGGACGATCGAGGGGTTGGGTGGGGGTCCCTATCGCGTGCAGACCGATTCAGCCGCGGTTCACATCTTCGTGCGCCCCGGTGTGGGAGCAAATATCGACGCCACCAGCGATGGCGGCAACGTCATCAACCAATTGGATCCCTCGATCGCCGGCGTCGGGTTCACAAGCCCGCATGCGGTATCGATGGCGGTGAACGGCGGCGGCGCGCAGGTCACTGTTCATAGCAAAAGCGGGATCATCATCATCGCACCGGCACCATAACATTTCTCAGGCGGACCTCAGCCACCAAGGTTAACGTGCTGGCTGCATGGTTTTCGAGTGCGCGCCGCCGAAAATGGTGCGCGTGTCCGGTCCGTTCCGCGTTGTCGGCGTCGGTTTAGCCCTCGCGCTCATCTCTGTTGCCGCGTTCACCTCATTTGGTCCGAGCGTAGCGATCGGCCAAGAGAACACAGGCCCTTCATTTGCTCCACAGGTCTCGACGGCAGCGCCGAGCGCCACGCCGATCCAGACCGCGTTGCCGAATCCCATTTCACGCCCCGAGGACGCGCGTGGGATCAACCAAACGACCGCGCCCTTCGTGCCGCCGAGCGGCTTTTCGCCGCCGCCCGTGCCTCCTTCATCATGGATCGCAAACGTGCCATCGTTCAGCGTACCGTGTCAGTTGCACGGCAACCGCATCTACCTCGGCGTCGTCGTGGATGGCCGGCCGCAAACATTCTTGCTCGACTCGGCGGCACCGTTCTCGATCGTCGATCCCGGCTCCGCACCCTCGCACGACGCCCCAGTCAAATTGCACACGCTGCAATTCGGCGACGTGCTGTTCAACTCGTTGACCGCCGGCGTCGCGAAAGTCGCGTCCGCGGCCGAGGCATTTCTTGGCAAACCGGTCGACGGGATTCTCGGCCAAGAGCTATTCCTCAATTATCCCGTTCGCATCGACTATCAGCCGTGCGCGGTCACCGTGTATCGTGACGTCAAAGCGCAGCTCGACGCGAGCCCGTCGCCGGACGCCCGCCCGCTGCCACTGCGCATCATCAACGGTCAACCCCAGATCGAAACGACGTTCGACGGCGGGCGCAACGCGCAGCTCGTCATCGACACGGCCTCCGACGCCGATGCCGACGTGAGCCAGGAGTTTTGGACGCAGAACAATCTCGCGGCTTTGTCCGCGATTCCAGAGTTGCGCCGCTGGCTCCCGAGCGGAATGCTCAGCGGCGCGACCGCGCGCGTGAGCGCGTTCGATGTCGGGCCCTTCCCGTTCGACCGCGCGCTCGTCGGCGTCATCTACACCAGCGGCCGCACGACCGGCTATCTCGGCAACGGATTCTTGCAGAACTTCAGCGTGCTGTTCAATGAGCCGGCGATGCAGCTTACCCTGACCCCGATCTCAAACTCTCGACGGTTTACGACCTATGACCGCAGCGGTGCATGGCTCGTCATTCGACAAAATGGGATCATGGTGAAAAGCATACTCCCCAATTCGCCGGCGGCCAAAGTGCTGTCGCCGGGCGATCGCATCGTCGCCGTCAACGGCCAGCCGGCGGGCGAGCTCGACGCGGTGCGAGCGCTGCTTGCGGCTGCGCCGGGCTCGACAGTCACGGTCACATACCAGCGCAACGGCCGGCAGCACAGCGGGTCGATGGTGCTGAAGACGCTGTTGTGAGCGTCCGAATTCGCGATCTTTCGCACATCAAGGTCGATGACGTCGAGTTCCCAAGTGCCGGCGGTACGGTACGCGGCCTCTTCTATCATAGTGGGCGGGAAGCCACATGTGTCGTGCTGTGCCATGGGTATTCGTCTGCCAAGCACAACGTCGATCCGCTCGCATATCATCTCGCGACCGAGGGGTATAGTTCGCTTGCTTTCGATTTCCAAGGTCACAAGCTCGGCTGCAGCTCGCGGCCACTTGCTCGGGCAGATGATTTGGTCGCCAACGCGATCGACGCGATCGCGTTCGCGAAAACACGCGAATTCGTCAAGGGGGTGGTGATCGGTGGGCACAGCATGGGAGCGGCGACGGCGATCGGCGCGGCGCTGCGGGCGCCTGACGTCGAGGCTATCATCCTCATCTCGACTGCGCGCCATCGCGCTGCGCGGTTTAGCAGTGACGGCCTCGTGCGCGGGCTCATCAATCGAAAGCCCTATGTCGACGGCGTCGGCCCCGAAGAGATCACCGCGGCGATGGATTCGCACACCGCGCGCATCGCCGAGCTTGCGCCACGGCCCATCTTGTTCGTCGCTGGGTCGAAGGATGCGCTTGTCGCGCCCTCTGCGACCAAGCAGCTTTTCGACGAGGCCGGCGACCCGAAGACGTACGAGCTGATCGAAGCCAACCACACCGATAGCGCGGAGCGGGCGCGTTTCGTAATTACAAGATGGCTCAAGGCCACCGGCTTCGAATACGCGAGCAAAGGCACGTAGCACGCTCGTGCTCATGTAAGTGGGGGATAGCGCATTGAAGAAGCTTGGGTTGCTCGCGTTCGTCACGCTCGCGATCGGCGGCGCGCTCGTCGCATGGACCGGATCCTCATCGAAAGCGGCGAATACGCCGGCGCCAACACCGATGGTCTCCGTGACCACGCTGCCCGCGTTACCATCACCTGGTGCGCCCACAGCGCATCCGGTGAACCCTGTGCCGACCTCAAGCGCGGCTGTCCCCATGACGCCTGTGCCTGCTGGCAATTTAACACCAGCGCCGCCGCCTCCGGGAACGGTCATTCTTATCGACGGCGCAGTCGCGAGCCCGATGTACGTGACGCTCGATCAACTTCAAAAGATGCGCTCGGTATCGATCACCCAAAAGATCTCTGGCCATGGCGTCGTCACGGCTACGGGCGTGCCGCTTGCAGCGATCCTCGCACAAGCAAGACCGACCGTTGCTGGTGCTCCCGATAATTCCGCGAGCGCGTATGCGCTTGTCAGCGGCGTGTCATCGCAGTTGGCGATCGTCGCGTTTCCCGAGTTCTTACGGGCATTTCAGGGGAAGCTCGTCATCTTGGCTTATTTGATCAATGGCAAACCGTCGAAGCCTGGCGCTGCAACGTTAATCGTTCAGGGCGACGCCAGTGGCGGACGCTTCATCCAAGGCGTTACGCACATCCAGGTCGTGCAGCCGAGTCCCAGTCAATAACTGCCTCGGCGCCAGCTTAGGGGTGCTAACGCACCAGTCTGTGTTATACTTGCTGATGCGCGGGCACGGCACGGGCATTTAGGACGAAAGGCACGAGTCGTGAAGAAGTCGCCACTGTTGTTCTTTTTACTACCGATCGCGCTCGCGTGCAAATGTTACGCGCAGAGCACGGCGCCGACCGCCTACCCGACAATGGCTCCCGTCGCAAACTACCTTATAGAGAACCGCCAAGACGAGATCGCGCTCGCGCGCAGTGCCGCTCCTCCGTCGGTTTCCTCCGGCGCAACGGTGCTGGTGCTTGGCAAGCGCGGCTATGAAACCGCTGCAAAAGGGAACAACGGCTTTGTCTGTTTCGTCGAACGATCGTGGACGGCGCCCTTCAGCGATCCCGAATTTTGGAATCCGAAAGAGCGCGCGCCTAACTGCTTCAACGCGAACGCAGTGAGCAGCGTCTTAGCGCAGTATGTCGAACGCACCGAATGGGTGCTTGCCGGGCTAAGCAAAGAGCAGATCATCGAAAAAGCCCAAGCCGCGTTCGCCAATCATCATTTCACGGATCCGGAAGCAGGTTCGTTTTCGTTCATGTTGTCCAAGCAAGGATACCTGAGCGATGATGCGAGTGGGCCCTGGCTACCGCACGTCATGTTCTTCGTGCCGCACGGTCAGGCAACCGCGTGGGCCGCAGGGATTGACGGTTCACCGATCTATGGTGCTGACGGCGCGCCCTACGAGCCGACCGTCTTGTTCATTCCCGTGCGCCGCTGGTCAGACGGCTCACCCGCGCCTCCGCCCAGCGACCTGCATCTACATTAGGATTGAAGCGGCCCGGCGGCGTATGGTATACTGCCGCTTCGGGCACCGTGGGGATGTAGCTCAGCTGGTAGAGCACTTGCTTCGCATGTAAGGGGTCAGGGGTTCGAGTCCCCTCATCTCCACAATCGTAAATCGCTCTCGTGCGTGATGTCTTATGGTATCACGCTCGTGGTTGTCCTCACGTCGCAGAGCGCTTCGGAGGCGGAGTAATGGAGGCGGACTGATGGACGGAAAGGCGCTCCGAGGCAAGCTTCCGCGCAGATCGCACGCACGCTGGAAACGGTCGACGTCTCAGCCAAGCCCGATCGAAACGCTGCGTGCGTCCGACGCGAAACGCATGCCCGAGCTGGTCCCCGTGCGTTACGGGCGAATGCTGCAGTCACCGTTCGCCTTCTACCGCGGCTCCGCCGCGATCATGGCAGCTGACCTGGCGAACACGCCTTCAACCGGAATCCTCGTTCAGGCATGCGGCGATTGCCATTTGATGAATTTCGGCGCCTTCGCAACGCCCGAGCGAAACATCGTCTTTGATATCAACGACTTTGACGAAACCTATCCTGCACCGTGGGAATGGGATGTCAAACGTCTCGCCGCGTCGTTCGTACTCGCAGCGAGGTCGAACGGCTATAGCGGCGTGGCAAGCAAGATTGCGCAAACGAGCGTGCGCGCCTATCGCAAATGGATGCGCAAGTACGCGCACATGCATCCGCTCGACGCTTATTACGCAAAAATCGGGGTTGCCGAATTCCTCGCGCTCGCACCTCCACGGGACCGAGCACGGATACGCAAGCGGGTCGAACGCGTGAGCGCCAAGCGCGGGCACGACGTCGCTTATCCGAAGCTCACCCATGTTCGCGACGGAACGCCGCGTCTTCGCGACAATCCGCCGCTGATCTTTCATCCCGAGCAGAGCAAGGAAAAAGGCTTTGACGCGACGGTCAGTGCGACGATCGCGCAGTATCGCGAGACGCTCTCGGATGAGCGCAGGATCTTGCTCGACCGCTACCGGTTCGTCGACGCAGCTATCAAGGTGGTTGGGATCGGCAGCGTAGGAACGCAGTGCTGGGTCGCGCTGCTGATGTCGGCGTCGGACGAACCGTTGCTGCTGCAGTTCAAAGAGGCAAACGACTCGGTGTTGGCTGCATACGCTGGTGAAGGCGCGTACTCGCATAACGGTCAACGCGTCGTGGCTGGTCAGCGTATGATGCAGACCGCCTCAGATATTTTCTTGGGGTGGATGACGGGGCCGGATGGGCGCCACTTCTACGGACGTCAGTTGCGCGATGCGAAGATGTCCGCGCCGGTCGACGCGTTTGACGAAGCGGCGCTGCAGACGTACGCGCGCGCGTGCGGCTGGTGCTTGGCGCGCGCGCACGCTCGCTCTGGCGATGCCGAAGCGATCGCCACGTACCTCGGCAGTGGACCGCAATTCGACGAAGCCGCGAGCGCCTTCGCGGAAGCGTACGCCGATCAGGCAGAGCGCGATCACGCCGCACTCAAGGCGGCGGTCCGTGCTGGCCACGTCGAGATAGCTGTACAGCAATGAACCTAGAAAGGATTTTCGTATGAAGAAGTCCGCGGTGGTCGCCTTAGCGAGCGTCTTCATCTTAAGCTGCGGCGCGTTCGCGCTTTCGGAGAGCGACGTCACGTTGGACTCGCTGAACGCGACGCGCTCCGTCGGCGACAGCGACGTCATCCCTGCGCCGAAGCCGACATTCGGAGGCACGATTGAAAAAAATGCCTCAGACTCGACGCCGTGGTGGCAACCGAAGCTTGTCACACCAAAGAGCGCGCCGAATGTTCTCGTCATCCTGATAGACGACGCAGGTTTCGCGTCGACCAGCACGTTCGGTGGTCCAATACCCACACCGGTGCTCGACGGTCTTGCGAAAGATGGGCTGCGCTATACGAACTTTCACGTCACCGCAATGTGTTCTCCAACTCGCGCGGCACTGTTGACCGGCCGCAATCACCAATCAGTCGGCAACGGGATCGTCTCCGACCTCGCGACCGGATTCCCGGGCTACGATGCCGACTTCGGCAAAGAGAACGCGACGTTTGCGCGCATCCTCCAGGCAAACGGCTACGTCACGTCGTGGTTTGGCAAGAACCATAACACGCCGCCGTGGCAAATCAGCGATGCCGGTCCGTTCGACATGTGGCCGACCGGTATGGGCTTCGACTACTTCTACGGTTTTATGGGCGGCGAGACAAACATGTGGTCGCCGTCTCTTTACGAGAACACCACGCCACTGTATCCGTCAGTCGGTCATCCCGGCTACAACTTCAACATCGATATGGCGGACAAAGCCATCGCGTGGCTCAAGCGCGTCGATGCGGTCGCACACGATAAACCCGTCTTCATGTATTACGCGACCGGTGCGATGCACGGCCCGCACCAACCGACGGCCGACTGGATCGCGAAGTTCAAAGGCAAGTTCGATTCGGGCTGGAACGCGTTTCGCGAGCCGACGTTCGAGCGGCAAAAGCGCCTGGGCGTCATTCCGCAAGACGCGAAACTGACGGCATGGCCCGATTTCTATCCGAAATGGGACTCGTTGTCGTCCGACCAAAAGCGTCTCTACTCTCGCGAGATGGAAGTGTACGCGGCATTTCAGGCGCAAACCGATTACGAGGTCGGCCGCGTCATCCAAGCGTTCCGCGACACGCATCGTTTTCAAAACACGCTCGTCATCTACATCACCGGCGATAACGGCGCAAGCGCTGAAGGCGGCCCAAACGGCGCCGCCAACGAGTTTGCCGCGATGAACGGCATCAACCCGCCGGTCAAAGAGCTGCTCAACTTCTACGATGACTGGGGTGGTCCGAGTACCGCGCCGCACTTTGCCGCAGCGTGGGCGTGGGCGATCGACACGCCGTTCCGAGGGAACAAGATGATCGCGTCGCTCTTCGGCGGCACCGCACAGGGCGTCGTCGTAACCTGGCCTGCCATCATCAAGGATCCGGGTGGACTGCGCCATCAGTTCACGCACGTCATTGACATCGGGCCGACAATTTTGGAAGCGGCCGGCATTCGCCAGCCAAGCTCCGTCGACGGCGTCGTGCAGCGACCGATAGAGGGCACGAGTTTCTTTTACACTTTCGATAAGGCCAACGCGAACGCGCCGACGCGGCATACGACCCAGTACTTCTCAATGCTCGGCGTTCCGGGGATCTACAAAGACGGTTGGATGGCCAGCGTGATCCCCGTGTGCATGACGTCCGATCCGAACTGCGAAAACCCCGAGTCCAGAACGCCGTGGACGAACGCAAAGTGGGAGCTCTTCCACGTCGATATGGACTGGACGCAAAACGACAACGTCGCGGCGCAATATCCAGACAAACTTGAAGAGCTCAAGCAAGTCTTCGTCGACGAAGCCAACAAATACAACGTCTTTCCACTCGACGCCGACAAGCCGGCGATGGCATTTTCGCAGCGCCCAGGTCTGAAGGCCGGTCAGACGCGCTTCGAATACCATTCGGCAATCGAAAACCTGACGTCGGTGCTGGCACCTAATCTGCTCAACGTGTCGTACACGATTGCCGCTGATGTCGACGTTCCGGCGAAGTCCAACGGCATCATCGTGACGCAAGGCGGCCACTTCGGCGGCTACGCGCTGGGCATCAAGAACGGCAAGCCGTTTTTCGTCTACAACACGCTGGCCGTAGCGAGTACGGAGTGGCTCGCCTCGACTCCCATCGGCGCCGGAACGCACAAAATCGTCTTTGCCTTCAAAGCCAACAGCGGAATCGGCAAAGGCGGTACGGGAACGCTGATGGTCGATGGCAACGCCGTTACGAAGAAGTCGATGAGTCAATCCATACCGTTCATGGTACCCCTTGACGAGGGCTTCTCCGTGCAGCGCAGCAACGTGACCGCAGTTACGCACGAGTACGAAACGCCGTTCAATTTCGATGGGAAGCTCAACTCGCTGGTGATCAACCGCGTGCCACCGAATCTTTCGGCCGCAGAGCAGAAGAAACTAGGCGAAGAGCTCGGCGACGCTTACATGGCTCTGCAATAGTTCAGGAAGGACCGATCGCGAAACGACTCATCGCAATCGTACTCGATGCGTGAAGGACTCGCCTCACCGTTCGTGAGACGAGGCCTTCACATGTTCGGCGTGTCAGAGTTGCGCGAGTTAGGTTGCCACTGGCACGGCGGTTGCGGCATCCGCGATGAACTTGCAGACTTCGTCCGGGTGAGAGACCATCGCGACGTGGCTCGAGTTCAGTTCAATGGTGTTTGCGCCCATGCGTTTTGCGAATAGACGCTCCGCGTCCGGCGGAATCACCTGATCGTTCTGGGCGACGATGAACCACGAACGTAACCCTTTCCATGCGGGAACGCCCATCACGTCTGAAAGGGTCCCGATACTTAACGGCTGCTGAACCGCAAACATCACTTTTGCCTTCACAGGATCCACGTCGGCTGCGAAATGCTTGACGAAATCGTCTTCCGGCAACCACGCGAAGCCTTGTTTATCGACGTCGTAGTGCGCGAGCGCAGGCGTTGGTGGTGCGCTGGAGAGCAGTGCTCCGATCGACTCGCCTTGATCGAGCCCGAATCCAGCGACGTACACGAGGCCGACGACGTTCGGCGCGTCTGTTCCAAGCGCGGTCATGATCTGACCGCCGTACGAATGCGCGGCCACGATGGTCGGTCCGTTCTGACGGCTCAATATTTGACGTAGTCGCGCGACGTCATTCGCGATAGCGCCCAACGCGAACTGCGGCGCTGTGACGTTGTAATTTTTGGCTTGCAGCCGTTCGATAACGGCACTCCAACTGGAACCGTCTGCCCATGCACCGTGAACGAGAACGATATTTGGGAGAGCGTTCATGATGTTTACCTCTCTTTTTTAGAACGCGGCAAGATGTGCCCGAGGGTTAAACTTTCACCTGCGCGCGCTGGACCCACTCGTCTAGAACGATGTGACCGAGGCACGCAGTGCCCAACGGCACGAGCGAGAACTCTTCGACCCGGCCCCCGTAGTAGCGGGCCTCGGGATCACTCACGACCTCACGCGGATCTCCGACCGCCTTGAGATAGCGCGCGACCACCTCGTTGAACGGCGCCCGTTCCGGGCCGCCGATCTCTATAATGCCATTCCGTGGCGCCCCGAGCGCTAGATCGGCAATGATCGCAGCGACGTCGTCTGCCGCAATGGGCTGGAAGAGGCCGGGCGAAATCCTGACAATGTTCCCCGTAGTATTTGAAGCGGCGATGCCGTGCAGGAATTCCATGAACTGAGTCGAGCGGATGATCGTGTACGGTATGCCGGACTTCTCGATCAATTGCTCTTGCGTAAGCTTGGCGCGGAAATAACCTATTTCGGGATTGCGATCGACGCCGACGATAGATAGCGCGACGTCGTGCCGGACGCCGGCTGCGGTCTCTGCAGCGAGCAAATTGGTTCCGGAGGTCTCGAAGAATTCTAGCGCTGCCTTGGCTTCGATTGATGGTGAGTTCGAAAGGTCGATCACCACCTGTGCTCCGGTGAGCGCCTCCTTGACCCCCTCGCCGGTGATGGTGTTGACGCCCGTATCGAGCGATGCGGCAACGACCTCGTGGCCGCCCTGACGTAGAATGGCGACGGTCTTCGAGCCGATCAGGCCCGTACCGCCGATGACGACGATTGTCAAGCTATCCTCGATTCGGTTTCTTGCCGCGTGTGAGTCGTCTACCCCGCGTCGCGAGAATGAAGCACTACTAGTCGGAGTGGTCAAAGTCCGTCAAAACCGATCCGCGGATCGCAACGCAGAGCCTGGCAGCTGGATAAGGCGCTCGCGGCGGTTCCACGTCGAGTAAAGGCAGCCCCACTCGATCAAGACCAAGACACAGCTTTGGAGCTCGACGATTTCCATCAGGTGAACGAAGATCCAAAGCAACCAGGCAGTTAGGCGTGGTGGCGCTGCACGCGAGCCCGCTCATCACGCTTGCTCTTGTTGATGACGATGCCTGAACGCTCGCCGCAAAAGACCCGTGCTGATCACCAGAGCGAGCGAGAGCATCGCAAGAAAGAATTCAATGCCGATTCCAGGGCCGAAGCCGC
Organism: Binatus sp. (SeqCode); assembly: GCA_035654355.1. Lineage (GTDB taxonomy): Bacteria > Vulcanimicrobiota > Vulcanimicrobiia > Eremiobacterales > Eremiobacteraceae > JAFAHD01. The sequence continues at coordinate 95,076 of DASRXC010000168.1, forward strand.
CATTCGAGGCGCGCGACGGCCAGAATGGCTGATGACCGAGCATGAGCCAGAGAGTTGTGGCGACGACGGCCGAGACCAACGTCGTCGCTTCAGCGATCGGCACCCAGAAGCGGTCCATACCGCGCCAAAGCGCGATTGCCGCTGCGATAAGCAAGACCGCCATCGCGGCCTCGGTGCCGATAGCGACGTACGCGGCTTCAGTCGGGAAGCGCGCGAATAGATGCAATCCGGGCAAGAAAGTCCCCGAGCGCACAAGACCGTTGACGTATCCTCCGAACTGACCGACGAAGCCACCAAGGATCTTGTTCGAGGCGGAAACCGCCCACTCAAGGCCGAGAACCAGCAACGGTGGGGCGAGCGTCTGTAACGCCGGGCGCTCGAGCCCCGTGCGGCTCGGTTTAAAGGTCGGTTGGGCCCGAAGCACCCGCTCAACCATTAGATTAGATGCCACCTATTTGGCGAAGTATTGCTACGCAAGTTCTTACCCTCCGGGCAGCTTCACTTGCGCACGTTCAAATCCAAGGCGCTAGCATTCCTCGTCGGGGCTTTAGGAGAGAAAGCCATGCACGCCATCGATTTACGTACTAGTCAGCCTCGCAGCGCTCATGAGCAGCTCGGTGGCGTAAAACTCCTGGCGCGCGTGATCGATAAGGGTCGCGCGGCCATTTGCGGAACGCTGGGTTCGTACTGCTTCTTTGACTGTCCGCTGGATCGAGTATTCTTTGAGGCGGTCAACTCCTCCCGAGATGAATTTCTCGAAGTTCTGCACCGCGCGTACCGCTCGCATAGGTCCTCCAACGCTGACGCGCTGGTCGATTGGCGAGAGTCACCGGAGTGCGACCAGGATATGAGCGACGACGGTTTTCTGGCATTCGCAGAGGCATGCGATGCCGACAATGCTGCGGTGAGCTGGTTGCTCGATCAAAAACACAC
>DASRXC010000169.1:0-5164 GCA_035654355.1 Binatus sp. (SeqCode)
TATGCGCCGCCGCCACGATCTCTGATCTTGGCATGCCCGGTGTGAGGCGGCCCAAGCGGGTTCCCATCCTCGAGCAGGCGAACTCGGGAAGCGGACGGCCACGTGCTACTGTCACCGTGGATCTGGTAGATCAGCCATGCACGCGCCGGTAGTCTTGCAGTGTACGCGTCGCCCTCGTAGTGTCCAATGGCGTCGGTTGCCACCCAGAACGTTATGGTCGGGGCGAACAACATAGCGGCACCCACGGCAAAATGAGTGAGTATGAGGGTCAGAAGCGCCGTCGGGCGGCCGTACGCGGGCAGTCGGATCGACCTCGCATCCGATATCAGCCGTGCGAAGTCGTCCCGCCGCACACCGAAGAGTGCCATTAAGAGCTCCTCAGCGGCTTAGTGCTGGCGGCAAGGCTAATCGTGGCTGCCGTACGTCTATTCAGGGCCGTTACTGTTCGGGTCGGAGCCACCGGAAACCGAGAAATGCAGAGTTGTTCCAAGTGAAACGTCCGCCGCCGACGCGGCCGATATGATCGCACGCCCGACCTGTCGGTCCGGTCGGACCGGATCGTCATGCAGTGCGCTCCATGATCAGACGCGTATACGGGAGATGTGTCATGTCGTGGCAAATATAGGTCTTCACGGTAAGGAAGACGGCTTCGGCAAGCGACTTGTAGCCTTGCTCGTCTCGCACATTCTGACCGCAATCGTGAGCAATGAGAAAGCGCGCGTCCGGGATTCGCCCGGGACGAAGCAGCAGTTGAGCGTTACCAGACGACCACCGCGCTTGAGCGCGGAGTTTGCAAGCTGAAACAGGTAGACGGCCTCATCATTACCGAGATGATGAACAACGCCAATGGCCAGCGGGATATCGACCCTGGGTATTCGTTCGAGCGCACTCCCCGAGACGCTCCAGCCGTATGGGTTCGCGTCGATCCAGGCTCGGACCTCCGCGACGAACTCGCGTGGATAGCGCGCGCCGCGGGTGAGCCACTACGCTTGAAGACATCCGTCCACGACGTCCGAACGTGGCGTGAGAGAAACAACGGCCGTACCGTCAACGCCTTCCACAACTCCTCGACATCTGCAGCGCCAGACTCGCGCAGCAGCGTGCGTGTGGTCACGAGCTTCGGCACCACCGCCGACCAGGGCCGCTGCGCTCGCCAGCGACCGGCTTCGACACTGCGCGCCGCCAGATAGCGCGCCGACTTTCGAAGCGTGCGCTTCGCGCGGGCCGCAAATTGACCGACGGTCATCTACTTGCGGATCGTCGGTGTCACGGCCTGCCCGATCGCCTCGACCACCTGATCAACCTGGTCATCAGACATGCCTGTCCAGAGCGGCAGCCGGATGAGACGCTGAGAAAGATCGTCGGTGACGGCGAGCGCGCCAGACGCGCGGCCGAAACGGCGCCCAGCGGGCGAGGAATGAAGCGGCACGTAGTGAAACACAGCGTCGATGCCGTTGCTGCGAAGAGACGCCAGCATCGAGGTCTGCGCCGCTGCGGTCGGCAGCAGCACGTAGTAAATATGTCCGTTCGAACGGCAGTGTTCAGGCACGACCGGCCGTCTCAGAGCGTCAGCGTGCTCGAGCTTCTCGAGGCTGTCGTGATACCGCTGCCAAAGCTGCAGCCGCCGGGCGCAAGAGGAGTCGCAGTGTTCGAGCTGCGCCTGCAGGAAGGCAGCCGTGAGCTCGCCGGGAAGGAAGGACGACCCCGCGTCCATCCACGTGTATTTCGCGGCCTCGCCTCGGAAGAACTCCGAGCGGTTCGTGCCTTTTTCCCATATCACTTCGGCGCGCCAGGCGTCTTTCGCGTCGTTGATCAGGAGCGCGCCCCCCTCGCCGGCAATCACGTTCTTCGTCTCGTGAAAGCTGATCGCGCCGAAGCGTCCCATCGAACCGAGCGCGCGTCCGCGATAGCTCGCCCTAATCCCCTGCGCGGCGTCTTCGACGACGGCGAGATGATGGCAGGAGGCGATGTCGAGAATCGCGTCCATCTCGCAGGAGACGCCCGCATAATGCAGCGCGACAATGGCCCGCGTCCGCGGCGTTATCGCGGGCTCGATGAGTGTCTCGTCGAGATTCAGCGTATCTGAACGGATATCGACGAACACGGGAACCGCGCGTCGTAGCACGAACGCGTTGGCGGTGGACACGAACGCAAACGACGGCATGATGACTTCGTCGCCAGCTTCGAGGTCGAGCAGCAGCGCCGACATCTCGAGCGCCGCCGTACACGAGTGCGTCAGCAGCGCCTTCGCGCTGCCCGTCGCCTCTTCGAGCCACTCCTGGCAGCGCTTCGTAAACGGACCGTTCCCCGACAACTGGCCGCTGTCGACGGCGGTCTTGATGTATTCATACTCGTGGCCGGCGAGCGTCGGGCGGTTGAACGGAACCTTATGCTTGGAGGTCACGCGGCCCGCCTCGCGACCGCGAGCAACGACGTGCCGAACGGCAGCGACAAGCCCGCGGCGATCATTCGATGTTCGAGCGCCAACAGCCCCCCCATGACCGCATTGGCGACGGGGCAAATCCCCATCTCACGTTCCGGATCGAATTGCTGTGGGCTGCGTCTCGAGATCCAGAGGACCGGCAGGCCGGCGGCGACGAACGACGTCATTCGCAAAACCTCGAGTCCAGCGGCGGCGAGTTTCGAGCGGAGCACCGCCCGCGTGTAACGCCGGCGATGGTGGCTGAAGTCGTCGACCGCGCTCCAGAGCCACGGGTGCTGCGGCACGGTGACCAGTACCCCACCGCGGGGCCGCACGACGTCACGCATCGCGGCCAGGGCGCTCGCGTCATCATCCAGGTGTTCGATCACGTCGAACGCGCCCGCCACGTCAAACTCCGAGTCGAATGGCAGCTCCGCCGCGTCGCACTGCACGACGTCCACGCGCCCGGCGCGCTGCCTCGCGAATTCCAGCCCCGCAAGCCGTGTGTCTCCGGCCGTAATTCGCAGCGCAGGCACCGCCTGACTGAGCGCCCACGACACGCCGCCCGCGCCGCAGCCCACCTCAAGAAACGTTCGTGCGGTCGGAAAATACTTTTGAAGCGCCCACGAGCGCAGCATTGCCCGGCGCACGAACCAGAAGTGCCACGACTGCGCAGCCGCAAGACGCTCAAAACGATACTCCGCGTCGGAACCGTCGCCGTCGGCCAGGGCCGGCGCGAAGACGAGGACGCCGTTGGATTCCGCAGGCGCGTAGCCGCACCGCGGGCACGTCCATCCACTCTGATCGAAGCGCGCCTGACAATGGAGGCAGCGTTTCACGCGTCAGCCCTGACCTTTTCTGTACAGGCGACGCTCCGGCAGCTGGTAATACTCGTCGAGGCTGCTCACTACGCGCGTGTACCAACCCAGCAGCTGCTGCGTCCGTGCTGGAAGCGCTTCGACGACATCGCCGCCCAGCGCTCGGACGTAGTCGATCTGCTGTTTGATCCACGAGCGCGTGAACTGCTGGTTGATGGCGAGCCGATCCTTCCCCGACGTATTCGGACCCGCCGCGTGCCACAACGTCGAGTCGAACACGATCATCGACCCCCCTGGACATTCGACCGGCATGGCCGACGACGCAATGGAGTCGGCGGGCGGCACACCTTGCGTCTGCTGCGTTCTGGGAACCACCCACGTCGCGCCGTTCTCACGCGTGAAGTCGTCGATGGCGAACAACACGTTGATCGACGCCAAATAGCCGTTCAGCACGCGCGGAAAATCCTGGTGGTAGCTATTCTGGAACACGCACGGATTTTCCGAAGGCGGGAACGACGGCAGGATGAATCCGTTTTGCACATGCAGAATCGCCGTCGGCGACACCGTCGCGTCGACAATCGACAGCATCTCGGGGACCTCGAGAAAGCGGAAGAAAAACGGATCAAACCGCATCATCAGACGCAACACACCTAGCTCCCCGGCACGCTCCAGCCTGTCTTCGCCGACTTCCTTCACGATGCAATCGCGCACAGCGTACATCCGCGAGCGGGTTTGCTCGAGGGTCTTCCGATCGATGACGGACTCCACGATGGCAAAACCGTGCCGAAGCACTTCTTGAGTCAGCGTCACGCGCCCTCCATCTCCGCGATGCCGATCCCGGTCCTCCCGTAATCGTCGCCGTTGTAGAGCATCAGACGGCGGCCCTTCACGTCAACGACCACCGGGTACTCAATCATGTCGCCGTCCCACTCGCCGCGTGAGACATCGATGCCCGCTTGTTCGTCCAGCCGCTTCCACACCACGCCATCGGATGACTCAGCATACCCGATGCGATATCGATCGCCGCGATACGCGTACCACATCCGGTACTTGCCGCCGTCGCGCAGGACGCACGGCCGCGCGATCGCGTACTCGCCGTCGTGCTCGAAATCGATACAGACAACGCCGCGGCGATCCCAGACGCGCCCGTCACGCGATTCAGCATAGCGAATGTGGTACTTGTGCATCGGTTTGCCGTTCGCTATCGTCCACTCGACAGCAGAGACGTACCACATTCTCCATTGTCCGCCTTCAACGAGCACCCACGGGGACGCGGTAAGGAACGGGTCGACGTCGTTGCGCTCGAGAATCGGCCCCTTGGAACACGGGCGGAACGTCGCCCCGCCGTCGTCGCTGATCGCGAGCCCGGCGGCGAGATAGAACGGCACCGTCACGCCGAGCGACCAGCCAGTGTAAAAGTGGTACTTCCTGCCGCCGGCCGTCACGACGCACGAGCTCGTCACGCCGCTGTCGGAAAAGCTGCCGAGAGGACCCAGGTCGAGTGACGGCGTTTGACACGGCGTCCAAGAGCCCGCTTGGAGAGTCGTTTCCGCCCAGCCGATGCGCGCTCGTCCGCGGTCGTCGCGAGCGCTGAAGTACACGCGATGACGGCCGCCGCCGAGGTCGTCGACGACAGGCAGCGCCGCATGGGTCTTCGCCCACGACACTCCGCCAGGACCGTCACAGAGGCGGCCGCGCTTGGCCCAGCGCCTGATCAAATCTTCACTCTGTCGCTCGTGCGCGGGAACACGGAGGTGCGCTCGGGTACGTAGACGCTCTTGGGCTTCGTGTCCGCCATGATGATCGCGCCGGCACCGACGAGCGTGTCCGGCGCGATGGTGATCGCGTTTCGAATCGTCGAGTTGACGCCGAGGAAACAGTATTCGCCGACGTGCGCGCGGCCCGCGATCACGACGTGCGAGCT
>DASRXC010000170.1:0-2444 GCA_035654355.1 Binatus sp. (SeqCode)
CGCGGCCTCGTATATCCCCGGGAGCTCATCGTGCGGCACCGCGCCCGCGAAGATCACCGCCTCGCCCAAGCCTAGATCCTGTGCGGTGGCCCGAAGGGCGGCCTCCGTCGGTCCTTTCCCGATGAGCAATAGGCGGGTCGCGGGCAGGTCGCGGTGGACGATCTGCAGCGCCTCGAGCGCGAGCGGAACGCTCTTCTCGTGGGCCAACCGTGAGACCAGCAGCAGCAGCGGTGCATCAGCCGGTATACCGAAGCGCGCGCGCGTCTCCCGGCCCACGGACTGCCTGACCGTCCGGAACGGCTGCAAGTCGATGCCTGTCGGGACCACGCATAACGGAGCGATGACTCCCGCGTCCCGCAATGCCGTGGCCACCGCCTGGGTCGGAGCGATCACCGCGTCCGCCGCGTTAGCGTATCCTTTGGTCAATTCGCGAGTGAGCTGATTCGTGATGCGTTGACCGAGCGGCGAGTAATGCGCGTAACGTTCTAGCATCGTGTGATACGTAAACACGAGCGGCATGCGAAAGCGATAACGCGCGTAATATTGCGCCATCCATCCCGTGACGAACAACGAATGCGAATGGATGATGTCGCACTGACTCAAAAAACGCGCTTTGTTGCGGCGCGCGACAACTGGAACCGTCAGACGATATTCGGTGCGCGCGGGCAGCGGCAATGACGGCATAAAAAACACGCGGCCCAACGCTTCGACACCGTTTGGAATTCGCGGCGCAAATGTGTACGCTTCGTGTCCGCGCGCGCGCAGTTCTTCAGTGAGACTTTCGACGGATGCGACGACACCGTTGATGATCGGGCGATACACCTCTGTAAATATGCCGATCTTCATAGCGGGACCCGCGCCTCGTCATTCGGAACCACGACGCAGCGCGCGTTCCTTCGGCCGAACTGTGAATCCTTCAGCGGTACAATAGGTCCACGTAGCGGGAATCCCTTGTTCCATCGGATTTTCGCGTGATATAATCCACGCGTTGTCCGGCTGTTCGTATCATTCATCGCCGATTTGCGGCGACGCAGCCTTCTTGATACCGCGATGCAACGCACCGGTTGAAGGCTCTGCCAGAATCACCATCATCGCCAGCGATGGCGCACACTTAATAGGAACACTTTATTGACGCATTACCCAGCATTACGAATCACCACCATCGCCTCGCTGATATTTGTCTGCGCGACGACGACATCCGCCGCATCGGTCGCGAAACATCTTGCCAAAAACGCACATCACTCGGCATCCGCGATCTCATCCTACTCTGTTTCGACGACGTTCGTAAACCGGCCGCTCGACGTCGCGCGTCAAGCTGACGGCCCGTCGGTCGTCGCGAGCGCCGACGATTTCTATAACAACACGAAGTTCGACGATCTACATGGTACGAGCAACGTCAAACGCGACAATGTCCGCATCACAACGCAATACATCACGTCGCGCCATCAGCTGGCGCTCGAGCCCGAAGTCCGTCTCACGCCGCTGCTTGCGCCCGGTCAACGCAAGGTGCTGCGCAGCGGGCATCCAGCGCTCGAGGATCTGACCGAGCGTATCGTTGCGTGGGACGACGTCGTAATCCATAGGCAGATCATCCACGCTAACCTTTTGCACCAGGGAGTTCGGCCGATCGTGCTGCAGGGCGCGCCACTCACGTGGACCCAGCTCGCATCGACAACCAAATTCAAGCACCTGCTCGGCGTGTTCGACATGGAAGCGACCGCTTATACCGCTTGGGACGTGTCGGCGGCCGGAACCGGTCACACGGCGACCGGCATACCGGCTTCCTACGGAGTCGTCGCCGTTGACCCGCGTATCATCCGTCTCGGTTCGCGCGTCTTCATCCCCGGCTACGGATTGGCGATCGCCGCGGACACCGGCGGCGCGATCGTCGGCAGACGCATCGACTTGTGCATGGACTCGCAGAGAGCAGCACTGATCTTCGGACGGCGGTTCGTCAAAGTCTACGTCGTGGCGGAATAGCCCGCCGGCGACCCGTAGTAGCGCGATGACAATCATCGCGCATGGATGACTTCACTTCTCCAAAACGAGTCCTCGCTGCACGCGGCTTGCGTCCACGCAAGCGGCTCGGCCAAAATTTTCTGGTTGACACGCGCTTCGCTGCGCGTATCGCCGCGCAGCTGCCGGACGAGGCATTCGTCGTCGAGATCGGTGGCGGAACCGGCGCGCTGACCGAAGCGCTCGCCCAACGCGCGCGCGCCGTGGACGTACTGGAAGTCGATCGCGGGCTGGCTTCCGTGCTGCGCCAGCGATTTGCGCATCTAGCCGACCGCGTACGCATCGTCGAGACAGACGCATTAGAAGACGATCTCGGCGCCAGACTTGCGTCCGCCGCGCGCCCGCGCGTGGTGTGCGGCAACCTGCCTTATTCGATCACGACGCCACTGCTCGAGCGCATCATCGCGACCGCTGATCTGTGGGAGTGC
>DASRXC010000171.1:0-31870 GCA_035654355.1 Binatus sp. (SeqCode)
CCGATGGATCGCAGTCGTTTGCCGCGCTGCTGGACGGAGCGGTCGGCGCATTGCGACAAGCTGACACCGCGGCCCAAGCGGTCGCGCTCGGTCACGGCGACATCGCGCAAGCCGCGGTTGCGCGCGCAAAAGCGGATGTCGCGCTTGAGGTCGCAGCGATCACCGCATCACGAGTGAGCGGCGCCGTCAACGCGCTGCTGCAGACGCAGGTATGAGTCCATGCTCGCGCGCCTGCCCGCATCGATGCCGCGTCTGGTCGAGGATTGCGTCGTTTGGGTGCACCGGCGGCGCACGCCAGTGGTTGCGGCGGCGTGCGGCCTGGCGCTAATCGCGGCAGCGATCGCATTGTACGCGAGCAACACCGCGGCCGTTCCTTTGTTCGATGCGCCGCTGCATGCAAGTCAGACCGCTGAAATCGCGCAAACGCTTACGCTCTGGAATGAACCGTTCACGACTGGTGGAAAAGGAGATGCGGTTCTCGTGCCTGCCCACCGGAAGCGCGAGATCTTGATGCGGCTCACGCTCGCCGGACTTCCCCACGGGTACGTGCCGACCAGCGCGGATGTTCTTGACGCACAAGACAACCCGCTCACGCCGCCCGAGATCATAAACGATCGCCGGCGAGCCGGCATCGAAGGCGACCTGGTTTCGAGTTTGCGCCGAATCGATGGCGTTTCGGACGCGGCCGTGGTGATCGCGCCTGCGACGGGCGACTCGTTCGCCGATTCGAGCGAGCGCTCGCCGCCGAGCGCCAGCGTTCAGCTGATCCTCGCCGCGGGCGCACGCTTAGGAGCAAGCGAGGTTGCCGGAATCCGGCGTTTCGTCGCAGCCGGTTATCCCGGGCTGACCGCCGATCGCGTCACGGTCGTCGATGGCACCGGCACGCTGCTCGGCGCCATTCCCGATCAAGTGTCCAGCCGCGAGTCGCGTGTCCAAGCCAACGTGCAGTCTGCACTCGATGCGTCGCTCGGCGCCGGCGTCGCGATCGTGCGCGTGAGTGTTCGCACCGCCGGCAGCGAGCAGTCTGTCCAAAGCACGCGCGTCGTACCGCACGGCCTTTTGGACGCCGACCTAGGACGAGAAACCGGAAACGAACAGGGTCGCAAGCTCGCAAAGGAACGGACGACGCGCCACTACGCATACGACACGATCGTCGAACGGCGCACGACCGCTGCCGACGCCATCGCGCGGATTTCGGTGGCGGTTTTTCTCGACGCGGCGCGAGTCGATCAAACGCGTGCGCCGGCGATCGCCGCTCTCGTGCGTGCATCCGCCGGAGCGGATCTCGAGTCCGGTGACGACGTCGTCGTCGATGCCGTGCCGTTCGCACCGCGCACCTCAGCGGTCATCGCGACCGGACCGGCATCGATCGCGCCGTCGGTGTTGCCGGCCGCCGCGGTTGCAATGGTCGCCGCAGCGCTCGGATTCACATTGTGGCCGCAGCGACGCCGGACGGCAGTCGATCCGGCGGTCGCTCGCATGCGCACAGCGCTGGAACGAGAGTCGCCGCGCACCGTCGCATACGTGCTCTCGACTCTGCCGGAGGCGATTCGCGCGCGCGTTCTTGCATCGTACAACCCGCCGTGCCGTGCGCGCATTGAGGAGCATCTTTACCGTGAGCAGCAGCGGCGCGTTTGAAGCGTTCCAACCTCGGCGTGTGCACATTGCAGAGCCGATCGCTGCGGTCGAGCCGGAACGTGCCGCAGAAGAGCCCGCCCAAAAGCCTGACGCCCCTGCAAGCACGTTTGAATCCGGTGACGCCGATGCCGGTGTTTTCGAGACGGCCGTCGCGCCAACCGCGCTTGCGAACGCGGAGCCCGGATTTGACGAAGAGCGTTACGCCGCGGACGTTCGCGAGGAAGCCATTCGTTTTGCCACGATCGCAACGGCACGCGCACTGCGTTCAGCTCTACGCGACGCGATGATATTGACCCACTACGTCGATGACGCGCTGCGGGCATGCGGGAGGCCAGTGCACGCAGCCGTTCGCCTTCATCCGGATGACGCGATTGTGTATCGCCCGCAACGCGGTGTCCGAATCGTCGCGGACCCTTCTCTCGTTCGCGGCGCGCTCGCGGTGGATTATCCGGACGGCACCATTGGCGCAACCGTCGACGAGCGCGCTGCGTTGCTCGTGCGCGCCGCCTGCGTATGACGCGCAAACGTCCGTGTCTGCCGGTCAGCTTCGAGCACGCCAATGGCCTGATCCATTGCGGAACCGTCTCGAGCGTCTCTCGCGATATCGTTTCGCTCGCCGGCCCGTCGCTGCGCGCCGGCGATGTCGTCGCATTCGGCGATGAGCCTAGCGAGTACAAAATCGCTGCCCAGGTCACCCGGGTCAACGCCCATGGCGCGACCTGCGTACCGCTGACGGACATCGATGGCCTGCGTGTGGGTGATCCGTATCGCTGCGAGGGCGGCAGAGTGGGCGCATATGTCGGCGCGGCATTGCTGGGCCGCGAACTCGATGCATGGGGCCGAAATCTCGCGAGCCAGCCGTGCGTGGGGGCGATGGTGATCCCGCTTCGCTCTGGACCGGTCCCCGCAGGTGTGCGCGTGCCGATCCGTCAGGTGCTGCGCACGGGTGTGGCGGCGATCGATGCATTCGCGACGATCGGAGCCGGCCAGCGCATCGCGATCGTCGCAGGGGCGGGGGTCGGCAAAACCACGCTGCTGCACACGCTTGTCGAGCACGCCGACGTCGATGTCAGAGTCGTCGCGCTCATCGGTGAGCGCGGCAGGGAACTTGAAGAAGCATCGCGCCGCCTTCGTTCATCGCCACACTGGGATTCGACATCTCTCTATTGCACGACATCCGATGCGCGCCCATCAGAACGTTATGCGGCGGCGCGCAGCGCGACCGCGCAAGCGGAATGGCTGTGCCGCAATGGGCGTCGTGTGCTGCTCGCGGTCGATTCAATGACGCGCGTTGCCCAAGCGTGGCGCGAAACTGCGTTGTCAGCTGGCGAGCCTCCGGCCGCTCGCGGCCATCCCCCCTCGCTGGTCCGCGCTCTAGCGGCGTTGCTCGAACGCGCCGGCGCGCGCACCGATGGCTCGATCACCGCGATTTATACCGTCCTTGTCGAAGGTGACGATCCCAACGAGCCGGTCACCGATGCACTCCGTGCCATGTTGGACGGCCAGATCGCGCTCTCGCGGGCGCACGCGGATGCCGGATGTCACCCGGCGATCGACGTCTTGCGCTCCCTAAGCCGTGTTATGCCGGACATCGTCAGCGCCGGCCACGCCGCCGACGCGGCTCTCGTTCGCCGAGCGCTTTCTACATTAGAAGATGCGAGCGATCTCATGGCAGTCGGAGCGTATCGCGAGGGAAACGACGAGTGGCTCGATACTTGCGTTGAGTCACGCGACCAGATCGAGGCTCTCATCTTCAGCGATGCCGCGCACGGCAGTGACCCGGTGGTCGAGTTGGCCGCAATCGCACAACATTTGCGACGGACCCCTGTACCGTCACCCGTGCGTGCGTGATACAGTACACCGCATCGCCGCGTCGCGCGGCAACAGGAGGTCATCGCATGAGTGTTCCCGCCAACCAGATGCTCAGCTCGCCGGAGACGGTCGAGTGGACGCTGCCGATCGCCCGCCGTCCGTGGCCGCTGGAGATGCTCGATCCGCAGCCGGCGACTCCCTGGTCTGAGATCGGTGGGGATTCGGTCCCGACGCAACCGTTTGCGGATGGCATGCAGTCGACGAGCGCCGCTCCAGCGCAAAACCTCTGCACGCTGATCGCCCAACTGTCGCGTCAGTTGCGCGCGATGGAGCGGACATTTCTGGGCGCGTTGCGCGATCTCGCGGCTAGCGCGCGCAGCGTCGCGTCGAGCGGCAACGCGCAAGCACCGCAGCAAAACGCGCACACTCATGCGTCACAGGCTGCGAACCCGTATGACGGCTTGATTCGCCGAACGGCCGCGCGCAACGATCTCGATCCTGCGCTGCTCACGGCGGTCATCAAACAAGAGTCTGGATTCGATCCGTCCGCGCGCTCCAACGCAGGCGCGATGGGCTTGATGCAGCTTATGCCCAACACCGCGAAATCGCTTGGGGTGAAAAACGCATACGACCCGGCCCAAAACCTCGAAGGCGGCGCGAAGATGCTGCGCGGCTTGATCGATCGATACGGCGGTCGGCTCGACCTCGCATTGGCTGCGTACAACGCGGGCTCAGGTGCAGTCGACAAGTATCACGGCATGCCGCCGTTCGCCGAGACGCGCTCGTACGTCCAAGCCATCCTCGGCGACTATAAGACCAGCGCATTGCGGGCCTGATCCTTGACACGGCCGCCGCTCCGGGGCTAGACTTATCGAGAATGATTCTCGATAAGGAACCAGCGCGCGTGCCTGCCGCGACAGCGGTCCTGGTAGGGATCCTCGCGCTCGGTGGCTGCTCCGGACACGCGCCGGCTCCGAGCGCCACGGCGACCGGGCCTTCGCGTGTCGCCGTCGCCGCAAGCATCTCGACCATCGCCGCGCTCGTCAAAGCGGTCGGTGGTGACCACATCACGGTCGTGAGCATAGTGCCGGTCGGCGCATCACCCGAGACGTACGATCCGTCACCACGCGATCTCGTCGAGCTGGCCAACGCGCAGCTGATCGTCAAGAACGGCGCGGGGCTCGAACTGTGGCTCGACAAGGTCCTTCACAACGTCGCAAAGCCGACGGCGAAGGTCATCGTGCTTTCAGACGGCCTGCCGATCCAGGGCGCCGGCGGTCCCGGCCAACCGGGCAATCCGCATCTTTGGCTCAACGTCGCCTATGCGCAAGTCTATGTCCAACGAATTGCCAACGCGCTGCGCGAGGTCGATCCCGCCAACGCGTCCGCGTACACCGCGAACGAGCACGCGGAGATCCAACGCCTTGCAAAACTCGACTCTTGGATCCACTGGCGAATCTCCTCGATCCCCTCAGCGCAGCGCACGATGATCACGTTCCACGACGCGTGGTTCTATTTCGACGTGCGTTACGGTCTGCGCGACGTCGGCGCGATCGAGCCCTCCCCCGGGCAAGCTCCGTCTGCCGCGTACCTCGCCGCGCTGATCAATCAGGCGCGCGCCAATCACGTGAAGGCCGTGTTCGCCGAGCCCCAGTTCTCACCGAAGCTCGCACAGCAGCTCGCCGCAAGCGCTGGGATCAAGACGGTCACCGATCTTTACGACGACACGTTGGGCACCACGCCGTCGCTGCAGACCTACGAGGGCATGATGCAGTACGACGTCGACACGATCGTGAAAGCGCTAACGTCATGAAAGAAACCCACGAACACGACCACACCCACGTCGCACCGAGCGAGCCGAGCGTGCCGCAAGATCACAGCCACGCGATGCCGGCGGCCGCGCCGCACCTGCACGATCACGTCGATCATCGCCCGGCGCAGATCGGCCCCGCTGAGCGAGAGGCGCAATCGGCCATCGTCTGCGAGGGAATGTGCGCCGGCTACTTCGGCCGCGACGTGCTCGATGAAGTCTCGTTCAGCGTGAAGCGCGGCGAGTTCATCGGCATCATCGGGCCGAACGGCTCGGGCAAGTCGACGCTGCTCAAAGTCATCACGGGGCTGCTCGCGCCGCAGTGCGGCTACGTCGAGGTGCTGGGCGAGCCGCCCGGACAGGCGCCAGGCCTTGGCTGTGTGCCGCAGATCGAGGCAGTGAATTGGTCGTTTCCTGTCACCGTGTTCGACGTCGTTCTCATGGGCGTTTACGGCAAGCTCGGATTGTTCAAGCGCCCTGGGGAGGCGGACCGGCGCGCGACGCTCGCCGCGCTCGACGAAGTCGGCATGCGCGACTATGCTGACGCGCAGATCGGTGAGCTTTCGGGCGGGCAGCAGCAGCGCGTGTTCGTCGCGCGCTCGCTGGTGCAAAACCCAAAGCTGCTCTTGCTGGACGAACCGATCGCCGGCGTCGATGCGACCAGCCAGCACGCGATCTTCACGTTGCTCGAAGAGCGCCAGAAAGCGGGCATGACCATCGTCGCGACGACGCACGATCTCTCGTGCGTCGCCACCTGGTTCGACAAAGTGCTCTGTCTCAACCACCGCGTCATCGCCTACGGGCCGCCTGACCAGGTGCTCACCGAAGAGACGCTCTCGGCGACCTTCGGCAGCCACGTCCTCGTCGTGCCCGAAGCGCAGTCCGCGGTTCGCTCCGCGCAGATCTGACAGGATGGATTTCTTGCTGACGCCCCTGCAGCAGGATTTCATGGTGCGCGCGCTCATCGCGTCGACGCTGATCGGCCTCGTATGCAGCGTCGTCGGGGTCTACGTCGTGCTGCGCAACCTGTCGTTCATCGGGGACGGCATCGCGCACGCCTCGTTCGCGGGCATCGTCATCGCGTATCTCTTCAAATTCAACCTCTATGTCGGCGGATTGATCGTCGCGGTGTTGACCGCGCTAGGCATCGGCGCTGTGAGCCGGCGCTCCGACGTCTCGCTCGACACCGCCATCGGCGTGATGTTCACGGCCGTGTTCGCGCTCGGCGTGCTGCTGATGTCGCGCGTGCGCAACTACGTGGTCGACCTGCAAGATTTCTTGTTCGGCAACGTGCTGTCAGTCGACCGCACCGACATCTTGCTCATCGCCGGGCTGACGATCGGCGTGCTGCTCGTCGTGTTCGCCTTCTACAAAGAGCTGCTGTTCGCGTCGTTCGACCCGGTCATGGCGCAGGCCAGCGGCCTTCCGACCACTGCGTTGAGCAATCTGCTGCTCGTGATCTTGGCCGTGACGATTATCGTTTCGCTGCAAGCAGCAGGCATCGTGCTCGTCGCCGCGCTGCTCGTGACGCCAGCCGCTGCCGCGTACCAATTGACGAATCGCTTCGGCACGATGATGGCGGTGTCGGCCGCGATCGGTGTCGGATCGGCGATCATCGGCCTCTATGCATCCTACTATTTGAATGCCGCCTCCGGGTCGACGATCGTGCTGACCGCAACCCTGTTCTTTTTCGCCGCGATGGCATTCTCGCCGAAGCGGCGCTCGCTGCTCACGCAAGTGTTGGCTGCGCACCGCCGCGGACAGATGCGGCAGACGCAGCCAGTCATTCCAGCCGGCAGATGAGCGCGCCGGCGCACGCACAAACTTCCGTGCAAGCCGAACTGACGCGCAGCGGGCGACGGCTGACCGCGCAGCGCAAGGCGATCGTCGCCGAGTTCGCACGCCTGCACCGCTATGTCACGCCACAGCAGTTGCATAAGCGTCTCGCGCAGCGCCGGCCTCCGATCGCGCTGGCAACCGTGTATCGCACCCTCGAGGTCCTCGAAGGCGTCGGCGCGGCCACGCGCGAGCCGCGCGAGCACGGCGAAGCATCCTATCTGTTCTGCGCGCCGGCGCACCACCACCACGCGGTCTGCGTCCGCTGCGGCAAGGTGGATGACGTGCCGTGCGGTCCGGTCGAGTCGCTGGCGCGTTTGCTCTCCGCGCGCCTGCGCTTCAAGC
This sequence comes from Binatus sp. (SeqCode), assembly GCA_035654355.1. Classification (GTDB taxonomy): domain Bacteria; phylum Vulcanimicrobiota; class Vulcanimicrobiia; order Eremiobacterales; family Eremiobacteraceae; genus JAFAHD01. The sequence goes on from DASRXC010000171.1 coordinate 7,442, forward strand.
TGCGGCGGCATCGCCTCGAGCTGCACGGCGTGTGCCGGCGCTGCTCGTGACCCCAGTCTCTCGCACGCTCCGCTAGCCGTCACACTCTCGTGACGCCGGCAGGCTTTCCGCCTGCCCGCTGTCAACCATGGTTTACTGTTAGCCATGGTTGACATTGGACGCGATCGCTCGCCCGAACGGGCGCGGCAAGACTACTGCAAAGCGATCTTGCAAGAGGGTGATGGCAAGCCGGTCAAGCCGTCCGACGTGGCCCGCCGCCTTGGCGTCTCGCGTGCATCGGTCAGCAAGTTGGCGCGCGATCTGTCGCACCGCGGTCTCATCCGTGACCTCGGCGGCGGACAGCTTCAGTTGACGGTAAAGGGTCGCAAGCTCGCCCTCGACATGGTCCGCCGCCATCGCATCGTCGAGACGTTTTTGCACCGCGCGCTCGGCGTGCCGCTCGACCGGCTGCACGCCGAAGCGGAGCGAATCGAGCATAGCATCTCGGACGACGTCGCGCAGCGGCTTGAGCATCTGCTCGGGCACCCGCAATACGATCCGCACGGCGATCCGATCCCTGGCTCCGGTGGCACGGTGCGCCGCGACTCCCCGCTTGCGCAGGCGCGGCCGGGTGTCGCGCTGCGCGTCACTCGCATCCTTGACCGCGATCGCAACGCGGTGCGTGCGCTCGCAAAAGCAAACGTTCTGCCCGGTGCGCTGATCGCGCTGGACAGCATCGGCGCGCGGCGCGCGCACGTGCGCCTCGGTCGCACGCACGTCGATCTGCCTGCAAGCGCCGCGGCGGCGGTGCGCGTCGAGCCCGTGCGAGCAATCGCGCGCACAAAGAAACGCTGATGAACGAAGTGTCGGCGACCCGCGTCGAGCGGGTCGGTTGGAGCGAGCGCACGCGACGCGCAGCACGCGACGTGCTCGAGGGCCGGCGGCGCGGATGGCGCGCGCTCATCCCGTTCGCAGGTCCGGCGTTCATCGCATCGGTCGCGTACATGGATCCCGGCAACTTCGCCACCAATGTCCAAGGCGGCGCGATGTTCGGCTACAACCTGCTGTGGGTCGTCGTCTTCGCGAACATCACCGCCATGCTGTTCCAGTCGTTGTCCGCGAAGCTCGGCATCGTGACGGGCAAGAACCTGCCTGAAGTCTGCCGCGATAACTTCTCAAGGCCGGCAGCGCTCGCGATGTGGGGCGTGAGCGAGATCGGCGCGATGGCGACCGATCTCGCAGAGTCGCTCGGCGCGGCGATCGGCCTTTCATTGCTGTTCCATCTGCCGTTGCTCGTCGGGGTCTTGCTCACGTTCGTGCTCACGTATGGAATCCTGAGCTTGCAGGCCGCCGGCTTCCGGCGCATTGAGACGATTATCGCCGCACTCGTCGGCGTCATCGCCGCCTGCTACATCGTCGAGACGATCCTCGCGCGGCCAGATTGGGGTCAGATCGCTTACCACTCGGTTGTGCCCTGGATCGGTCAGGGTGCGGTTTTGCTCGTCGTCGGCATCATCGGCGCCACCGTCATGCCGCACGTCATCTATTTGCATTCGAGCCTCACGCAAGATCGCGTCGTGCCGGCCAATCGCGCCGAAGCTGGTGTCGTCGTCCGCTATTCGAACGTCGACGTGCTCATCGCGCTGGGCATCGCGGGGTTGGTGAACATGGCGATGATGTACATGTCCGCCGCCGTGTTTCACTTCGGCGGACACGCCGAAGTCGCGAGCATCGAGTCCGCGTACAAGATCCTGACGCCCTTGCTTGGCCAAGCCGCTGCTGCGGTATTCCTGATCTCGCTGATGGCGTCGGGCATCTCGAGCTCGGTTGTCGGCACCATGGCAGGCCAGGTGATCATGCAGGGGTTCGTCGGCTTTGCCGTGCCGCTGTGGGTGCGGCGCGTCGTCACGATGATCCCCACCATCATCGTCGTCGCCCTTGGCGTCAACGCGACGCAGGCGCTGATCGTCAGCCAGGTGGTGCTCAGCCTCGTGTTGCCGTTACCGTTGATCCTTTTGCTGCGCTTCACCAATCGCAAGACCGTCATGGGCGACATGGTCAACAAACCGATCGTCCGCGGTTTTGCCGGCATCGCGGCAACCGTCATCATCGCGCTCAATCTCGTCCTTTTGTGGCAAACGCTGCACGGCTGAGCTCCTAAACGCGCAGCATACGCGCTTGCATGCCAGGCGCGGCCTCGGAACGGCGCGAAGGACGCGCCCGATGTCAAAACGAGTCCAAAAAGCGCCGGCCGATCAGACCGGCCGCATCGTCACTATCGCGCTCGGCGTCCTCGTCGTCGTGGGTCTGATCGCGCTCATCACGATGAGCTTCCTCCGCCAAAACGCGCCAGTCGCCGCGAACGCGACCGGCTCACCGAGTCCCACGCCGACTCCGCTTCCGCGACCCAAAGCGACGCCAGGCATCCATTACAAGTCGCAAGGCCATTCAGGCCACGACAAGACGAACCCGAACGATCCAAGCGTCGCGGATTACCCCTACAATTCAAATCCGCCGACGTCCGGCATGCATCTCGAGCAGTTCGCACCGACGCTCATTAACGCCACTCCGCTGCCGAAGTGGATGCAAGTGCACTTGCTCGAGCATGGCAACGTGTTGCTGCAGTACAACTGCAATTGCCCTGAGATCTCGGGCGGGCTCAGCCAGATCGCGACGACGTTTAATAATCAGCAGCTGCCAGCTGGGCAGACCGCGTTCACCGCCGACGACGTCCAACGCATCGAAGAAGCCGGCCGCGGCGTATTCGTGGCGCCCTACCCAGGAATGCCGCACAAGATCGCGCTGACCGCGTGGACGAGGCTGGAGACGCTCGATGCGCTCGACCCCAGCGCGATCATCACGTTCATCAACGCATACTTGCAAAATCCGGAGAATCTCGCGCAATGACGTTTCAACGCCCCTACGCCGCGCTGGCTGCGATCGCTGTCGGCGCAACGCTGCTGTCTTCAGCCGGCTGCGCCAAAAACTCGGACAGCGCGACGACTCAAGCCGCTGCTTCTGTCGCGCCCTCCACCTCGCCGACGGTATCGGTGCAGTTCGCCGGCACGCACTATCCGTCGCAGGGACACCGTCATTTCGACGAGGGGCAGTCGACAGCGTTCGCCTACAATTCGGATCCGCCGACATCCGGACCGCATAAAGAGCTCTTTACCGATACGTTCAACGTCGCGACGCCGCTGCCCAAGTATGTCCAAGCGCATCTGCTCGAGCACGGCAATGTGTTACTGCAGTACAACTGCAGCTGTCCGGATATCGCGGGCGCGCTCTACCAGATCGCGTACGGCTACAACAGCAAGCTGATCCCAGCGGATCAGCTGCAGCCGGCGCCCTCGCAGGTGCAAGCGGGCGAGGAGGCAGGACAAGCGGTGATCGTCGCTCCGTATCCGGGCATGAAGCACAAGATCGCGCTCACTGCATGGACGCGCCTTGCGACGCTCAACTCAATCGATCAGGCGAAGATCGCCGCATTCATCAACACATACCTGCACGATCAGGCGAACGCTTCGCAGTAGTTCATCACTGCGCGTGGCCCGCGTGATTCGCAGCCGCCACGGGGATTTTCGCAACGCGCACGGCATCGCCGAGCAGGGTTTCGGCGTCGGCAAGACCGCCTGATCCGCTCGCCGTCCAACGCGCCCGGACGTTGGCGCCGCGATCGAGCATGAACTCCGTCTCGCCGCCATCCGTAGGCGACCGGAACAGGGCGAGCGCAGCCCGCACGTCGTCTGACACGCCGACGATCCCAGTCGTATTCTGCGTTGAAGGCTCAAGACTGACAGCGACCACGCTCAGACCTGCGGCGGCAAGACGCGGCCCCAAGGCCGCCAATTGCTCGAGCCGCGCATTCGGTGCGTCAGCTCCGAACAAGATCAGCAGGACCGGTCCCTTCTTGAGCAACTGCGTCAAAGTGTTTTGTGCGCCATCCTGCTCAAAGGCGAAATCAGGAAGCGGCAATGATGCCGTGGTGCTGATTTGCGAGCCGGCACGGCTCGTTTGGATACCGGCGGCTCGCGCCCGCACGAAATTGATCAGATCCCAGCGCTGATCGGGAGTCAACTTGTCGGCGAAGCCCGGCATCACGCCGTTGGCAAGGCCGTGACTCACCCACCAATAGATATCGCCCGGCGTGTGAGCGAACAAGTGCGGCTCAGTCAAGTCGGCCGGACGAATCGGGAGCGATTTGGCGAGCGGACCGTCGCCGCGCCCATCGACTCCGTGGCAGGCCATGCAATTCGCGCTGTAGATCGGCTGACCACGACCAACTGAAGGCGCGGCGTAGACCTGGGTTGGAGCGTAAAAGGTGGTCGGGTACGCCGCGACGACCGCTGGGCGAAGCGCAAACCAGCAGATCGCGCCGCACACGATGACTCCTGCGATTGAACCGGCCATGCGCGGATACTGCTTCCTCGTCGCGGCGACCGCGGCAGCCGCGAAAAAAAGGACCAAGAACGCTGCGGCCACACCAAGCACGGTCTGCGTGCGGGCCGCGATCTCGTTCAGGTCAATCCGGACGGGGAACGGCCAGAGCGGCTGGCTGTGCGATCCCGGTGGCAGCGTGCCGATGATCGCGACGATCGCGAGCACAAGAATCCCGAGGCTTACCTCGATCGACGCGTTGCGGCCGAGTTGCTGAACCGCTTGTGATCTTAGTGCTGGTCCGCTCGGAACGTCCGCAAGACACGGCACGAGGCGGCTCCGGTTGACGTTCGCGATAGCGACCATTCCACAGAACAGCGCTATTTTGACCAGCAGAAGCTGGCCGTAGCGCGTTCCGACAAGCGCCGGAATCGTGCCGGAGAGAAACCACGTGTTGACCAGTCCCGTCACGATCAAGGTCGCGACGCACGTGATGCCCAGCGTCGAAAAACGCAGCGCCGCCGTGCGAGCCACTGCCAACCCTTCGGACGTGTCGTCGCCCAGCGTTTGCACGAGCAAAAGGACCAGCGGCAAAAGCGCACCCAGCCACGCGCCTGTGGCCAACAGATGCAAAATGTCGGCGGGCAGATGGATGACGTCGAACGGCAGGTTCTCGGCCGCCGCCCCGTGTCCAGCCCACGCCAGGGTGCCCATAAACGCCGCCGCGGCCACTAACCCCACCCAGCCGAAAACATGTTTTCCTGAGCGGCTTTGAGCCAAGAGACAAATGGCCAACACGGCCGCGAGGACCGCGCGCAGCATCCAGGCTTCGCCGAATCGCGTTTGCCGCAGTACGATGCCGACGACTCCGCCGTGAAAGACCATCGGCAGCGGCATTCCGCTCATCTGCGACGCGACCATCACCAGCCACGCGCCACCGGTCGCAAATGCGACGAGTAGGCTTATCCAAGCTAATGCGACGAGTCGTCGATCCAGACGCGATTGCAATCCATTCACGTCGCCCGCGCGTGCGAATGCCGGCCACGAGATCAAGCTCCAAAAGACAAACGCGCCTTCCAGCAATACCGTCGAGGCGAAATGCAATAGGCGGGTCGCGACCAGGAATGTATCGATGTGCTTAGCCCTTCCCGACTTGGAAGGTGAAGTCGCCTTCGGTCGTGTGTGTATCCACGGATAGGGCATGCCATTTCACGGTGTAGGTGCCGGCCGGCAGCGATTTCAGCTTGATGTCGAGTTCGCTCGGGTTGCCCGGGTCGATCGCGGCCGGTCCGTCGCTCACTGCGGTGCCCGATCGATCGCTGACCGTCGCCCAGGAAAACGCCGGCTCAAGCTCTTGCGTGAACCATAGGTGCATCACCGCAGGCGACGTCGGCACGGTGCTGCCCACGGCCGGGTCCGAATGGTCGAGGAATGCGTGCGCCTGCACGATTGCAGGTGCGATGAGCATGGCGACAAGCGCAAACGCCGCTGCGATTTTTTGTGATTTCATTGCCATAAGTTCTTCTTGATCATGGGTTTGCCGAACCAGTCCTTATAGAACGTGTCGAGAAACACGTGGAATTGGATGATGACTCCGGTGCCCTGCTGTTGCCGCGTGCCGCCATTGGCGGGAACGAGCGCTTCGGCACCCAGCTGCCAATTGTTCGAGTCGTACAGCAGGCCCGGCGCGATGGTTCCGGTCGGTGTACCGCCGCTGTCCGGGCTGTTCATCGCCACCTCAACGATCGGCGTCAAGCGCGTCACCCACTGCGGCGCATGCAGTGCTTTGATGTGCTGGTTGAGATAGGGCATTGAGTATTGCAGCGACGCGGCGTACGACCACGAACTTGGGCTGACGCTCGGGTTATCAGAGAACACGCGGCTCACCTCAGCGGTGATCGCAAGCGGTCGCAGAGAGTCCGCGTGTAGCGAGCCCAGACCTTTGCCGATGTAGAATGTCGGCGCCCAGTTGCCGACGCTGTCGATCGAGCCGTTGTTGACAAGCCGTGTCGAGCCGGTGCCCGTTATTTCGCGGACCACGCCGATCGACCAGGCCAGCTCTTGGTGTTTATAGCGCTCGATGCAAGGATGCTGATCCTTGAGGGTGAGCGTGATGTTGTCCCAGCCGTTGGAGTACTGGCCTGGGGTTAAGTTTTCGAGATACTGACCGTTGACTGCGAAACCGAGATCCTCAGTGATGGTCTTATCCCATTCGTAGCCGTAGCTGTTGCTGTTGCCTGATGGCGTCGGCGTGAGCGTGATTGTCGGCAGCGACATTTCGTCGCTGACTCCTGGATCATCCATGGTAAGCGTGGTGGGGAACACGCGATTTCCACAGACGACGTGCGCTTGAGCGGCTGAATGCGCCATCAGGACGCATGCTGCCGCGGGCAAGATGGCGCGGAGTATCGTGTGAGACGGTCTGTCAGAATGCTCGCCCCTCATCGTTAGACTCCGTTCGCATCGGGCGAGTTCCCGAGAAACGCAGTTGCGCGGCGTAGCGGCGCTACGGCTGCAGCGGCGACCGCACGTGAAATACGAAGAATGAATTGATGACGCAAGGATGGCCTCCACCTAGTTCGGGTGGCGGCCAAAGGGCGGGAAGCCGGATTTGGCCGCCTATGCTACAAGGGCAGCCACGACCGGAGGTGGACGGCTGGCGATGTGTCGCGCCAGCAGTGGAGGCGAGGGAGAATCCGCGGCCAGCGCGAGGACGCGCAGGTGCGGACGAACTGCAGAAGGCGCCGGCTGGGCGACGCGCGCGATGACGACGAGCACGAACCGCGTAATCGCGGCCACGCGCTCGCACACGGCCCGCGCGAAGGCCTGCAAGGACAGCGCGAGCAGCACGCCGATCGCGATGTGCACGAACGGCGCCGTATAATGACCCGCGCCGAAAATCGAGCCCAGTCCGAACTTGTCATACGAAGAAAGCGCTTGTTCGGAGAGTTCGCCGATCGTCAGCGATCCCAACTGGAGTGCGACGATGACCGTGGCGAGCCGAGCGGGCGAGATCGCTCGCACCGCGTCGAGCGCCGGCACCAGCCAATCCGCATCATCGAAGTGATCGCGCACGCTCTCGATGATGCCGCGCGCGATGAAGAATGCTGCGAGTAGGAGCGTACCCAGCGCGATATACGCGAAGGGCGTCTGCAACGCGTGCGAATACGCGGCGCGCGCCGTTCCGAAGAGGTGCGCCGACTCGATGCTGAGTTGCGCCGCATGGCCGAGCAGCGATGCGATCAGCGCGACCGCACCGATAAGCAACCAGCACACGTCCCGACGAGCCATTTGGTAGGACGTACGCTAAAGATGCCGCGCGCTCCCCTGGGCCCGGCATTCTCTCAGGCCGCCTTCAGGTTCGCGCCCGCCAGCGCGCTTAGGCGCCCGCTTTGCGTGCCTCGGCAAACAGGCGCGACTTTGGCATTTCGCCGCTGCCGGCAAAGACGATGGTACCATTTGCGTCGACGATGTAGATCGTGGGAAAAGCGTCCAGGCCCCACGTCGTCGCCGTCTTCAATTCCGGATCGAACGCACACGGCCACGTGATCCCGAAGTACTTATCGAACTGATCGACGTCAGCTTGGTTCTCTGGAATCGGATTGCCCTCGGTCGAACCGGCGGCATAGGGCGAACCGGTGATCGACACCATGCCGAAGCGCGACTCTGGAATCGCGGCGCGTAGCTCTTTCAAAACCGCGGTCATGCGCTGGCAGTGTGGGCACCACGTGGCGAAGAGCTCGAGCAAATACGGCTTGCCCGCGAACGTCGAATTGTTGATCTGTCCGAGCGCCGTCTGCACTTCGAACGGCGGTGCTTGGGTGCCGGTTTTTGCGCAACGGCGGCACCGAGGGAACCGCGTTCGGGGCGACCGCCGCGCTTGGAAGATTGTGTTTTTGCGACAACGCGTACACTACGATGAGGATGACCACGAGGACGCCGCCGACGAGCGACACAATCGTCAGCCAGGGGGGGCCGCCGGTCGCCTTCTTGGGAGTTGTCGACGCTTGTCGCTTGCTCACATCATATCTCTGATCGCGCGCATCATCGTCGGGGGAGTCTTTCTCGCCGCGGGCGTCCTCAAGGTCGGGCACGCAGCAGATCTCGGCTCGACGATCGTCGCATTTCGGCTGGGCCTGCCGCCCGCATTCGTCGGCTTTTCGGCGATCGCGTTGCCGCTGTTTGAAATCGTCTTAGGCGCATACCTGCTGCTCAGTTGGCAGTTGCGCATCGTCTCCGTCGTTGCGGCCGCATTGCTCGCGGTGTTCATCGCCGCGCTGGCGTCGGTCGTTATTCGCGGCATTCCGACGCCATGCGGCTGCTTCGGACCGCGCGAAACCGATCCCGTGACGTGGTGGACGATCGCCCGCGATGGCGCGGCGATCGTCCCCGCGATCTATCTCGTATGGTGGTCGTGGCGCGCGAACCCGCGCGTCGGGTAACGGCCGGCTACTTCACCATGTCGATGGTGTCAGGGCCGACGCCGTGGATTTCGATGATGGTTTCGCCCTTCGCCGCCGCATAATGCGGCACGTTCGCCGGAACCCAGACGTACGATCCGGCTGGCAGCGCCACCATCTTCGAGGGATCCATCGTCTTGCCGACTCCGACAAGCAGCGTTCCGCTCAAGACCGTGACCTGCTCGCTCTGCGGATGCGTGTGCGGTGGGAACTTGACGCCGTCTGCTAACTTGAGCCGCTCGGCGTACTGGCTGCCGGCCTGGCTCGGCTCGCCCGACAATATGGCTTGTTCGACGCCCGCGTATCCCTGAAGCGGTTCCCACTTCGCGCTTCCCGCTGGCACGATGATCGGAGCAGCGGCACTTGGTGCGGCAGCAGTTGTGGCTGACGCGGTGCTCGATGAAGCCCCGAACATTGCGACGGCCGCGAGCAAACAAACGAAAACGACGCCTTTGCCCATGAAATGCCCTCCTTAAGAGACGCTTCGGCGAAGGCCCGATTCGTTCGCTACGAACGCCCGGCGCTCCCGGCTGCCAAGGATCAAAATGCCATTGGTCGGTTCCGAGCGGATGCTTGCATAGACCGAACGGCCGGCAGGTTTCAGGGTTTCACATCGTCGACGGTCGCGAGCAGGCCCGGTTCCAACCACATGCCGCCGTCCGCGACGAACACTGCGCCATTGACGTACGATGCGTCGTTCGAGAGCAAGAACGCAGCCGCGCGCGCGACTTCGTCGGACGTTTCGAGACGGCCGAGCGGTACGCGCCGCGCGATGCGCTCACGGATCGCTTCCGTTGGGAAAAGTTTTTCGGCCGCGCCTGGGGTGTTGACGACGCCTGGGCACAGCGCATTCGTGCGGATTCCGTAACGTCCCCATTCGACCGCAAGCGTTTGCGTCACAGAGACAACCCCGGCTTTCGCGGCGGCTGAGTGGATCGTGCCCGGGCCACCGGTCCACGCGTAACTCGCGACCATGTTGAGGATCGAGCCACCGCGGCCGCGCGCGATCATCGCCTTGCCGGCGGAGCGCGAGCAATAGAACGTGCCATTAAGCACGATGCTGATGACGGCGTTCCAGCCGTTCGGCGACAGATCTTCGGCTCGTACGATGAAGTTGCCGGCGGCGTTGTTGATGAGGCAGTCGACGCCGCCATGACGGGCGACCACGCCGTCGATCAAGTCTTGCACCTGCTCCGGCACGCGCACATCGGCAGGCGCAGCTTCTGCGTCGCCGCCCGCATGCGCGATCGCCTCAACGGTTTGCGCGAGTGGCTCGGGCCTGCGTCCAGTGACGACAATGGTACCGCCAAGCGAGGCGAGATGCTCTGCCATTGCGCGCCCAAGACCGCTGCCGCCGCCGGTGATCACGATCGTCTTTCCGGAGAAGTCCGGCATGGCGCGCCATTTGACGAAAGCGGGTGAAATCATGGCGCTCACCAAAGCCATGCGCACGCATGGAGACCACCGCAGCCGCGCCGCGTTATACGAGCGGACAACGCGTCGCGCTGTTCTTGCCGTGCTACGGCGACGTGCTGTTCCCCGACGTGGGGCGCGCGATGGTCACGCTGTTCGCGCGCCTGGGCATTCGACTTGAGTATCCGCTCGATCAGACGTGTTGCGGTCAGCCCGCGTTCAATGCCGGTCATTGGGATGAGGCGCGCACGGTCGCGCAGCGTTTCGCAACTGTGTTTGACGGGTTTGACTGGATCGTCGTGCCATCGGGTTCGTGCGCGACGATGTGCCGCGTGTTTTATCCCTCGCTCGATCCGGCGCTCGCCCCGATCGGCGCGCGCGTGTACGAGCTCTCGACGTTCCTCGTCGATGTTATGGGCGTCGTCGACGTCGGCGCGCGCTTCCCATACGCGATCGCGTATCACGAGGGCTGTCATGCGCGGCGCGAGCTGCGCGTCGGCGACGCGCCGCTGCGCTTGTTGCGCGCGGTCCGCGAAGCGCGCATCGTCGACATCCCCTCCAGTGACGAGTGTTGCGGCTTCGGCGGACTGTTCAGCGTAAAGTTTGACGAACTCTCCGCCTCTATGGGCGAACGCAAATCCGCCAACGTTCGCGCTAGCGGCGCAGATGTTCTCGTCTCCGGCGACTCGAGCTGCCTCATGCAGATCGGCGGTCTGATGGCGCGCGATCCTGCGACACGCGGCATCCGCACGCTTCACATCGCCGAAGTGCTGGCATCGACATGATCCATTACGACCCACGCGCCGTCCATGGCGCGCTCACGCACCCTCATGGGCCGCCCGGACTGCCCGCGACGATGGAACGGATCGTCGCTGATAAGCACGCCGCGCAAACGCAGGTCCCATGGCAACAACTGCGCGCGCGCGTGCACGCGATCAAGCGTTACGCGGTCGCGAATCTCGGCTGGCTACTCACGGAATTCGAAAAGCAATTCAGCGCGCGCGGCGGCACGGTGCTGTGGGCGCGCACCGCCGATGAAGCGGCCGCGCACTTCCTCGACATCTGCAAGCGACATGGCGTGCGGTCGGTCGTCAAGGGCAAGTCGATGCTCTCAGAAGAGCTCGAGCTCAACGAACGGCTTGCCACAGCCGGCATCGACGCGGTCGAGACGGACCTCGGCGAGTACATCGTGCAGCTGGCGGGTCAAAAGCCGTCGCACATCATCGCGCCGGCGCTACACCTGTCGCGTCAGGACATCGGCAAACTATTCGCCGCCAAACTCGGCATCGAGTACACCGACGACCCCCAAACGCTGCTCGCGGCAGCGCGCGCGCGCCTGCGCACACGCTATCTCGAAGCGGGCCTCGGCATGACCGGCGTAAATTTTGCCATCGCCGAAAGCGGCACGATCGTCACCGTCGAGAACGAAGGCAATCAGGCGCTTTCGGCGGCTGCACCGCCAGTCTACGTCGCGCTGATGGGCATCGAGAAAGTCATCCCACGCTTACTCGACTTGCCGCCGTTCTTGCACGTCTTGGCGCGCGCCGCCACCGGACAGAAGCTATCCGTCTACACACATCACTTCTTGGGTCCGGAAGACGGGCGCACGTGGTATTGCATCATCATCGATGCCGGGCGTACGAACGTGCTGGCCGACGAGGCGACGCGCGAGTCGCTGTACTGCATCCGTTGCGGCGCATGCATGAACGTCTGCCCGATCTACCGCCGCGTCGGCGGATGGGCGTACGGGTGGGTCTACCCGGGGCCGATCGGGTCCGTCGAAACGCCGCAGATGATCGGCGTCGAGCGCGCCGGCGAGTTGCCGTTCGCGTCGAGCTTGTGTGGCGCGTGTCAGCACGAATGCCCCGTGAACATCGATCTGCCGCATCAGCTCGTCTACATGCGGCATAAAGCCGTGCAACGCCGCGCGATGGGCAAAGGTCTGGAACGGAGCGCGTTTCGTTTTTGGGCGCGTGCGATGTCGAGTCTGCCGGCGTACAAGCGAGCGGTCAGGCTGGCGCGCTTCGGCACTGCGGCATCGGCTCGCATCGGATGGAAGCCGGGACCGCTTGCGGCGTGGACGCGATATCGCGATCTGCCGCCCATCGCCGCGGAGACGTTCAAAGAATGGTGGGAGCGGCGCGCGCAGTCATGACCGATTCAAATGCCGCGCGCGCGGCGATCCTCGACAAGATCAAGAACGCATTAGCCGGCGAACCGCCGTGCGAGCTGCCGCAGCCGACACCGGTGTTTGCGCCAGAAGCCGAGCCGGATCGCGCGGAGCTCGCGCAGATGTTCGCGCACGAGCTCGCGGCGCTCAAGGGCGAGACGATTTTCGTGCAGGGCGCTGCGTTCATGCCGCGAGCGCTGGGCGTGCTCATGACGCAGCGCGGCCTGACGATGGCGGCGGTGCAGAACTCGTCGCGCGTCAGCGCTGCGCTCGCCAACCTCGCAGGGGATCGGTTTTTTCAAGCGTCCGGTGCATCGAAAGAGCGCATCGCGACGGCGAGTTGCGGCATCATCGAGGCCGACGCGCTGCTGTCGGACACCGGATCGGTCGTCGCGCTTTTCAAGAATCGCGGCGAACGATTGCTGCCCTATCTGCCCCCGACATGCATCGTCATCGCCGACGTGCAGCAACTGCGACCGCACATGGATGACGGTATCACCACACTCTATAGCGCCGCGGCCGAGGGCGCGTGCGGTGAAGGCGTCATCATTACCGGTCCAAGCCGTTCGGCGGATATCGAAAAGGTGCTCGTGCTCGGTGCGCACGGGCCGTCTGCGCTTATCGTGATGCTTTCCGGCATCTCGGAAGCAGGCGTTATAACCGAGGCGTAAGCGCCGTCAGGAGCGTTGGGACCCAGCTGCTGGACGGCGGCGCTGCGGTGCCTACGACCGAACTGCGCAGTCGCCGATCGAGCGCAGCATCTGGCGGCGGATGTAGCCGCTGAACGGACCTGTGAACATCCAATAGAGACGGAACTTCACGAGACTTGCGCGATCGGTGCACCGTACGCGCGTCTGGGTCGATAGGGCCGAGCCCCCGCCGTCGGGCTGCACGCGGAAATTCCAGACGATCTTCGCATATCCGGGCTCGTCGAACGGCACGAACGCCGGAGCCTCGAACCTACGCACTTCATATGCGGGCTGCCATGGCTTTCCGATCAAGCCGAACGCGATCTCATCATTCGGTCGCTCGCCGAGTAACGTAAAACCGGCGCGCAGCAACATCCGCAACGTGAGGGGCGCAAAGGCGGCAGGCTTCGAGAAGTGTCCGCCACGGACCGCGAACAACGTGCGCGTGACCGACGACGAGTTGAGATCAGCCGTCCACAGGCATGCATACACGCGCTCAACCGGCGAATCGACAAAGACCTTATGCCGGCTCGCGACGTCCCAATGTGGGAGAAATTCGTCGATGAGCAGCGCGGAGGCTGTCAGTAGCGCGGCACCGCCGGATCGATCTCAACGCTCCACGCATCGATGCCGCCCGCCAAGTTCTTGGCGTTCGTGAAACCGGCTTGCCGCAGCATCTGCGTGGCGCGGGCGCTGCGCACGCCGCTATGGCAATAGACGACGATTTCGCGGTCGCGGTCCAATTCGTTCATGCGTTCGCGCAACTCGCGCAGCTCGATCCACTTCGTATACGCGAGCTTCGCCGTTTCCAGTTCGTCGGGGCGGCGAACGTCGAGCAACTCAACCGGGTGGCCCGCATCGAGCTTCGCTTTGAGCTGCTGCACGGAAACCTCGAAATCGTCCATCTCGTCCTTCTGCAACGGCGCGTCGCCGCACACGTTCTCGTAATCAGCGAGCTCGGTGATCGAGGGATGCTCCCCACACACCGGGCAGGCTGGATCCTTGCGTATCTTAAGCTCGCGGAAGCGCATCTCGAGCGCATCGAAAAGCAGCAGCCGTCCGAGCAGCGAGTCGCCGATGCCGGCGATCAATTTGATCGCCTCGGTCGCTTGCACCAATCCGATGATGCCGGGCAGCACGCCGAGCACACCTGCCTGCGCGCACGAAGGCACCGCGCCGGGTGGCGGCGGTTGCGGAAACACACAGCGATAGCACGGTCCGCGGCGCGCATCGAAGAGCGACGCCTGTCCCTCGAAGCGATAGACCGACCCGTACACGGTCGGTTTACCGAGCAAGACGCACGCATCGTTGACCAGAAAGCGCGTGGCGAAGTTGTCGCTGCCATCGACGATCACGTCGTACAACGATAAGATCTCGCGCGCGTTCGCGCTGCTGAGCTGCATCTCGTACGGCTCTATCTTGACGTTCGGATTGATTTGCGCAAGTGTGCGCGAGGCCGATTCGGTCTTCGGTTTGCCGGCCATGCTGGTCGCGTGCAGCACTTGGCGGTGCAGGTTGGAAAGCTCGACGCGGTCGTAATCGACGACGCCGAGCGTGCCCACTCCTGCCGCAGCGAGATATAAGGCGGCGGGCGAACCGAGCCCGCCGGCGCCGATGAGCAGCACGCGCGCGTCTTTGAGACGCCGTTGGCCACGCTCACCAATCTCGGGCAGGGTGAGCTGGCGGCCGTAACGCGAGAGCTCTTCGGGCGTGAACGTTGTGGTTTGGACTGCCATAAGGATCGGATAGTTCGACGCGCGCGCGCCGTCACGCTCCTCGCGTTTGACGCTAGCGGCGGTAGTGGCGGCGCTGCGTCTTTCCTACGAGGTAGCGGCGGCCGAGCGGCTTGCGACGAGGTTCCAGACCAGTGCCGCTACGATTCCACCCACGATCGGCCCGACGAAGAAGACCCAGAGCTGCGCGAGATAATCGCCTCCCGCATAAAGCGCCGGACCGAGACTGCGCGCCGGATTGATCGATGCGTTGGTCACCGGGATTGCGACGAAGTTCGCCACCGCCAGCGCCGTGCCGATGGCGAGCCCGGCGAAGCCGCGATAGTCGGGATTATTGATGGCGCCCAAAATCGTGAACACCAGCACGAACGTTGCGATGGCCTCGACGATCAGCGCGCCGGCGAGACCGACGCCAAGCGCCGAGTTATCGCCATAACCGTTGGCGACCGCCTGCGCCATGCTCGAATCGTATTTTCCGCTCAAGTAAAGCACCAGCACGAGCGTGCCCCAACCGCACGTACCGCCCAGCAGCTGAGCGATGATGTACCACGGCGACTGCGCCCACTCAAATTTCTTGGCCACGCACAAGCCGATCGTCACCGCCGGGTTGATGTGGCAGCCGGAGATCGGGCCGATCGCATAGACCATCGCGAGCAGCGTGAAGCCGAACGCAAGAGCGATGCCGGCATGGCCGATCGCTTTGCCGTCGTACAGCGCTGTGCCGATGCCGACGAACATAAGGACGAATGTGCCGACGAATTCTGCGATATAGCGATTCATCAGGGCCTCCCAAAAATAGAAAAAAGGCCGAGCGAGATGCTCGGCCGTTTTTCCCGGAAGCCCTTGGTTTCCTACGTGTTAGACGTTCTTCTCGATGGGCACGCCGATCAAATTGCCATACTCCGTCCACGAGCCGTCGTAATTGACGACGTCGTCGAGCCCGAGCAAGTGTTTGAGCGCGAACCATGTGTGCGACGAACGTTCGCCGATGCGGCAGTACGCGATCGTCGGGCGTGCCGGGTCGAGTCCCTTGCCCGTGTACAGTGCCAGCAGTTCGTCCGGCGATTTGAACGTGCCGTCTTCATTGACCGCTTGAACCCACGGTACGTTGATCGCGCCCGGAATGTGGCCCGCACGCTGCGCGGTTTCAGACATACCCGGCGGTGCGATGATCTCGCCCGTGAACTCCGGCACCGACCGTACGTCGACGAGGTTGCGCGATTTGCCGCGCACGGTGTCGAGCACGAGCTCACGCGATGCGCGCAAATTCGAGTTGACCTTCGAGACCTTATAGGACGTGCGCGGATAGGACGGGACGTCGGTCGTCACCGGCCGGTTCTCCGCGAGCCATTTCTTGCGCCCGCCGTCGATCAGCACGACGTCATCGTGGCCGTAATAATTGAAGAGCCACAACGCGAAGGCTGCGAACCAGTTGTTGTTGTCGCCGTAGAGCACGACGGTCGTGTCGTTGTCGATGCCGGCGTCCGAGAGCAGCTTTTCAAATTCTTCCTTTGAGGGAATGTCGCGCCGCACGCGATCGTTCAGCTGCGTCTGCCAGTTGAAGCCGACCGCGCCGGGCAAATGCCCTTTCTCGTACTCGGCCGTATCGACGTCGACCTCGATGAAGCGCAGGCCCGCGTCGTTCAGATGCGACTGCGCCCACTCTGTGCTGACCAGCGGTCTTGTCTGGGTTGAAGTAGCCATGATGTTCCTCACTAGGTGCGTGCACCGGCAGGGCGCGCTGTGCGCCGCCCCGTACTACCGGCGTCGATGGTTGAAAAATCAGAAGGGTCGTTGGACTTACGGCACGTCGGCCGAGTCAACGACAAAGAGATGCCGATCGAAGCGCCCGGGATGGAGATGGCCAAGCCGGGGCTGCCCGATTTGCGCCGTCGCAAGTACACGGTTCCGATGCCCGGCATCGACCAGCCGATCCCGTTCGACCCGCCCCAAACCGACCGCTGACCGCTTGGTCCCCTTGATCTGAGTCCCGTGCCGCGTCCGGCAGGTCGCGGCGTGTCGCTATCCAATTGCATCTATTGCTATGGTACGCAATGGTGTCAATGAGGACGCGCGCGATGGACTCCAACCGGTGGCATTTTCCGGGCGCGACCGGAGGCCGCTCTACCAGCAGCTAGCCGAGGGGATAGCGGCACAGATCCGAGACGGCACGCTTGCGCGTGGAACCAAGCTCCCGCCGCAACGCGAGATCGCGAAGTCACACGGCATCGCATTGGTGACCGCAAGCCAAGCGTATGAGGTGCTCGCCGCGCAAGGTTTAGTCGAATCGCGCACCGGACGAGGCACGTTCGTCACGCACGATGCATCGCTCATCGAGCAGCGCCCGGCGCCGGCGCCTGCTCCGACGGACGGACCTCCCGCGGCGATGACGGTCGGCCGCTGGGATCCGGGTATCCATCGGTATGCGACGGAGACGCGGCGTGTCGCCGCCATGCACTTATTGCGTTCGGCCGTCCGCCCCGGCGCAATCGCGCTCTCCGCAGGGCACACCGCACCCGAGACGTATCCGGTTGCCGATTTCGCGCAATGCTATGCGCGCACGTTCCTCGACGATCCGCCGGAGATCCATCAATACCGCGCGGACCGCGGCGACGAATCGTTGCGCGCGTTCTTCGCTGATCGGCTCCGCTCGCGCGGCGCGGACGTCGGACCAGACGACATCCTCATCGTCAGCGGCGCGCAGCAAGCGCTAAGCCTTGTTTCTGAAACGCTCTTGGATTACGGCTGCGTCGCTGCGGCCGAAGCGCCGACATACTTTTCAGCGCTTGAGGTGTTCGATCAGCGTCGCGTCTCCTGGACCAATCTCGCCGCCGATCAAGACGGTCTCATTCCGGCTTCGTTCGCCGACGTATGCCGGCGCAGCGGTCCGCGCGTCGTATATGCCAATGCAGCCGCGCAGAACCCGACGGGAGCGTACCTTGCGCGCGCGCGCCATCGCAAGATCCTCGACATCGCGCGTCAGGGTCAAATCACGATCGTCGAGGATCAAACGTGCTGGCCGCTTTCCTACGATGGCGAAGCGCCGCCACCGTTGTTCGCATCCGACGACGCCGAGCGCGTCGTGCTCATCGAAAGTATGAGCAAGCTGCTGATGCCGAGTCTTCGCATCGGGTACATCGCTGCCAAAGGAGCGGCACTGCAAGCCTTGTATGCTGCCAAACTACGGGCAGACTCGTTCACCACGACCGTCGCGCAGCGCGCGCTGCTGCGCTTCCTAGAATCCAAAGCGGCTGCGCGCCACTTGCGTGCGACGCGCTACCTTTATCAGCGCCGGCGCGACGCACTGCACGCCGCGCTGCAACGAGTGCTGCCCGATGGATCGCGCGCCACGCTGCCCGCCGGCGGTCTCAACATCTGGGTCGAGCTGCCGCCGCACTGGTCATCGCTTGAGCTGTTCGGCTACGCGGCGCAAGAGGGCGTCATCTTTCTGCCAGGACAGCCCTTCTATCCGACCGCTCCAGCCATCAATACACTGCGCCTCTCGTTCGGCAAGCTGCCGCACGAGCACGCGGAGGAGGCGATGGCGCGCTTTGGACGTGCCATCCGCGCGTACGCTCACGCGCGCAAACATCGCGGCTCCGACGTCATCGACCCAACTGCGGCCGCCGCGGTCTAGGGGCGTGCGCCGCGGCCAACGAATGGCGCCGGGCTATTCAAGAATCAAACGACCCACGAGGTGACAATGGCAACCGTTGTAGAGCGCGTCTCTGAATTCAAAAACGAACCGCTGATCGATTTCAAGGATCCGGCGAACCAGTCGAAAATGGAGGCGGCGCTCGCCGCCGCACGCGCCGAGGACTCGGCGACGTACGACCTCATCATCAACGGGCGTCGCGTCCGCGGGGCCGGCACGTTTCAAACGAAAAATCCGGCGAAACCGAGTGAGTCGATCGGCATCGTGCAAAAAGCATCGCAGACACAAGCACGCGAGGCCGTTGCGGCCGCCGAGCAGGCGTTTTATAGCTGGTCGCGCGTGCCCGCCGCACAGCGTGCTGACCTCCTGTTCAAGACAGCGGCACTGGCGCGCGAGCGCCGCTTCGCGCTTGACGCACTGCTCGTGCTCGAAGTCGGAAAGAGCTGGGCCGAGGCGGACGGGGACGTGGCCGAAGGCATCGACTTCCTCGAGTACTACGCGCGCGAGATGCTGCGCCTCGACGGTCCGCATCCGGTGACGCCCGTGCCTGGCGAGAAAAACATGATGATGTATATCCCGCTTGGCGTCGGCGTGGTGATTCCGCCCTGGAATTTCGCGTTCGCGATCATGGCCGGCATGACCGCGGCGGCGATCGTCACCGGCAATACCGTCGTGCTCAAGCCGTCGAGCGACTCGCCGGTCATCGCGTATAAGTTCGTCGAGCTGCTCGAGCAAGCGGGCATGCCGCCGGGCGTCGTCAACCTCGTGACCGGCTCGGGCAGCGAGATCGGCGATCTGCTCGTGCAGCATCCGCGCGTGCGCTTCATCTCGTTCACTGGCAGCAAGGACGTCGGGCTGCACATCAACCAGCTGGCGGCGACACCACAGCCAGGGCAGATCTGGATCAAGCGCGTCGTGGCCGAGATGGGCGGCAAGGACTCGATCGTCGTCGCGGCCGACGCCGATCTTGACGCCGCGGTCGAAGGCGTGGCGTCGTCCGCATTCGGCTTTCAGGGGCAGAAATGCTCGGCCTGCTCGCGCGCGATCGTTGAAGCGCCGGTCTACGACGAGTTCGTCAACCGGCTGTCCAAACGCGTCGCCACCATCACGACGGGCGATCCGTCCGATC
The DNA here is from genome assembly GCA_035654355.1 of Binatus sp. (SeqCode). Lineage (GTDB taxonomy): Bacteria > Vulcanimicrobiota > Vulcanimicrobiia > Eremiobacterales > Eremiobacteraceae > JAFAHD01. Next base: position 27,047 of record DASRXC010000171.1, read on the forward strand.
CCAACGTCTTCATGGGACCGGTCATCAACGAAGGATCGCTGAAGAAGATCGAATCGTACGTCGCCGAGGGGACCAAGGAAGGCAAGCTCGTCGCCGGCGGCAAGCGCGCGAAGGGCGACGGCTATTTCATGGAGCCGACCGTCATCGCCGACGTGAAGCCCGACGCGAAGATCGCGCAGGAAGAGATCTTCGGGCCTGTGCTCGCGGTGATCAAGGCAAAGGACTACGACGACGCGTTGCGCATCGCGAACAACACGGAATACGGTTTGACCGGCGCCGTCTACTCGAAGGACCCTGCAAAACTCGAGCGCGCACGCGACGAGTTCTACGTCGGCAACCTCTACTTCAACCGCAAGTGCACCGGTGCGATGGTGGGGGCGCACCCATTCGGCGGGTTCAACATGTCAGGCACCGATTCAAAAGCCGGCGGGCCCGACTACCTGCTGCTGTTCTTGCAGGCGAAGAGCGTGAGCGAAAAAGTTGGCTGACGCGGCAAGAGCGCAACGCGCCGCGCCGATAGGGCCTCGCATCGCCTGGGCGGTCGGCTTTGCTGTGGCGATCGCGCTCGTCTATCTCGTCCTCGTGCTTGCCAGCGTTGCGCCATGGCCCCGCTCGCTCGGCGACATCGCCCGCTCGCAGACACCGCACCGCGGATATGCACTGGTCAGCGGGTACTATTTGGCCCAACCGTTCACCGCGAACGGCAACGGCTTGCCGCCATACGCGTTTGGTGACGAATCGACGAGAGAGCACAGCGGTGAATCGGTCCGCGTGACGCCGACACTCGCAGACTTGCGCGCATATCGAGTGATCGCGCTGATCGATCTCGCGACCGGCGACGGCACTGAGTGGAACCCCTACGTCATCCACACGGTCGGCTCCGTGACGTCGGTCGTATTGAGTACGGTCGTCGGCATTCTGGTGCTTGCCGCGCTGCTGTTCTGGGCGGCAGGCGCCGCGGCCGCCGTGGCGCCCGTGGCTGCGCGCAGGTCGACGCGTCAGGCCGCTACGTAACGACCGTGGAAGCCGGCGCACGTTCGGCAGACCGGTGCGCTGACATCGTCGTGGTCGGAGCCGGACCTGCCGGCTCATGCGCGGCACTTCACTCAGCACGACGCGGTGCCGACACCATCCTGCTCGAGCGCGCGCACATGCCGCGCGCGAAAGTGTGCGGCGAATATCTCAGTCCGGCAACCCTTGCCGCGCTCGACGCGATTGGATTGCTGCAGGACCTCAAGCCGCGGGCACACTCGCTGACGTGGCTTTGCCTCGCAGGTTTTGGAATCGGACCGCTGCGCATGCGCCTCCCGGGTTTCGGCGGGCTGGCGATCGCGCGCACCGATTTCGATTTCGCGCTCGCGCAAGCTGCACAAGCCGCCGGCGCGCAGATGTGCACCGGCACATTCGTGCGCGCAAACGAAGGAACGGATTTCATCGACGTCGTCTATCGCGACGATATGGGTGAGGAGCGCACGGTGCGCGCACGCGCGCTGGTCGGCGCCGACGGTTCGTGGTCGTCAGTCGCGGCTCGCATGGGCATGGCCGATGAGCGCAGACATGGTGGACGATGGGCGGTCGGCGGCCATCTCGCGGCAGCACGCAACTCCGATGAGGTCGAGATGTTCGTCGGGGCGCATGGCTACTACGCCCGCAACCCGCTCGGCAACGGCTTGATCAACGTCATGCTCGTGATGCCGCGCGCGTTGCTGGATGACGAAGCCGATCGCTGCGCGCGCGAGCTGAGCGGCGGCCGCTATGGCATGGTGCAATCGGAATTGATGCGCAGAGTCGCGGTGGGTCCGTTGCGCTATCGCGCGCGCGCCGCGACACACGGGCGCACGCTGCTTACCGGTGACGCTGCCGAACTACTGGACCCATTCTTAGGCCAAGGCATTGCGATGGCGGTTGGCCTTGCCGGCCCAGCCGCCGACGCCGCGCTCGCGCTTGCGAGCGGTCAATCTCCGCACGCCGCCACGCGCGAGTACGCGCGAGCCCGACGCCGCGCGGCCGGACGGATACGGCTTGCTGCCCGCGTCGTCGACGCGCTGTTGCGCGTTCCGTGGTTGCGCGGGCGAGCCGCGCGCAAGCTCGCGCGCCGGCCGGAGCTTGCCGACCAACTGCTCGCGGTGGTCGCCGGAGCAGACGGCGACGAGCGCCGCCTCGCGCTTGCGTTGGATCTCATCGCGTGATGCACGCGCAGCGTTCGATCGACATCGCCGCGCCGCCGCAAACCATCTATGCGTTCGCGCAAGACATCGGACGTTGGCCTGCGCTGCTGCCGCATTACCGCTATGTCACCGTTATGCGCGAAGGGCCCAGCCGCCGCACCGCGATCATGGCGGCGCGGCGCGGCTGGATTCCCGTGAGCTGGACGACCGAGCAGCGGCTTGATCCGCTCACGCCGCGCATCGAATTCACGCACCTTTCAGGCTGGACTGCTGGAATGGAGGTAGCGTGGACTTTCGCGCCGATCGCGGGAGGCACGCGCGTTAGCATCATCCACGACCTCGACTTCCGGCGCATCCCGATCCTCGGTGCGTGGATCGGCAGACGCATCATCGGAGACTTCTTCGTCCAAAGCATCGCGGGCAAAACGCTCGCGCGCATGAAAGAGCTAGCAGAGGCAACGACGTGAAACAGCACAGGGTGTACATCACAGGCATCGGCGCGGTGACGCCGATCGGCATCGGACGCGAGGGACTGTGGAAGGGCGCGCTCGCCGGCACGCGCGGTGTGCGCAGCCTGCAGCGCTTCGATTCATCGCCTTTCCGCTCCAAGGTCGCGGGTCAGGTCGACGATTTCGATCCTGCCGATTTTCTCGACAAGCGCGTCGCGCAGCGCTCCGAGCGCTTTGCGCAGTTCTCGCTCGCTGCGGCGCGGCTCGCGTTCGAGGATGCCTCGTACACGCCGAGCGGCGATGACGGGGACTTTGGCGTGTGGGTCGGCAGCGCGCTCGGCGGCGCGGCGTATGGCGAAACGCAGCTGCGCAACTTCCTCGATCGCGGCATCAAAGGCGTGCACCCGATGCTCGCCCTCTCGGTCTTCCCCGCTGCGGCCTGTTGCAACATCGCGATCCACTTCGGCATCCACGGCCCTACGGTTTCGAATTCGAACTCGTGCGCAGCCGGAGCCGTGGCACTTGGCGACGCGTTCCACGCGGTGCGCAGCGGACTCGCGCGCCGCGCGCTCGCCGGTGGCGTCGAGATCCCGCTCACGCCGTTGATCTTCGGCGCCTTTGACGTCATCAAATCGATGTCGCAGCGCAACGACGATCCGTCGAGCGCGAGCCGGCCATTCGACGCGCAACGCGATGGCTTTGTGATGGCAGAAGCGGCGTGTTTGATGCTGCTCGAACGCGAAGAAGATGTCGTGGCGCGGGGAGCGCAGCCGTATGCCGAGATTTGCGGATATGCGCTTACCAATGACGGATCGCATATGGCCGCGCCGCGCGAGGACGGCCGTGAAGCCAAGCGCGCGATGGTGCTGGCGATGCACGACGCCGAGGTCGAAACCACCGACGTCGACCATGTCAACGCGCATGGATCGTCGACGCCGCTCAACGATCCAACCGAAAGTCGCGCGATCCGCGACGTGTTCGGCGCGGCGGCCGACCGCGTCATCGTGTCAGGCATCAAGGGCATGATGGGCCACGCGCTCGGCGCGACCGGATCGGTGGAGGCAGCGCTGTGCGCGCTCGGCATCCGCGACAGCGTGGTCGTGCCGACTGTGAACCTTGAAACGCCGGCCGAAGGGTGCGATTTACGCTATTCGCCCGCGGTTCCGACGCCGCTCAAGCAGAAGGTCGTGCTCTCCAACAGTTTCGGTTTCGGCGGACTCAACGCGGCGCTCGTCTTCAAAGCGGCCTAAGTCGAAAGCGTTCCGACGGCAGGCGCCGGCGTTGGCGCCTGCCCCGATGACGAGCGCTTGGCCCAGTCGATGCGCGCGGTCAGTTGCATCGTCACGAAGAGCGTCAGGATTGCGCCTACCGTGATCGCCAAACCGCTCGAACCTTCATTGAATAACGCGAGCGAGAAAAGAATCAAATAGAAGACCTGGGCAAGACCGGCTTCGACTGACGCAAAGCGCCAGCCGACAACGACGCGCAGATACGTCACCGTCAGAAACATGGATACAATGGAGCACAGCGCAAAGGCTGTGCCGATCGGTAGGCGGTCGACCGTGTACGCGAAGAGCAGGTGGAACGAGAAGAACGCCGCCGCGAGAAAGAAGAAGTTCATCGGGTGCAGGTCCACCCGGCGGATCGTCACGATGATGAACATCACGAAGAAATAGAACAAGAGCGAAAGAGGCGCCCAGAACGTAATGCGCTGTGCGAGTGGACCGGGCTGCAGGCGTTGCGGCAATACCATGCCGATGCCGCGCCCGGCGACGAGATCGCGATAGTCCCAACCAAGTCGCCATCCGCTGGGGGTCTTGCTCTCCGTGGTCGGCGCGAGCGTGCCGCCTGGGAAATCGATTGCGTTGAAATCGGTCGTCATCGTCAGCGCGAAATCATGGACCCCGTTGACACCCGCACCGAACGAGTAGGACCACGTTCCAACGCCGCGTGAACGATACGACACGCCTAATTCGGTCGAGTGATGCGGACCAACGGGAAGTTCTGCGGTGACTTGTCCATCAGTGACTGTTGTCACGACTGGGTGGCGATCCACGAGGACGCGTACGTCATCATAGATCGCCCCATCGCCCGGCAGCGGAAAGTGAAGCGTCAGGACGGCTGCATCGCTCGGGTTAAGGGTGCGGTATGTGCCGGCGAATGCGACCGCGTAGGTGTTGTACCACAGCAGACCTTTGCGACGTTCG
>DASRXC010000172.1:0-5966 GCA_035654355.1 Binatus sp. (SeqCode)
ACTTCGCGCAAAGCCGCAGCGCGAGTCTCAGCGTCAAAGCGGTCGATGATATCGCCGCACCGGCAGACCGCTCCAACCACATGCGCCGGATTGCCGACGACGAGATGGAAGTCGGGCACGGTCCGCGTCACCACCGAGCCCATGCCGACCATCGCGAAGCGGCCGATCTCGAGCCCGCCCCCGATGATGCTCCCGGCCCCGATAGTCGCTCCTTCGCGTACTGCTGTCTGTAGCGTGTGCTCATCTGGTTCAGACGTGCGGAGTTCGCGCAGATCCGGTGTGGTCGCTCGCGGGAAGCGATCGTTCGTGAAGATCGTCCCCGCACTGATCATCACGCCGTCCTCGATGGTCACGGCGGTGCAGATGTAGACGAAGGCGTTGATCTTGACGCGATCGCCTATGTGCACGCCATACGCTATGTGTGTCTTCTCTCCGACGATGCATTTGGCGCCGATGACGGTCGAGTGGCGGATGTGGACGTTATCCCATACCGCCGAACCATCGCCGATCTGAACGCCATCCTCGATCAGCGCGGTCGGGTGGATGCGGATGCTCACGCGCGTGACGCCTCCAACAGGTCGCGCTCGGAAGCGTGGATTTGCGCGCCGTCCATCGATTGCATGACTTTCATGAAATGGTTCTGGAGCAGCGAGGCGTAGGCGGCCTGCACGACCTCAACCGAAGCCAGCGCGTCCTCAGCGGTGATGAGGAAATGCTCCTCGCCGACCAGGCCGCGCGCGAAGTTGTCGATCTGGTCGCGCAGCGCTTGGACTTTGTCGTAGCCTTTGCCGAAGACGACCCAATCCGGGCTCGAGGACTGCCGGTACTTGGACTGCTTCCAACCGACCTGGATCGTGCCGTGCGAGCCGTAGATCGAGATGTAGCTCTCCTGTTCCTTATTGATGCTCCACGAGAGATCGATGCTGCCCATGACGCCGGCTTCGCTGTGAACGAAGATGCGCACGGTGTCCTCCACGGCCAGTCCCTGCGTGCGCTTTCCCTCGACGACATGGACGTCGGCAAGCGAACCCAGGAAATAGCGCATGATGTCCACGGAATGTGTGCCGTTATCGATGAGCACGCCTCCGCCGCTGATCGCGGGGTCGGAGTTCCACTGCGACGACATATCGACGCGCGAGGTGAACGCGTTCTCGAACAGCACGATCTCGCCGAGGATGCCGGACGCGACAATGCTTTTGGCGCGGATGACGTCATCGACATAGCGGAACTTCGAGGCCATGGTTATCGCGACGCTGTTGCGTTTGGCAGACGCGAGCATCATCTTCGCGTGAGCCAAATCGATGGAAAAGGGCTTTTCGCACAGCACGTGGATGCCGCGGTCCATGAAGTACATCGCGATCTCTGGATGCGTGTTAGGCGGCGTACAGATGAGCACTGCATCGAGCTTGGACTCTCGCTGCATCTTTTGGTAGCGATCGAAAGCGCGCCCGCCCGAGCTCTGCGCGATGGCCTGGGCCGCGTCTTCGCGCAGATCGGCGACGGCCGCGAGTTCCGCCGCATGCGAACGTTCGAACGCTTGCGCGTACGCGTTCCCGATGCGTCCCGCACCGACCAAGCCAAAACGTAGTCTTCGTTCCATCATCTTCTCCGTTGGGTCGAGGTGCTCACGACGTTACGAGGCGAGGCGGACAGCAGCGTCGCGCACAGACGCAGCGATGAACTCGACATGTCTGTCGGTAAAACGGTCGTTCCACGGCACGACCAGCACGCGGTCGAGCGCCTCGAAGGTGCCCGGGAAGCGTTCGCGCCGGTAATCGAGCGCTTCGGGGCGCGCGAGGGTGAACGGGAAATGGCTGTTGCCGAACGTGCGCTGCTTGGCGAAGACCTCGCACATGAATGCCGGCTTTTGGATGTAGCGCGGTACCGTGAAGATGCCGCTTTGGCGCAGCGCCTGGGCGAGGCCCACCGCACCGCCGCGGATGCGCTCGGGATCGACGCGCAAGCAGTACTTCCAATAGGTGTGCACCGCGTCGCGGTGGACGGCCGGTGTCTGAACGCCCGGACAGTCGCTCAACAGGCGGTCGAGCTCGTTGGCCAGATCGATGCGCTGCTGGACCGACTGTTCGAGTTTCTCGAGCTGCGCTAATCCGACCGCGCCCTGGAGCTCGGACATGCGATAGTTGAGCGCAAGGAAATAGTGGTCTGGGTTGGCGTCGCCATATCCCCACGCTTTGTTGATGAAGAGGTACATCCGCCGCGCAAGCGCCTCATCGGCTGTGACCACGATCCCGCCCTCGCCGCACGTGATGTGCTTGCCTTGTTGAAGGCTGAAGCAGCCGATCGTGCCGATCGTGCCGACGTAGCGCCGGCCAGAGGTTGCGAGAAATGCCTGTGCACAGTCCTCGATGACCGGAATGCCGCGCGCATTCGCCAGCTCCATGATCGGACCCATGTCGCAAGGGTTGCCGAACAGGTGCGTGACGATGATCGCCTTCGTCTTTGGGCTGAGCGCGCGCTCGATGCTCGCCGCCGTAATATTGTACGTCTGCGGATCGACGTCAGCGAACATTGGGATCGCGGCTTGATAGATGATCGGTGCCAGCGCGCCCATGTCCGTGATCGGCGACGTAATGATCTCGTCGCCCGGTTCGGGATCGAGAGCGGCGATCGCGGTATGGATCGCGGCGGTGCCGGATGCGCACGCGTATCCGTGCGTCAGGCCGAGCATGTGCGCGAACCGTTTCTGGAACGCGCTGACGAACGTCCCTTTCGTGCTGGTGAGCGTGCCAGTGGCGATCGCTTGGCCAACGAGCGCGATTTCTTCAGAGCCGAGCGTTCGGCCGGACGCATCCTGGTCCGACGGGAGGGTGATCGCGGACGGCGCGGGTGCTGAGGTGATCAACTACGTACCCCTTTCATGGCGAAGCTCTTTGTAGACCGCCGACGTAAGGAAGAACAGCTCGTCGAAGTAGCTCTTGCTCTGCATCGCGAGGATGCCGAGGCTGAGGAACTGCAGCGCCAACATGAGCGCGATGCCACCGAGGAAGAACACGTGCGGCGCCTGCCTGAACGCCGCTGCGACGGCGTCGGTGATGTCGTGGTCGCCTGCAAGAGCAAGCGCTTGTGCGTTGGTGTAGGTGTGGATGCCCACCCACGTGCCAGCATATGCGGAGAACAGTAGCAGCAACAGGCCGGGCGCGATGAAGAACATCACCGGACGGAAGAGGAAGCCCGACAGGATCACTGAGCGCGTCTGCTTCGCGATCCTCATGCTCGAGACGCGCGTCGCGCCGGCGCTGTTCTGCAAGCTCCAATCGAGATGCGCCGGGATCTCCTCGACCCTGGCCTGTAGCACGTTGGCTTGATGCAGGATCTTCGAATTCAATTCGGTGCCGAGCGCCCGGATGTTGAGCGAACGGACAAAACGCCCGTCGTAGACGCGCGTCAATCCTGTGAGCGTCGAGAGCTTGCTTTCGGATGCGATTGCGAGGAAGCGGTTCGCCCAGATGGAGAGCGTTCGGCGCAACCACGGGATGTTGGAGATCCGCCCACCTTCCATGTACGGCGATGCTACGACGATCTTGGCCGGCGAGTTACGGATTCGGCCGAGCAGACGCTCGATGTGCTCGGGAGCGTAGCTGAGATCGATGTCGAGGGTGACGATGTAATCGCCCCGGCAGCGGCTGAAGCCGAATTTAAGCGCCTGCCCGAGGCCGAAGTTCGCCGGGTGGTGGAAGACGCGCACTTCGGGATGCGTTAGCGCGAACTGTTCCGCGAGGTCACCGGTCGCGTCCGTGCTGCCGTCGTCGATCACGACGATCTCCCAACGATACTCGTGCGCGAGCGAATCCATATGGTCGCACAGCGTCTGCAAGTTCGGCGCAATGATGGATTCCTCGTTGTAAGCCGGCAAAAGGACCGAGACCATCGGCCGGAGCGTCAGCGGTCGTTCAAGCGCCTGCATGTGCGTTCAAACCGCCCTGTTGAAGAGGAACTCGGCTGCGGTTTTCCAGATGATGTACGCGTCCAAGATCAACCCCCAGTGTTCGATGTAGAAGAGATCGCAGGAAAGCTTTTGGCCGACCGATGACGGCGCGAGCACACGAGTCATGTGGACTTGCGCCCAGCCGGTTATGCCCGGCCGCACAAGATGGCGCTCCTCGTAACGCGCGAGACGCTCGCGGAACAGCGCCACGAACTCGGGTCGCTCAGGCCGCGGTCCTACCATTGACATCTCGCCGCGCAGGACGTTGAAAAGCTGCGGCAGTTCGTCGATGCTGTAGCGGCGCAAGAACGAGCCGACTTTCGTCGCGCGGTCGTTCGCAGCCGACGCCCAGACCGGGCCGCTGCTGGCTTCGGCGTCCACCGGCATCGAGCGGAACTTGAGCAGGTTGAATTCCACGCCGTTGCGTCCGACGCGCCGCTGGCGATACAAGATCGGACGGCCTGATTCAAAGAAGATCGCGCACGCGGCTCCAAGCATGATGGGCCATAGCAGCACGAGCGCGAACGCGGCAAGTGCGAGATCGGCGATGCGTTTGTAGAGGCGCACCCGCGGTTGGCAGGCGCGGAGCCGCGAGGGCACGATGAGCGCTTGTTGGCCGTCTTGCTGCAGGGTCAGCTCGAAGGCCTGGAAGCGAACGCGCGGCGGCGCGTAGGCGACGCGAATGTGGTGCCGGCCGGCGACGTCCAGCACGTGCGGTACGATCTCGGGCGGCAGCACTTCCGTAAGGATGAGCGATTCAGCACCCCATGCGCGCGCCTGGTCGAACCACTCGATGCTTGCGAGATCCGGGTCACTGCCGAGATTGATGGGGTTCAACGTCTCGTCGAGATCGTTCACTTCCAAACGTAGCACTTGAGAGCCGTCGACCAGATTCAACGACTCGGTCACGGTGTCGATGCGCGACCCGCTGCCGACGACCGCCACGCGGCGGGGGCGATTGCGGATCGCCATCGCGCGGACCGAGCGAGCGACAGTACGCACTCCACCGACAGCCACGAATGAGATCGCGAGGGTGACAAGGATGTGAAGCCGCGAGGTCGAGATCGCCGGCCATATCGTGAAGACCGTCAGCGATGGGATCACCCCCAGGCTCAACGCCGCAGCGATGAAATAGAACTCGTCCTTTGTCGACAGCGCGTACGATCGCCGATACAAACCGACCCGTGCGAAGATGATCAGCCAAATCGCGATGTAGGCCGTGGTCGATATCAGCACGCCCTCGCGCGACCACAAGACGTTGACGCGATGAAAGACCACGATCGCCGCAACCATCGCCGACAGTGCGAACACCGACACGTCGAGCGCGACGAGCAGTGCTGCCCACGCCCTGGAGTATTGAGAGGGCGCGCGGATGGGTTTGGCTTCTCGGACGGGCTGATCGAGCTGCCGATCGAGGACGACGGACATTAAGACAAACGCTTTCAGACGGACGGTGCGCGTATGCAGCTCAACAGTACGGTAAGTATCGAGTTGCATCAAGAGACTGCGGGCCCACGAAGCAATGGGTTCGCGGCCCGACTGATGGCGAGCCAAATGGTTAGACAGCTCGCTCGCGGGGAGTGACTAAGGACACAGCATGGGGCTAACGGCTCATCTAGGCTTAGAAGAGCTGCAGGTCTTCTCAAGCTGCGGCCCATTTATGGGCCCAGCGCGGCGACAGGTGAGCAGTCGTGAGAGCGTTCAGTTGGTGGGCGGGCTTCGTTCTCTTCTTCGCGATTCTCGTCGCAGGCTGCGGCGGATCGTCGTCGGCGTTGAATTCACTCGTGCAGACGCCCGGTGCGCGACACACGCCGCCGTCGGCGCCAACGACCACGCCTACGCTTGATCCCAGTCCGACGCCGGCCCCGACCGCGACACCGGCGCCGACCGCGACGCCCGCTCCGACGCCGACGCCGGTTTCAACGCCGACCGCGACGCCCGCTCCGACGCCGACGCCGGTTTCAACGCCGACAGCAACGCCCGCTCCGACGCCGACGCCGGTCTCAACACCTACACCAAC
>DASRXC010000173.1:0-6674 GCA_035654355.1 Binatus sp. (SeqCode)
CGAGAATAAAGCCCGAGATAAGCTTGTAGATGCCTTCGTGGGGGTCTTCTCGGACACCGGTTCAACTCCGGTCGCCTCCACCAACCTTTTCAAATCGATGCGTCCAATAGCGGTAGTGTTGCTCTGCGCGCTCTTGATGTCGCCTGCGATCGCTGGCGCGGCCGATTGGCCATTGTTCGGGTACGACAGCGCGCGCTCGGGCACCACTCAGGATGAGCGAGCGATCACTGCTGCGACCGTGCACAAGCTGCATCGCATCTGGTCGGTCAAACTCGATTCTGCGTCCGAGGGTTCGGCCGTCGCCGCGGCCGGCGATCTCTTCATCACGACGCGCGAAGGGGTCACCTACGCGATCGATGCGGCAAATGGCGCCATCAAATGGAAGTTCGTCACGCGCGGGCCCGGCATCACGACGGCGATGCCAGCAGTCGATGCAAACGCGGGCATCGTGTACGCGCCTGGCGCGGACGCGCACATCCACAAGCTGACGATTGCCGATGGCATGGAGCAGAAGACCGGCGGATTCCCAATCCTCATCACGTTGATCCCTCAGTACGATAAGGACGCGTCGGCGCTCAATCTCGCGAACGGCTATCTCTACGCGACAACTTCAGGCTATCTCGGAGACTTTGGCCCGTACGTCGGGCACCTTGTGACGGTCGATCTGCGCGACGGGCACACGCACGTGTTTAACGTCGAGTGTTCGAATGAAGATCGAATCCTTCCAGAGCGCGCGTGTCCTGATTTTCAAGGCGGAGTGTGGGCGCGCGCGGGTGCGGTCGTCGACCCGGATCCGTCGATGCACGGCCGCGTCTACATCGCCACCGGCAACGGGTTGTTCAACGCGAGCAGCGGGGGCCACGGCCACGGCGACTCGGTCATCGCATTGAGCGCGAACGGCGCGACCGCGCTCGATTCGTTTACGCCGGCGAACCAAGACGAGCTGAACAGCACCGACATGGATCTTGGGAGCATGGCACCGGTCATGCTGCCGTCGCAGACGAAAAGCCGCACACCGCTGCTCGCAGTGCAAGGCGGCAAGGATGGCATCTTGCGCCTGCTGGATCGGCGTCATCTCGGCGGCGTCGGCGGAGAGCTCGCCGATGTCTCGATCGGCGATGGGATTTACTCCCAACCGGCAGTCGCGAACGACTCGCACGACGTCACGTGGCTTTTCATCGGCACGGTGTCGGCGGTGCGGTCGTTCCGCGTCGTCACCACCTCGGGCAGCACGCGTCTTGAATCTGCCTGGAAGAGCTCAGCCGGGGGAACATCCCCCGCAGTCGCCAACGGCCTCGTGTTCGTCGCCGCGGACGGCGCCGTTCGCGCACTCGACGCGCGCGATGGCGACACCCGCTGGTCGGGCGCGATTGGTTCTATCCACTGGGAGAGCCCGATCGTGGCGAATGGACGCGTATACGTTTCCGATGAATCCGGCACGCTGTTCGCGTTCGGTTTGTAGACTTCGTTTGTTCGAGCCGTCTTAGGATATTTAAGCACCGGAATGGGGATCGCGCTCGCACTTGCGGCGGCGTTCATCTATGGCGCCGCTGATTTTTTGGGCGGTCTTGCGACCAAACGCAACGACGTGCGTGTTGTCGTGCTGCTTTCCGGCGGGGCCGGTTTGATCATCGCGATCCTTTCGCTTCCAGTCTTCGGCAATGGCGCGCCGCTCGAACGGGACCTTGTGCTCGGCGCTGGGGTCGGGCTCGCCGGAGTCATCGGCATCGCCGCCCTGTATCGCGGACTTGCGATCGCGCGTATGAGCGTCGTCGCGCCGATCACTGCGGTGATTGCAGCGGCGGTGCCGATCGCGTATGGTCTGCTCCGCGGCGAGCGACCCTCAGTCGGCGCGATCGTGGGAATCGTGCTCGCCTTGGTCGCGGTGGCGCTCGTGTCGTCCTCGAGCGACGAGGACGTCGCCGGACAGCCCGAGCCGAAGCGAACTGGCATTGCGCTTGCGCTCATTAGTGGTCTGGGCTTCGGCTTCGTCTACGTGCTGCTCGCTGCCAGTTCGCGCGGCGCGTGGCCGCTGGTCGCTTCGCGGACGACATTTTTGATCGTTCTCGGACTGACCGCCCTCATTTGGCGACCGGCTAAGCTTGCAAGCGGCACTGGACGGCTCGCCGTGACCAGTGGCGCCCTCGACATGGGTGCAAACCTGCTGTACTTGCTCGCTCTGCGACATACCCTGGTCTCGATCGCGGCCGTGATCGCGTCGCTCTACCCGGCAAGTACCGTGATGCTGGCGCGGATGGTGCTGCACGAGCGGTTGCAGATGGTGCAATGGATCGGCGTCGCGTGCGCATTGGTCGGCGTCGTACTCATGGCGCGCGGATAAGGATCCTTCGTCCGACCTGCTAGGCATGAAAAACGACAGTCGAACGGGCGTTCTTGCTATCGGAAGCGAGATACGCTACGATAAGCGATGACATGCGCGGTCCCCGACTCCCCGTGAGGTCCGTCATCGCTGCCGTTGTGGCGGCGATGCTTGCATTTACAGCCGGCTGCGCGAAGAAGCCGCAGCAGGTGGTCCAGGCACCGGGGCATTTCACGGTAGAATTCGTGGATGCCGGCACCGAGGCGCTTGCGCCCGCCGAGTATACGGTCGATCCGAATCTGCACGGTGAGGGCCTCGCCGAATACGCCGCGACGCAATTGCTCGCGGGCCCGTCGACAGGGCGCGATGCGGTCGTGCTTTTTCCGACCGGCACAACGCTCGACGTGACCGTTCAAGACGACATGGCGACTGCGAACATCGGCGGGCCGGTGACGAAATCGTACACCGGCGGTGCCGAAGACGAGGCGGCGATGTTCAAATCGCTCGTCTACACGCTCACGAACGTCCCTGGAATCAATCGAGTGCAAGTTTTATTGGCCGGCAAGAAACGGGCGGCACTGCCGGGCGGACACATGGAATTGGATGAGCCGTTGACGCGAGGGACATTCGCACAGTGATTCCCCGCGTCATAGCCCTTAGCGCGGTCGCCGCGCTGCTCGCGTTTGCGGCGCCATCGCTTGCCGCGGGTGTCGCATTCACGCCGAGCCATGCGAAAGTCTATGTCGCCGGACGGCAAGTCCCATTCGAACGTTTGGCCATCGCCTACAACGACCCAGTCGCGCCCGCAAACGACAGTGGCGTTCGCAGCATGCTTGACCTGGCGCAAGCATCGATCGCGTGGCAGCCCGGCACGAGGTTCGCTGTCGTCACACGCGCCGACGGCACCCTGATCACGCTCACCGTCGGCAGCGCCGCGCTCTCGATCGGGGGCACGCCAGTCGCGATGCCGTTCGCGCCGTTCTATCGCGACAGCGATCTGTATATCCCGCTCATCCCGTTGGCCAAAGCGTTAGAGCTCGGGGTCCGCGGCTTCGCCGGCGGTTACGTGTTCGTGCCGCAAGTTCTCTCGATCACGCCGCGTAACGAGAGCCGGCGCACCGTCGTTTCGATGACGACTTCCGCACCAGCCGCGTATCGAACCGCGTACGACTCGCGCCAGGGCGTCTTAAGCGTCCTGTTCCCCGGCTTCGGCACCGATGCCCAGGGCACGCAGCGAGTCAGCGGTGGTCACGCGACGTCGATCAAGGTCAGCGAAAGCGGCCCGCCAGGTTATCCGACCACGACCGTTGCGATTGCGGTGAAAAAGGGCGTTAAGTTCGCAGCGCATCGCGCCGCCGGCGCACCGGTTGTTGACGCGGTACTTGCGACCGATGAAGCAGCGTTGCATTTGGACGATGGCACGCGCGCGGTTGGGCACGTGACGCTGACGCCGTCAGCTGCGCCGAGCGCGGCCGCCAGCGCGAAGCCGTCGCCGATCGCATCGCCGGTGCCGCAATCGACGACGCCACCGAAAGCATTGACATCAACGTCGCCGCCTAAAGCATCGGCACCGACGCAGGCGCCGGTCACACCGGCGCCGACGCAACCGCCTGTAACACCCGCTCCGACGCCGACGGCGCCGTCCGCGGCGGGGAACCCGGGAATCCAAGCCCAGCCTGAGACGACTGACAACGGCGCAGCCACGCCGTCGCCCACGCCGCAACAGATCCGCATCACCGCTGCGAATCTCGCCGAGATTCCCGGCGGCGGCACGCGCTTGACGCTGACGATGTCGGGCGGGCCCGTCAGCTTCGAGTGGCACCGTTTGGACGATCCCGACAATCGCTTTTGGCTTGACATCAAGGGCGTCACGCTCGTAGGACCTTCCCAGACGTTGACGTCCGCGCTGCCATTCGTCAGAGACATCCACATCTCGCAGTTCGCGCTCGATCCCGAGCCGATCGTGCGCATCACCATCTCGCCCACGCAGCCGATCGATGTCAACATCGGACCGATCGCGCAGTCGACCGACCAGATGGGCGTCGAGATCGAGGCGCAGCCGCCCGCGGCGGATGCGCCAAAAGCGGGCGTTGGCACCGTCGCGTGGGTCGTCAATCCGACGCCGCCGCCGACGCGCACGCCGACGCAACGCGATCTCGTAGTCATCGACCCGGGCCACGGTGGCAACGATCCCGGCGCAGCGAACTCCGGTTATGGTTTAGTCGAGAGCAAGCTGACGATGCAGATCGCGCTGCGGCTGCGCGCCGATCTGCAACGGCAGGGTTGGCGCGTCGTTATGACCCGCGATGGCGATTATGAGGTTGGCGATCCCAACGGCGATGACGCCCAAGAGCTGCAGGCGCGATGCGACGTCGCCAACGCGGCCGGTGCGCGCGTGTTCGTCAGCGTGCACATCAATTCGTCGGTCGCTCACAGTCTCAATGGCACAACGACCTACTATTGGCGTCCTGCAGACCGCGTGTTCGCTCAAACGGTGCAGAACGCGCTCGTCGCGGCCGACGGCATCGCCGATGACGGCGTCAAACGCAATAATTTCTACGTCATCAAGCACACCGACATGCCCGCAGTCCTCGTCGAGACGGCGTTCTTGAGCAATTCCGGCGACGCCGCAGAACTGACGCGTCCGGCATTTCTCGACAAGCTCGCACAAGGCATCGCAAATGGCATCATGGAGTTCACCGGGGGCCCGCAAGCGCCGCTGTGAGCGGACAGGGGCGACGGGTCGCGATGCTCGACTCCGGACTCGGCGGCCTGACGGTCTTGAGTGCGTTACGCGCGATCGCGCCGGACGTCGACGTCCTGTATTTCGCGGATACGGCGAATGTGCCGTATGGCGATCGCGCACTGCAAGACGTCGCGACGCTTGGAGCGCGCATTGTAGAGCGTTTCGCGGCGTTTAATCCAGCTGCGATCGTCATCGCTTCGGGCACGACGTGTGCCGCATTCGATGCTTGTGGCTGGCCGGCGGCACATGCGCCGTTCGCCGGCGTCATCGAGCCCGGTGCGCGCGCCGCGCTTGCAGCGAGCGCGCGGAAGAAGATCGGCGTCATCGCGACGCGGGCAACTATCGAAAGCGGCGCGTTCGCGCGATCGCTTCGCGCGCTCGATACTGCGGTACAGGTGACTGACGTCGCGGCACCCGCGCTTGTGCCGATCGTCGAAGCGGGAGAGTCGGCGAGCGAGCGCGCGCAAACAGCCGTCAATGAGGTCTGCCGGCCCTTCATCGACGCGGCCTGCGACGCCGTCATCCTCGGCTGCACGCACTTTCCGCACCTGCGCAGCTGGTTCGCCGCCGCGCTTGGCCCGGCAGTGCGTCTGGTCGATCCCGCAGACGCCTGCGCGGCTCTGACGGCCGGATTGTTGCAGTCATCGTCTCGTGGAAGCGCGACGCTCAGCGTCGAAGTAAGCGGTGACGAGCAGATCTTCGCGCAGCGCGCAAAACCGCTCGGCGTATCGCATATCGACGCGCTCGCGCACGTGCCGTTCGCGCTACCAAGTTGCGATCGAGATCGCGCTCCTACGAGCTAAGACCCATCAAGCCGGAGTGTGTGACCTCGCTGCAGCGATCGCGCTCTTAAGGTGTGCGATGGCTTGTTTCGCGCGCTCGGCTGCTTCAGTCGTCCTCGTCTTTAGCTCCGCACCATCGGCATCCGAAGCTTCTTTCGCGCGCTTCGCAGCATCTTCGAACGCTGCGCGCGCTTCCTTGAGGTGGGTCTTGACGTCGGTCTGTTGATTGTCCGCAAACGCCTTGATTTCGTCGGCGAGCGCATGCGCTTGGGTGTGGGCTTTCTCCATGTCTTTGCGCGTTTGCGCTTGATCTGCGGCCGCGAAGCTTTGTAGCTGCTTGTAGAACGCCTCTGCGCGCTCTTGTGCGTGCTCGAGTGATTCGTTGGCGCTCTGACTCATGTGTACCTCACTCCTCATTTCACGATGGTGCGGGAGTTTGCGGCTTAGACTAATAGTAACCCTGCGGTGAGACAGGCTTGAAGGAAGTTCTTAAGAGCGCTTTCCACACGAACGAACGTGCCCTTGATGCACGTAATAAATAATAATTGCGATGTTCCGTGCGGCTTGGATCAATCGGCACCACTCAGCAGCTCGACGACGTGCCGTGCGATCACGAGGTTTTCATCGGTTGGGATGACCAGACGAATAAAGTAGCTGATCGATTCGTCTTCGCGTCGTTGCTTTGCGGCGTAGCAGCGCTCGCGTCCTTCGGACTCAAGTACTCTTCGGGACGCTTAGATGATGTGGAAAAGACGGAAGAAGACGAGCGTCGACGCGACTGCGACCGCCGCACCGGCGATCACCTGCGCGGGCGTGTGCGCGCGTA